>CP060501.1:967500-1292355 GCA_024760545.1 Nitrospira sp.
AGCTGATAGGACATGAGCCCATCCAAGAGCGCGATACCCACGGTATCGCTTTCCCTCCCGATCCGCAGACCAGGAGTCGTATGCGGTATTAGCTAACCTTTCGGCTAGTTATTCCCCACTCGAGGGTAGGTTACCCATGTATTCCTCACCCGTTCGCCGCTTTACAAACGTATTGCTACGTCTTCTCGCTCGACTTGCATGTATTAGGCCCGCCGCCAGCGTTCGTTCTGAGCCAGGATCAAACTCTCAAATAGGTGTTCTTAGAATTTGGACCAAGGGCCACCACTTCAATACACCTTACACCTTGCTCAACGTCCACTATTCAGTTGTCAAAGAACGATCACGTTCATCACGCGAGCCGCGCACTATACAACGTGCTGCGTCGCGTGTCAAGGGACCCGCTCGAAATAAATTCGGGTAGTTTCCCTTCGGCACCGCACCGTGACTCGCCGTCAGGCGCGGTCATCAGGCAGGAACACAAAACCAACGAACAGGTGGCAAGATAACAAGGTAGATCCCAAGAGTCAAGAGGCCCACCGATGTATTAATCGCACGGCAGTGTATAATCAAACGCCATGACAGACTTTCGCGATAGATTTTCAATCCGTCGACGCGCGCTGCTCAAAGCCATCGGTCTTGGAACCTTGGCAGGCAGCGTCGGCGGCTGCGATGCCGTTGGCGGTGTGTTCGGTCGCATGTTCGCCGTTCCTTCTCGTGACACCACGTATTTCACGCCAAACTCCAAATTCTACATAGTCAATTATGCTGATGGGGCCGTCTCCGCCTCGCGTGACCTGAACATCGAACAGTGGAAACTGAACATCAAAGGCTCGGTGAAGACGCCGATGTCGCTCGGCTGGCGCGATATTTTGAACCGCGATTCCTACGATCAAATCTCTACCTTGATGTGCATCGACACGCTGCCGGGGGGCGACAGTATCGGCACGGCGACGTGGCGCGGCATCTCGCTCAAGAAACTGCTGCTTGATTGCGGCGCCGACGCGGACACGGCGCGTGATGTTGTGTTCCGCGCCATCGACGGCTACGATGACAGTATCCCGTTCACCCGCGCGATGCAGGACGACGTCATGCTTGCGTTCCTGATGAATGGCGAGAAGCTCGCGAAGGAGCACGGGTTCCCGCTCAGGCTGATCGTGCCCGGCCTCTATGGCATCAAGAACGTGAAGTGGATCGTGGAAATTGAGGTCTATCCGGGGGACTACAAAGGCTACTGGCAGCGCAAAGGCTGGACCGATGACGGCACGATCAAAGTGTTCTCACGTATCGATTCACCAGGGCATTACCAAACATTGCGCGGACAAGAGCACACATTTCGAGGCATCGCCTTCGGCGGACCCAACAGCATCAGCAAAGTGGAATTGAGTTTTGATGCCGGACGCACCTGGAACGACTGTCAAATCGAGCCCCCCATGTCGCCCTATTCCTGGGTCATATGGAGCTACACGTGGCGGCCGCCAAAGCCCGGAAAGTTTCAGACCGTCGTCCGTGCAACCGACACAAAGGGACAACTCCAGATTGCCGAAATCGTCCGTCCCCAACCAGCCGGTGCCAGCGGGTATCACACGATTATTTCGGAAGTAACAGAACTCTAAAACACGTTACCGCTACCATCCTCGGTCATTAGCCACCTCAACGTTTTCACCACCTACGCTTCAGCGCCCAAACGCTTTGTGTATCGTAAGCCTTCCTTACTGACCTAAAATTGGAGTACCATGACGCCATTGGAGAACACTGATGGCTGATCCGCCGCTGTCAACTCCAGTTGCGCACGGTGATTACCGGCAGAGCGCACTCGAGATTTCGACGGTCCAATCCGCTGACGATGTGCTCAAGCAAGCCGACGCCCTTACGCGGCGCGACTCGCGCGCTGATTTGATGCAGGCGGCTCAGTACTATCTCTCTGCCGCGCATTTTCTCGAAACCCAAGATCCTCCTAAGTCGATACAAGCCTACCACAATGCCGGGCAGCAACTGCATTGGTTACAGCACTTCGCGCAAGCCGGACGGGCGTTTTCCAACGCCGGCCGAGTGGCGGAACGAGCGGCGGCGGCAATGTCTGCCGGGCCGGACCAACATCGGTTGCAGCATCTCGCCGTGCGGGCCTATTCGAGATCGAATAACTCTTTCGCCGAAGCGGGGGAGTTGGATGCGTCAGAAGCAGAATACCTGAACGAGCGAAACGCGCGACTCGTCTGGTCCAAAATGCAGGGCAAGCATCCGTTGGCACTCTCGACATGGAAGGCGACGAGCAATTTCGGGACGAGCGTTTCGCGCTGGGTAGCATGGATCGGCGGGGCGCTCGTAGGATTCAGCTTGCTGTACGAGTTGTTCTTCCGTTTGCATTGGTTCGAACCGATGGGTAACACAACACCTTCACCCTGGATTCCCTTGTGGTCCGGATTTTATTACACCATCAACGTTACCTCGTCACTGGCGCTTGTGGAATACCAACCGGTTCATCCCATCTGCCAAGCCGTGGTCATGCTCAACGTGATTGCCGGCTATCTCCTCCTCGGAATCGGCATCGGCATGGTGGGACGCATGATGCGAACCCATTAGTGCATCAGGCCAGTCGAAGGGAACAGCTCGGATTTCGTCGCGAAAGGAATGACGATGATCCCCGCCCGAACCCACTTCTTATTGGAGCAGTGAGTCCCGGGCGATCTGGTCCTTGCGGATCTCGTATTCTTTTTGATCGATCTTCCCAGCCTTGAAGTCTTGCTCCACCCGATCTTTCTGGCGCTTGAGGTGATACTCATAGCCACCCCCGGCCGCTCCGGCACCGACTACTCCGCCCAAGATGCCGCTCCCGACTGCACCTGAGCATCCCGTAAGCAGCACCAAACAAACGATGGCCACAGTTAGGTTCTTCATACAGACCTCCATGGAATCAACAGTCGGATCTCTTGCAGCTGCAAAAATCCAGACCTATCCATTTACGGACGTACGAGGTCGCTGCAACATCTCGAACACCAACAGCGATAGACCGATCGTAATGCAGACATCCGCCACATTGAAGATGCCGGTGCGCAGGTTGCCGATACCGAGATTCATGAAATCGATGACGCGCCCGTCGTGAAGCACACGATCCAGGAGGTTACCTATGCCTCCGCTCAGGACGAGACTCCAGGCAGCGGCCGAGAGTAGCGGCACCTGCTTGGCGACGAAGAGAAAGATCACCAACCCGGCAAGCCACAACGAGGGGAACACTTGAAACAGAATGACTCGCAACCCCTCGGACAACCCTGTGCCAAGGCTCAAGAAGGCCCCGGTATTCTCTGCATATTCCAGGCGAACGGTATCGTGGAACCAGGATCGCGGAGGTTCAGTGGACAAGTATTGTTGGGCCACATCTTTCGTGATCTGATCGCAGCCTGCACAGAGGATGAGCAACAGAAGAATCAACCAGCTTCGTGTGAACGGAGGCATGCTGCTATAGTTTACCCATGCATCGATGCTTTTGACAAAAATCGCTCCTTACACACCAGATTTCATCTGTTTCCGCCGCCAGCCCTCGAAGAGCTTCACCCCCTCCTCACGAAGGACGTCTGCCACTACGTCCACATTGCTGCGGCTGAGCTGATTCATCAGCGAGGAAGGAATGTGAATTTGACGGATGCCGGCTTTGTCGGCATCCTCGATTCGGCTGGCGTATACAATCCTCGTGATCTTCGCCCAGACACAGGCCGCGAAGCACATTGGGCACGGTTCGCAAGTGCTGTACATCGTTGCTGTGGGGAGTTCGAGCGACTTGATTTTACGGCCGGCTTCTCTGATCGCCTGAATTTCCGCATGAGCGGTCGTATCCATGCCGGATTTGGCGCTGTTGTGCGCGATCGCGACAACCTGCCCTCGGCTGACAAGACACGCGCCGAAGGGCATCTCTCCCTTCTCGACCCCCTGCCGGGCCGCTTGAAGAGCCAGCCGGATGAAATCCGCATCAGACATGGCGACTCGCTGCTGGATGTGGGGCTGATCCGGATACTTCCCGAAAGGACCTAAGGCTTCTGGAAATCTCGAAACCGTAGTTAGGACGACTTATCCTTGCGTGGCCGACCGACGGGCAACTTGCCACGTCTTTTGCCGAACCGCTTCCCCTTCTCGAGTTTCTTGAGCGTGGATAAAATCGCGGATTCGACGACACCGGTTAGCGTCAGCTTGGGGCTCCAATAGACGACGGTTCGCAACCGTTCCACCATATCGGCAGAAAGAGACAGTGTGACTCTTTCCTTACGTTTCCTGGTCTGCCGTTTTTGTTTCATGCCACGATCTCCTTCACGACTGGAGTAATCCTTGGAATCCGAACATATACTTGCATATCATGCCCTATCCCTTCGCGCAAGTACACTTTGCGGGCAATTGCCCAGCTGGCCATTTGAGACAGGAGGAAGTTACGTAAGCAGACTCTCTGCTCTTTGTCGATAAATCTCAATAGGTAGAGGAATGATCAGCGTGACTCGGATAGACGCGTCACGAAACAATCGGACGGAGAATGCGTTCATGCAATCTGCGAATGTCGGTCATGCCCTTCAACGAATCAAAATCCGATACCGAATCCACCGCCGCCGCCCATTCGCCCCCCCGAGCCTCCGAAGATTCCAAGCGAAAGACCCGGCCGAGGTCGAGCGTAGTTCGGAGATTGCTCCGTCCAGCTGTGCAAATGTTTCACGATCAGGACAGGGTACCGATACTCGACATCGTCAAGATGCTCGGTCTTTTCCCCGACCACCTCGCCAACAACCGTCATCTTCGTTCCGTTCACAATGGTCGCGGGATCCAAGAACTCTTGCTGGAGTGCGAGAAATCGGCCTTGTGACTGTTGGCGGTCAAAAATCGGTTTCTCTCCTTTATCAAGCGGTAATTGCAGGAATTCGATTTGGGTGCCGTCTTTCAGCCGCTTTGCATTTAACACTTCGCCACCCAGTACCAACACCTTCCCTTTATACGCGTGTGGAGCATCCACGACTTCACGAAACGTGACAGCTCTATCGACGAGAGGCTCCAGCGATTCAGGGATCACTCGCTGTGATGAACACCCAGCCATCAGAACGATGATCACCAGCCAGCACGGGTTGAGAGATTGCAGACGCATATCGACACTATAACGCGATGCCTAACCTGTTGCTACTTGTGAAAACCCTGAGTGTGACGACTAACCGTCTTTCCCCTCGTGCCGGCTTCAGTTATGATGCAGAATCAGGTGTGGTTTGCCGAGTTGTTGGCTGTGTTCCGTTCATAGAGGTGAACATGCGGAAATTCGTTCTGACCGTCATGCTGCTGGTCGCACCGTTTGGCCTTTCCTCTTGTGACAAGGCCTATATCGCCACCATGGAAAAGATGGGCTACGCCAAGCGCGACATTCTGAGCAGCCGCGTCAAATCGGCGCGCGACGCCCAAGAGGACGCCAAGAAAGACATTCAGAGCACCCTGGATCAGTTTGGGAAAGTGGTCTCTTACGAAGGTGGAGATCTGGAAGCGACGTATAAGAAGTTGAGCGGCGAACTAGAGACCAGTGAAGACAGCGCGAAGGCGGTCAGGAAGCGAATCGAGGATGTCGAAAGCGTGGCCGATGCTCTATTCTCCGAGTGGGAACAGGAGCTCAGCCAATACTCAAGCGCCGATCTACGCCGGAAGAGCCAAGCCAAACTGACCCAGACCAAGAGCCGCTACAAAGATATGCTGGCGGCCATGAAACGGGCTGAGCAGCGGATCGAACCGGTTCTCAGACCGTTGCGCGACCAAGTGCTTTACCTGAAACATAATCTGAACGCGCGTGCGCTTGCGGCTATCAAGGGCGAACTTATCAAGGTTGACGCGCAGGTCGATCAGCTGGTCAAAGACATGAACCGTTCCATCGCCGAAGCCGACAAGTTCATTCAATCGATGGAGAAGGAATCGGACTGATTGCTGGCGTGACGGAGGGCCACTATGCGTACCGACGGCCAACGCGAAAGCGACAACATTGAAGATCGCCGCGGCATGGGTCCGGCCCGTATCGGACGCACAGGTGGTCTCGGTATCGGCACCATCGTGCTGGCGCTTGCGGTCAGCTATTTTACGGGCGCCAATCCACTCACTATTCTCAACCTCCTCACCGGTGTTCAGAGTATGACCGAGGTCTCCGCGCCCTCGCAATCGGGACCGGTCGGCGCCCCGACCGACCAACTAGGCCGGTTTGCTTCCGTCGTGCTGGCCGATACCGAAACGACCTGGCGCACCCTCCTCGGTTCCCGTTACGAGGACCCGCGCATGGTCCTCTTCACCGGCGCCGTGCAGTCGGCATGCGGCACGTCCTCGTCCGCCGTCGGCCCATTCTACTGCCCCAATGATCAGCGAGTCTATTTGGACCTTGCCTTCTTCGACGAAATGGCGCATCGCTTGGGGGCCGCGGGCGACTTCGCTCAGGCCTATGTCATCGCCCATGAAGTCGGCCATCATGTGCAAAATCTCCTCGGTGTCGCAGAAAAAGTCCACCGTCTTCAGCGTCAGGTCTCCGAGGCAGAAGGAAATGCTCTGTCGGTTCGAATGGAGCTCCAGGCCGATTGTTACGCCGGAGTCTGGGGCCACCACGCCAAGCGGGAACGGAATTTGATCGAACCGGGAGATTTCGAGGATGGGCTACGCGCAGCCGCAGCCATTGGAGACGACCGTTTGCAAAAGATGTCACGGGGACACGTCCAACCGGAAAGCTGGACACATGGTTCTTCTGAGCAGCGGACGACGTGGCTTAGGCGCGGCCTTGAATCCGGCGATCCGTCCGTCTGCAACACATTTGAAGCCAAACGCCTATGAGCGACGCAGCGAGTAAATCTCAAGGAGGAGCCTTCGCTAAGGCGCTCGCAGCGATCCTGGCCAATCCTCCCTGGGCCGCCAAATCATTTCTTGCCGCCGGCGCAACGACTGTCGCCGGGTTTGGCGCTTGGTTGAACGATATGATGTCGCCGGCCCTTGCGCGTGGAGGAGCCTGCTTCATCGGAGGGTTTTTGATCGGGTGGGCACTTCGAAAAACCCTGATGATCGGGCTGTTGATCGCCGGTTCCTTGCTGGCGCTCATCGCTGCCCTCAAGACGACCGGCTGGATTCACGTGGAGTGGAGCTTGCTCCAAGCGGATGTCACCCGCAGTCTCGCCTGGGCGCAAGGGAAAGCCGAGAGCCTCAAAGAAGTGTTGACCGGTTACCTGCCCTCAGTCGGCGCCGGCGGGGTTGGAGCCTTGTTTGGATTTCGGAAGAAGTAGGTGGGTAATCCAGCTATTCCGACGCTGTCCCGTACGAAACCTTATTCCCCCTCGAGCGTACGATGATCAACCGGAAGTCAGTGCATCGGACTTATTCGTTCAGCGTTTCGTCACCGAGCGGACATCTAACATTCCCAGAAAGTGGCCCTCGATCGTCACTTGATCCCCGTCTTTGAGCAACACGGTTCCCATCTGACAGAGGGTCGCATAGCTGGCATCGACAACGCCGGTCTCATCCTCTACTGAAAAGGCCTGGATACACTTCTCCAATTTCGTCCTCTGGCCGATGAAGTGATTCATCCGGTAGTTCCGCACTGTGCCTTCCACCTGGACCACTTTCATCTTGTACGCTTCCGGATACGTGAACAATGAATTGATTTTTACCGGGTCGGCGGCCCATGCGGCAGATGCCAGCAGCCCTATAGTCAGCACCATCAGTCCTCTTGATCTCATCGTAGTCCTCATCGTGGGTTCTCCTGATCTTGAGGGTTGTCAGTTGACCGGAACCTGACGCAGCGATTGTCCCGTCGCAGCGCTGTAGGCCTCCGCCAGCGTGTGCACTTCCATCACCTGGATGGATCGCTCGGCTCCGGTGAAATTGAGATGGCTATTGTCCAATCCGTCCGGCACGATCATCACACTTTTTTTGAGATCCCGACAGGCACTCATCTTATCCACCAGCCGTCCGACGGGTCTGATCTCAGAATCCGGCTCGATGGTTCCCGACATGCACACGTCTTGGCGAATCGGATCGCCGAGCAGTGCCGAAGCGATGCCCACGGCAAAAATCCCGCCCGCGCTGGGTCCGTCCAGCCGGGTCGGAACCAGAATGCGCACACTCAGGTATCGAGGATCATATCCCACCGCCCTTGTGGCAACTGCGACAGCCGTATGAAAAGAGTGGACAGATGCAGGAAGCAGGTTCGAATCGCCCAGAATCTCCGGCCCCTTTCCGTCGGCTTTGTATGCAACCGTGAGTTGCGCCACCAATCCTGCCCAAGAGCCGGTAATGAAACCGACCTTGTCCTGCCCGATGCTCAAGAGAGGTAACGGCAGAGATACTTCGGAGAACGGCAATGGTTTCCTACTGGGGAGCTGCCGTGACGGGTCGAGGGAGACAGTTCCGGATAGAGATGGCTGAAGGGCGTCCGACGGCGAAGGCTTTGGACTTGGGGAAATTTTGAGCGGTGAATAGTTTTTTGGCTCACCAAGTTGCCGGCAACCCGGCGACCCACGGTCAGTATAAAGGTCCGTCTGCCCCTGGCGTGGGCAGACCCAGGTTTCAGCCCATCCTGGATGCTCAAGCGTTTGTATCCCTTCCAACATGCACAGCACCACCCACAATACAAACCAGTGATGCGGGGGCAGCGGTTTCAAGAGGTCGCGGAACGTGCCCGGCCGGCTTCTCATAGCGGTGCCTGAAGCCTAGCTCCGAGAATGACATTCGTCAAAACAAAGGAATTATTCTGTGGAGGATGTATGAAGAATATGAGAGTACATCAACCCGGCAACGCCTGATACCACCCGTTGGCCTGGACGAGAGTCATTCTACTATCGAAAAGCCCGCTGACTCGATCATCCGTAAGTAATGTGGATTTGTGGCCATCTGCGATGATCTTCCCTGCCTTCAGGAAAACCACACGGCCAATCTCAGGGGGAATTTCATGCAGATGGTGAGTCACGAGCAGAACCGTCTTTCCTTTTGCGATCAGAGCGCGCAACAGATCAAGATACTGAAAGCAGGCCTTGAGATCGAGGCCGCTCGTCGGCTCGTCCAGCACCAGCACCGACGGGTCATGCACCAGCGCCCTCCCGAGCAGAAACCGCCTTTGCTCACCGGTGGACAGATGGCCGAACCGTCGTCCGGCCAAGTGCGCAATACCCAACTCCTGCATCAGTTCATGTGCCCTCGCGACGTTTGCTTCGCCGAACTCTTGATACTCATAGGTATCGTTGCTTGCATAGAAGCCAGAGAGGATGACGTTCACTCCCTCGGCACAGATCAGATAGTCTCGTTGAAGATCGTGCGAGACAATGCCGATTTGTTTCCGCACATCCCACACATTCCAGCGCTCTTCACCGAACAGCACAAGACGTGTTTCGTCCTTCGGCATCGCGTGGACTTCGCCCAATAATAACTTGAGTAGCGTCGATTTCCCCGCTCCGTTGGGTCCCACGATGGCCACATGTTCTCCGGCATGCAGCGCAAAGGAGAAATCCGAAAAGACGTAGGTCTCGCCTCGATAGACTGTGGCATGTAGAATATCGAGTATTGGGGGAAGGTCGGCTGAACCGTGAATCTTTTTGGATAGATCGCCGACCGGCCGGCCAACGGATTGACCGGCGCGGCGAGCCCGCTCAAGGCCGGTGCGCGCCAACCCATCGACTCGTTCATTCTCTGGATGACCGTTGTGCCCCCTGACCCAGTGCCATTCGAGCGTATGGTCTGTAGCCAAGTTATCGAGACGTCGCCATAAATCCTCGTTCTTCACCGGTTCTTTACCGGCAGTCTTCCATCCTTTCCGTTTCCAGTTGTGGATCCATTCGCTGATGCCCTTTTGAACATACTGCGAATCGGTATAGACCCGGGCCGTCACCGGCGAGGTGAACGATTCCAAGGCCTCGATAACCGCGAGCAACTCCATGCGGTTGTTCGTCGTCGCCGGCTCTCCACCGCACAATTCTGTTTCCTGATCGCCATCCCGCAACAACACACCCCATCCCCCAGGCCCAGGATTCCCGCTGCACGCGCCATCTGTATAGATTTCGAGCATTCAGTTCTTCCTTGGTTAATTCGCATCCGGATTGTACTACGATGTTTTCCATCCGAACCATGCCTGTCATGACACATTCCCCACCATGCCACGTGACTCGATCGAAACACTTCAGTACAATAAGGCGTTAGTCGAATGTGGTCTCTTGGAGCGAGTCATACCCTGCGAACCCTTTTCCTTATCGGCACAGGGGGCTTCATCGGCTCAATTCTCCGCTACCTTCTGAGCGGGTACGTTCAACAACTGAGCAACAGCATCCAATTCCCATTCGGCACCCTTGCCGTTAATATCGTCGGGTGTGCAATGATCGGCTTTCTCGCCGAGCTCGCCGATCATCGTGGTGTCATCTCAGGAGAAGCACGGGCCTTTCTCATGGTCGGTCTGCTCGGCGGATTTACCACCTTCTCGGCCTTCGGCAACGAAACGATGAACCTGCTGCGCGACGGAGAACTGTGGTTAGCCGGAGGAAATGTCATCGGCCATACGGTCCTGGGTCTTATCGCGGTATGGGCCGGCTACTCCACGGCTTATCTTCTCTGGAGATGATCGATGCGTGTTGAAAGCGGCTGCCTTCTCAGGATCTTTTCCGGAGAACGGGACAAACACAATGGGCGACCGCTCTATGAATGGATCGTCGCTCAGGCCCATGCGCGGCAACTCGCCGGAGCCACAGTTCACCGCGGGCTCATGGGATTCGGACCCCACACTCGCGTGATTCATACATTCAAGATCGAGCGTCTGGCTGAAGATCTCCCCATCACCGTTGAAATAATTGATTCGCGCGACAAGATAGACGAGTTTCTCGCCTTCCTCGAACAGCAGGTCGTCTCAGACCTGCTCGCCACCCTCCAGCCGATTGCGATCTGCGTTCTTGAGCAACCTGCGTCATCGTAGCGGCTCCGCATCCCGCACAGCCTTCCTCGTGGAAACGAATCATCTGAGCGGGTGATTCCTACGCCTCGGCAGGATCGGAGTTGATTTTCGCAGCTGGAGTCTTGTTCGTGGAAACAGGGGATTTCTTCAATGAGCCTGCGATCTTGGGGGTCTTCGTCGTCACATCGGCATTTTGGGCGCGATGCAGCAGCGCGTGATCCATCAGGACGAGAGCCATCATGGCTTCGGCAATTGGCGTCGCGCGGATGCCGACACAAGGATCATGGCGGCCGTTGGTCTCGACCGTCACTGGATTTCCGTGCTTATCGATGGACCGGCGCGGGATACGGATACTCGATGTCGGCTTGATCCCGATCGTCACGACAATATCCTGCCCCGTGGCAATGCCACCCAGAATACCGCCGGCATGATTCGTCACGAATCCCTCCGGCGTGAGTTCGTCACCATGTTCAGACCCACGTTGGGCAACCGAGGCAAAGCCCGCCCCGATCTCAACCGCCTTGACTGCATTGATGCCCATCATCGCCGCAGCTAAATCGGCATCCAATTTCGCGTAGACCGGCGCGCCCCATCCAACCGGCACATGCTCAGCTACGGTCGTGATCCGTGCCCCCACTGAATCGCCAGCTTTCCGCAGCTCATCCATGAACAATTCCAGCGTGGGCACCAAATCCGGATCGGCGGAGAAAAATGGATTCTGCCCCACGACGTTCCAATCTTTGAACGACAATTCATGAGGCCCCAGCTGGCTCAGATATCCCCGAATCACCACACCATGCTTCTCGTTGAGCCACTTCCTGGCAATCGCAGCCGCGGCGACGCGAACGGCTGTCTCTCGGGCCGACGCGCGTCCCCCTCCTCGATAATCGCGAATGCCGTATTTCTGCCAGTAGGTGTAGTCCGCATGTCCGGGACGGAAGGTATCGATCAGATTCCCGTAATCGCGGCTCCGCGCGTCTTCATTGCGAATGAGCAGCGCAATGGGAACTCCGGTGGTTTGGCCTTCAAACACTCCGGACAGGATCTCCACGCGATCCGATTCCTGGCGTTGGGTCACATGCCGGGAGGTACCGGGCTTCCGGCGGTCGAGATCCTTCTGAATATCTTCCGAGGAAAGCGCGAGACCAGGCGGGCAGCCATCAACCACACACCCAATTGCCGGCCCATGGCTCTCACCGAAGGAGGTGACGGTGAAGATTCTGCCAAACGTATTGCCAGCCATAGGGATCTACTCCACGAGATCCAGCTTAATCCGCAACTCCTTCAATTGCTCCGGGCCGACGGTGGACGGCGCATCGGTCAGCGGACATTGCGCCTTCTGGGTCTTGGGGAACGCGATGACATCGCGGATCGAATCGGCATGGCCGAGCAGCATGACCAATCGATCCAATCCGAAAGCGATCCCGCCGTGGGGCGGCGCGCCGAAGTCGAGCGCTTCCAGCAGGAACCCGAATTTAGCCTGTGCTTGCTCCTTGCTGATGCCTAAGAGATCGAGGATTCGAAGCTGCACCTCGCTTCGGTGGTTGCGGATACTGCCGCCGCCGATTTCACTCCCGTTGAGCACCATGTCATACGCCTTGGCCCTGACTTTCAACGGCTCCGAGTCCAACAGTTTCAAGTCTTCGTCCATCGGCGCAGCGAAGGGATTATGCATGAAGACATAGCGCTTTTCCTCCGGCGAGTAATCCAGCAGTGGAAATTCGGTGACCCACAGCGGCTTCCAGGCAGTCTTGTCGATCACATTGAGTTCTTCACCCAGCAGCAAACGGATACGACCCAGCACGTCGTGCACGACCGCCGGCTTATCGGCACCGAACAGCACGAGATCCCCGGGCTTGGCATCGGGCAACGCGGCGGCAAAGGCCTTCGCATCCAGGAATTTTGCAATGACTGATTCGAGCTGACCTTCGGCAGTAAGCTTGAGCCAGGCCAAGCCCTTGGCGCCGAAGCTCTTCGCCGTTTCGCCCAGCGCATCGATTCGTGTGCGCGAAAGCGACGCTCCGCCCTTCACGATCAACGCCTTGACGATACCGCCCTTCGCCGCCGCATCTTTAAAGACTTTAAACTCGCTCGACGCGCCAAACGCCGTCACATCGTGAAGCGGCATGTCGAACCGGAGATCCGGTTTATCTGAACCATAGCGGCCCATGGCTTCCGCATAGGTCACCCGTGGAAAGGGCGCCGGCAGCTCCACACCGCCGGCTTCACGGAACACAGTCACGATCATCTGTTCCATCAAACTCATGACATCCGACCGATCCACGAACGACATTTCCAAGTCGATCTGGGTGAACTCCGGCTGCCGGTCGTTGCGGAGATCTTCATCGCGGAAGCAGCGCGCAATCTGATAATACCGATCGACCCCGCTCACCATCAGGACTTGTTTGAACAATTGCGGCGATTGCGGCAAGGCAAAGAACTGCCCGGGATTGACCCGGCTCGGCACCAAGTAATCCCTGGCTCCTTCCGGCGTGCTTTTCGTCAGGATCGGGGTCTCAATCTCCAGGAACGCTTCCGCATTCAAGAAGCCTCTCGTCGCCTGCATGATCCGATGCCGCAGGCTCAAGAGCTGCTGCATTCTCGGACGGCGAAGATCCAGGTAGCGATACTTCAGGCGGATGGCTTCCGTCACTTCCGCCTCGTCTTCAATCAAGAATGGCGGCGTCTTTGCCTCATTCAGAATGTCCACCTCATCCACAAAAACTTCGATCTCCCCCGTCGCGAGATTGGGATTCTTCGACTCATCCGGCCGCGCCATGACTGTGCCGGTGACCGACACGACACACTCGCTGCGGAGTAAGTGTGCCGCCTGGTGGACCTTGAGATTTCGTTCGGCGTTGAACACGACCTGTGTTAGGCCCGTCCGGTCGCGAAGGTCGATGAAGATGACCATGCCGTGGTCGCGCCGCCGCTGAACCCAACCGTTCAAGACGACAATTTGGCTCACGTGTTTCTTGTTCAACTCGCCGCAACGGTGTGTGCGATTCTTCATACAGCCTGCACCTTCTTCGCTGATACCTTCTTCGTTTTGTCCGGTTTGGCCCATCCAGCCTGTCTCGCCGGTCGTTTCGATCTGAACACCTGCTCGTCTCCCCGTTCAACAGCCTCTCGTCGCTCTTCAACCAGTTCCCGCAAGGCATTCGCTTCCCGATCGCTCAAAAACCGGAATTCGCCAGGCGCAAGATCCCCAAGAGACAGTGGCCCCATCCGAACCCGCATCAACTTGAGCACCGGATGCCCGACAGCTTCCAGCATGCGTTTGATCTGATGTTTACGCCCTTCGCGGATGGTGATTTCCAACCACGAGTTTTGCTCAGCCTTCTTCACCTTCTTCACGTACGCCGGACCAGTCATCCCATCTTCAAGACGGATCCCTCGTTCCAACTTCTTGATCTCTTCATCCGTTAAAATCTTTTTGACCTTAATCAAGTAGGTCTTAGGCACATGGTACCGAGGATGCAGTAACGCCTGGGCCAGGTCGCCGTTGTTCGTCAGGAGCATCAATCCTTCACTATCGAAATCGAGCCGTCCGACCGGGAACACCCGAACATACACACCCCGCAAGAAGTCCTTCACCGTCGTCCGTCCGCCCGGATCGTCCAATGTGGACATCACATTCTTGGGTTTATGCAGAATCAGATACACGAACGGCTGCGCCGAATTCAGGTGCTTCCCGTCCACCTTCACGTGATCACGCGCTGGATCGACCTTCGTCCCAAGCTCAGTGACGACCTTCCCGTTCACCGACACCCGGCCGGCGGCGATCAACAGCTCCGCCTTTCGGCGCGACGAAAGCCCTGTGCCTGCAATGATTTTTTGGAGACGCACTTCCATTTCGTTAACTTTAATCTTTAATAGCGAATCGTGAACTGCAAAATGCAAGAGTATCTTATGACTGTAGTGCCTCCTGAAATCAAGCCACCTGAGCCGTTTGTTGAGCCTTGCATTGAACCGGGCTACGGTATCCGAGCACTTGATGCGGCCGCTCGTGGTTGTACCACTTCAGCTAGAGAGGGCTCCGGAAATTTGGACAGTGTGCTAAGTGGTCGCCTGCCCTCTTGACGTTGGCTCCGTTTCAAGACAACTCTTAACCAAAGGAGAGGGCTTCTTCAACGTTCTGTTCTACATGACTTTGGGCAATAAACTCGCTCAGGGTCAGGTGTCCGAGTGAGCTATGGAGGCGGGGCTGCAAATCCATACTAAAATCGACCGTGATCGAACGCGGCCCCGACTCATCCCCCAAGATCCGATCGAGCACCTGCCCCACCTTCTCATCAGACACGCGAAGCCCTGCCTCTAGCTCGGACTGGAACGACTCCAGTGATCGACGACGATCAGGATCCGATAGGGCCGCCTTTCACCCAAGGTATCATGCACGAAATCCATACTCCAGCGTTTCTGTGGACCGGTGGGCATTGGAGCTGGTCTCCGATGCGGCGAGATATGTTTGTGCCTCCGCAGTTCGCTCACGCCAGATACGTGTACTTCTTCTTCGAACCCAAAAGGCTGCTCGGCGATTCCGAGTTACCGGCAGAGATCGCTGGCGAGAGGCCTGCTCTCGGCTTGGCGGAGAGCACAGACAATCTGCTCATCGGAGAACCTTGACCGCCTCATGAATACACTCCTTATCATCGAGGACCGCCGAAGCCACCTTTTACTCTAGTTTTGAACTGCCGTTATATTAAGAGTAAACTTCAGAGCGGTATCCCGTGCAAAGTCAGGTCGCATGATGACCACAGCCGGAGCGATCAGCGCCATGACCGCTTTTACAGGGAGAAAGGACTTGACCAGGGAACATTGGTAGGGAGATCCCCCGCATGCATCAGGCAGAGAGGGTAGAACATTCTCGACGGACGCTATATGAAGGGGAAGGCCATCGCGTCGTGGGATGGAAAGACCGCTTCCAGAGTGATGCCTTCAATCAGAGCTTTTCTCAGGCTGTGACTTTTGTTGATAAATGAGCGGACGCCGAGATGTACAAAGGAGGTGACACACATGTGTTCACGCAGAGGATTCTTGATCGGATTGTTTTTGTTCACCCAAATGAGTTTGCTCACTCGCATTTCCGACAATATTCATAGCAGAAGGAGTGGAAAATTCATGAAACAAGGCTGGGTGCTACAAACAGGAGATATTTGATGCATATTGATTTCAACCTTTCAGTAAACGGCCTCCCGAAGATAGCAGATTTTTGCGTGGTGGGATCAGGGCCAGCCGGAATGACTGTCGCGTTAGAACTTGGAGACTATGGTCGTTCAGTGATCCTCTTAGAGGGAGGCGGCCTTAATCGGAGCGCGGAGTCTCAGGAGATTTATAAGGGGGATGTGATAGGTGACCCCTACTTCGAACTTGATTCTGCTCGGTTACGATATCTGGGGGGTACGAGTGGCCATTGGGGAGGGCACTGCCTACCACTAGCTGAAATTGATTTCCAAAAGAAGGAGGGCTTTGAGGATGCATACTGGCCAATAGAAAAGAACGCCCTAGACCCCTTCTTGGGGAAAGCACTGTCCATTCTCGAAATTCCAGAACCACCCCATGACGTTGTCGTAGATCGTGAATTCGGCATCAGACAAATTGGTGCTTCGCATTCGCTAGTTCGATTTGGTGAAAAATATCGGGAGAGACTTAATTCGTCGACAAACGTCATTTACGTTACAAACGCCAACCTAACGGGATTGCAGACTGATGGCCAGCGTGTCGTGAGTGTAACCGCTACGAACTATTCGGGGCAATCTACCGACGTAAAGGCGAAACACTTCATTTTGGCGATGGGCGGGATAGAAAACAGCCGGATGCTTCTGTGGTGTAATCATCAGACGAAGGGGAAAATTGTTGACCCTCGAGCACCCTTAGGTCGGTATTGGATGGAGCACCCCGCTTTCACGGTGGGAGAAGCGCTCGTTGATCTCAAATTGACGCCTCTTTATCAGGGGAAGAGCTTGGTTGGTTTGACGGATGCGGTAAAAGGAAAGTTATCGACGTTAAATTGCACTATTTCAGTGAGAGGAATGTCAACTGAAGGGACACGGGCGCTGCTTCGCGACCTTTTATGCGTCGCGCCGAAAGCCGGCGCATGGGCCGCTTCCCTCGTAGGGGAAAACCTCGTGTGTGGGAAAATCCTCAGAGCGCAGTGGGAACAAGAACCCATTTGGAATAATCATGTGAAACTGTCCGAGACGAAGCGTGACCGTTTCGGAATTCCGATGACGGAGCTTCACTGGAAAAAAACAGGTCGAGATCTCGCCACGCTACGAAAATCCCTTTCTCAGTTCAATGATTATGTGATGGCCAGAAATTTCGGACGCATCAAGTTTGCCAATTGGGTGTTTGGCAATGATGGTTTTCCCGATTACCGCGAGACGGATGATGAGGGCGCTGGTTGGCACCACATGGGCGGCACTCGAATGGCAGACACGGTCAAGAATGGTGTTGTGGATACAAATTGTCGTGTGTTTGGACAAAATAATCTGTACGTCGCTGGCTCATCAGTTTTTCCATCTGGTGGAGCGGCCAACCCAACTCTCACGATTGTTCAGCTCGCCTTGCGATTGGCGAAGCATTTGCGGAATGTCTGAAATGACTCAGTGATCGCGGAGCAGGTTCATCGACGCAAGGAGAGGTGGCTTCGCTTGGCGAAGCGGATGGACGGCCTGCTCTTTGGTGAACTTCGACCGCTTCACGAGGTGCGTCCTTTTCCCCTGCCCCTGTTGAAGCAGTACCTTACTCCAAGTGTGAACCGTCCTCTTTTATTGAGATGGCCTTGGACTTTCTCGGAGATACCCAGTATTTCGTGGAGTATCATATTTATATTGCTTGACCATAGAGCACAGGAACGTTATTTAACCCCAACAGTACCGACAAGCTTACGACCAAACCAGCTTTATAGTGATCTGGCAAATGTATCTTAGCTAATCCTCGCGCTGCCAATATGGTCAGTGGGAATAGTACTTGCGACGAATATAAGAACGCCTCTCTTGGGTTAAAGAACACGTAGAACGCCAACATGGTCAATGCCCAGATGGCTATCGGTAACACCAACTCGTCGGACCGACGGATGGCTTGTCCTATTGCAACAACGCCAATGACGAGATATAGAAGCAAGGTCGCCGCAGCAATAGGATTATTAACATAGCCCAGGACCTGATGAAGGGGAATATTGCCGGCTAACGAACCCACCGGGCTAACTACTGAAAAGAGGAAGAAACTTACTGCTACAGAGGCCACCTTCTTTACTTCCAACAGGTTGCTGAGAGAGGCATAATGGTTTGCGTAATCTCGAGAAAAGCCCAGGATTGAACGCCCGTAAATTAACGCATATGGCAGGCAAAACACTAAGCATGCCGCTACCATCGTCAAAATTCCGTAACGAAGGGCTTCCTTCTCTCTTCCCCAGTTCCATCCATAAACAATACCCACCAGTGAGAGGGATAATAAAGGTGGATTGAGTAACCCAGCAAACCCTGCTGCCGTCCCAAGCAACACAGTACTACGACCAGTTCGTTTATTTCCAAGCGCAAGCAACAAGCATACATAGGCTTCGACCGCCAAACCAGATAATGAATATGTCTCAGGAATGCTGAAAAATGTCAGATTACTAAACATTAAGCCGTACATCACACATAGTGCCAGAGCGAGCGTCTTTGACACTGCAAATCGACTCAGTATCCACCATGCGAAAGTTACATTGCCTGCTGCTATTAGACCAAGAGTCACGATAACTGACTGATCCTCACCAATCCTAAATAGCCACCCTACGGCATCAACCATCGGCGCGGTTACTATCGAAAACAACGGGTGTTTGCGCATATCTCCGTCTACGGTCAACGATCGCATAGCGTCAGCGATTTCGACCGTATCGGCCCCAAAAAACGAGCCGTCATTCCCCACCAGTGTGACCTGTGCTTCATCACTAAAGAATAATGGTGCTAGTTGCGCAAGATTCAGCATGTAAAACACCACAGAGGTCAAAAACCAGCACGCACCGATTAAGAACGTTGATCGGGAGAGTTTCAAAAGGCTCATGGTTTGATTATTTCTCTCTTAGCAACACCCCTGCGAAATTTGATGAGCGGCTGCATCAACGAGACACGATCCAAAGAGAACCCGAGCGCCCGCTCCTGAGCCGAATACGAAAGCCATTTTCTCTCACAACCACGACCTAACCCCTGGGCTACTTCTTGACAAGCCGTTACAGTCATCCACGGAGCCCCGTTTCCAGTGGGCAATGATCGTCGGGTGTACCCGGTGCGCGGCGCTGAGTTCACTGAGCACTTGCACGCCCTAGACCGCCTCGACAACCACACGCGCCTTGAACGCTTCCGACTGTGTTTTCCGCTTCTGCCCCATACGTCTCTCCCTCTTGTTTGGACAACAGTGCCACCAGAAATCTTGGCTTCACCACATGTTCAAAGAGCGGGGAAGCTTCAGGGGAATCTGATTGTTTGCCAAGGCGAAAGGCTACAAGGGCATGGTGCAGAAAGAAGCCGAGCTGAAAATGGAACTAGATCCTTGAAATTGGCCCCTATTGAGATGGCGGGATCGCTCCAGCTTGAGAGGCATCTTCTACTTCTATGCGATAGATTACCAGTGCCCTTTGCAAGTCCGAATAGACGGGTTTCAGCCATGGTATGGTATTGACAGGTTCGGCGAGCATTTTAAGCTCAGGGCGCCTTCCCAAGGCAATTGTGTCATACACGAGATAATCAGCCGGCGATTTCTTCAGTGACTCATGTAGCTCATCTAGCGATTTCACCATCGGAAAGAAAACATGTTTCCCGTCGACCATAAAAGCAAGATGCGACTTTCTAGCCACGATCCTGACGCCGCTGACAGAAACGCCCTTGAGATACTCACTTGCCCCGAAGAGTTCATAGGGCTGGTCGTTGATATACCGATGTATATTCCTCATGGACGTCAGCGCAGAAATAGAACAAATGGTTAGGCCGATACAGAGCAAGCCAGCCTTGGTCATCCCGCATGAGAGCCATCCATTGTCTGAAATCCAGTCTGCAGTAGCGATCAACAGATAACTGGCCAGTCCTACATAGCAGACCAGCACATACAGATAATAACGAGTTTCCCAAACATTGAAACTCATGAGAAGCAGATACAAGAATAACGATAATAAAAAGACCCAGATTTCTCGCTGACGAAGCTTTACGAGGGCCAAAGGTATTGCTGCAACAGCCACCACGCCGATGGGTACGAGGAGAAATTCCCCGGACAGGCTTCCTGAAATCGATTTTGCGATATTGGCGAGATAATGCAGAAGAAATCGTTTCGGATCGTGAAATAGAACATCCCCGAAACTTTTAAAAACCATGCCAGCCTGTGTAAATCCCTCCCAACTATTTTGATACCCATAAAACACGACCGCCATGTTGAGATAATTGGTGCTGGATAGAAGCGTACCGCGATTGACGTAATTGAGCCACAACCAGGGCGAGATGATGACCAGGAAGCCTACTAAATGGGTCGCCGCGACCTGTACCCGCTTCAGAACCGGCAGGCCAAAGCAGTTGAAAATCACGATACCAGTCACGATGGTTGTCGGCAGAAACACTCCATTATACCGTGTCAGAGTGGCGAGACCAGCCAACATCCCCGCAAGTATGACCTTCTGCCATAGACCAAGAGTGACACAGGTGATCGTGAACATTGTTGTCACACACAACAAGAGGAACATCAGATCGGTCCCAGGCTCAATCGAATACAGCGCATATTCCCCAGCTACCAGCATGATGATTACGGCAAGGATAGCTGTGCGGAAACCAAATAGGCTCCTGAACAGATAGTAGGCAGCGAGTCCAGACAGGGAAGCAGAGAACGCGGCAATCCATTTTCCAGAAACAAAATAATCGCCAGTTATTGCAGTAACTGCTGATAAAACGAGAGGGTATCCCGGGCCATTAAATGTGTTTTCTGGGAATTCGCCTTTGGCAATTCGTTTGGCATCCGGAGCATACATGGAATAGAAATCACTATTATCGTAGGAACCGACGACATAATCCCGTCCCACATACAGTGCCATGACCAGATAGACTAGACAGACCGTGATGGGTAACAGATGTTCCCAGCTGACTGACCTCGGTTCATTCTGTATGTCAAGAACACTCATGGAGACTCCAGCGTCTACGCAATAGCGGCTCCGTTTCATTGGACAGGTTCTGTCTGTTCATATGTGTTGCCTGTGGCGGTTAAGCTGACTGAGCGGAAGGCAAGCTGGCTGGTTTTTCCAGTCCACGGGATCAGGCGTATGCCTGTAAATAGCTTGATGGGGTCGAGGCCGATTGTGGCGACTCACATAGCGCTCCGGCCCCTGCTCCGCGGCGCTAACGGTGTCCCGTGTGCGCAAGACACATCCTCGCATTTGATGCTTTTCCAGAGTCGTTCCACCAACCTATTGCCTCTCAGCGGCCTTTTCCATTCCATGCTCATCTGAATGTCGTGATGATTCAGGAACCCCATGCACTCATGGCAGGTGAACTGACGCACCTTTGGTCGGCATTGAAGATGGTTGGGATGCCATACCGGTCGATGGCCTCCGGCACCGTATCGAGGCAGAAATCTGTTGCCGGCATGTTGGAGAACCGGCGGACAATACCCGGCGACTTGCCCGGCCGAGAACGGCGAAGCGATCGCAAGCAATGCATTTTGCATTTACACGACAACCATCGCAGCCGCAAAGCTTATGCCAATACCAATCAAAACCGCCCAACTTACTTTATCCCTAACGGCAAATATGAGCGGATCATCGCACATATGTCCCCTATGCGCCTTCAACCATATCCAGCTGATCCAAAACATCAATAGCGGTACGGCTCCCCAAATAAATTCAGGAGTACGGTAATGTGCAGTTGCACTTTCCCCATGCAGGTAAAGCGCGAGCACCAAGACCGCAGCATACCCTGCAGCAATACCCAGCGTTTCGACAATCGGCGTATCGATCACATAGTAGCCGCGCCCATGTGTTTGGTTTTTGCCCTCTCGCAAAGAATCTTGTAATTCAGCGTACCGTTTCACAAAGGCCAACGACGTAAATATAAAAACCGAGAAGGCAAGCAGCCAGAACGATAGCCGAATCGATACGGTCGCTGCACCTGCGACAATACGCAGAGTGTACAAGGCAGCTAATGTCAAACAATCCACCAAGACAAGCCGCTTGAGTTTTACTGAATAGGCAAACGTTAACGTGAAATACACAAGAAGCCACACCGTAAAAGCCTTGCCGATGTGGATCGCTAACGCAAGACTCAGCAAGCCACAAACTGGCGCTAACAGGACTCCATAGTGTATCGGCACCAAGCCAGAAGCGAAGGGACGATATTTTTTGCGGGGGTGTCGCCTGTCACTTTCAAGATCAAGCAGATCGTTCGTGATATAGACTGCAGAAGCACAGAGGCTGAAAGAACAAAACGCCAAAATAAGCTGCGCCAACAAATTTACTTCGCTGAACCGATGTGCTGCCATCAACGGCACGAAGAGCAATATGTTCTTCAACCATTGGTGAATACGAAACACTCGACGCCACGCCGACCAGGCTATCGGTACACGTGGAAAGTAACCGTGAATCTCCGTAACTTGTTTCGCTTTGGCTAAAACGCTCGATGAAGCGTTGACGACGATGCCTTTCGATGCACCACTCCACACATGAATGTCATCAGCGGAGTTTCCCGCATAAATGTATCCCCCCTCTCCATACGCTTGATCCAAAGCAGCTTTTTTTCTGGCACCGGCCAAATTGTGATTGCCGTCGCTGGCCATGACTTCATCAAACAACTGAATGTGGTCTGCTATCCGTTGGGCCACACTCGTATTTGTGGCAGTACAGAGTACGAGCCTATGCCCAAGTTGCTTTTGCTGTTTCAGCCAATCGATGAGCCTAACGTTGTAGGGTAGAGTGGCCGGATTTAACTTAATAGAGTCCGCCAACTTCTGTTTGAGGAAAGCCTTTCCAGCTAGCAACCAAAATGGAAGATAGAGAACGGAAATGCTTTTATCACGAAGGAGTTGCAGAGCAGATTCATGGAGAGTATCGGTGCAGAGCAGGGTTCCATCTAAATCAACGATTATCGTCTGAGCCTTGTCTCCCAAGGATGAGACGGGATCGGTACAAACTGTGGCTTCTCGTGATGACATTGAGGTCGCTCTGAGCTAGCTGGGATTTCGTGGAGACCCGGTTAAGGCTCACCTTCCTGACGCCCGAATTCCAACGGGCTCAGATAGCCGAGGCACTGAGGGAGCCGCTGGCGACTATAGAATCCTTCAATACACGCAAAGATCTGCCGGCCCACCTCATCCCGTGTGTGATACGGCTGATGGTGGATCAGTTCATTCTTAAAGGGGCTCGGCGCGCGCACTCGGAATTCGATCCCGCCAGGCATAGTAGCCACTGGCCTCCTTGTTTCGGCCTATTGCTCGCGCCCAGAAGGGGCAGTGAAAGAATATCTGGAAGATGTGGAACAGCCTCAAAACCTAGGTACTTCTCATTCCTTGCTTCGTCTGGGGTGGCTGACCCTACAAAAGCAACATATCCGCAACAACTAGGAGTTGGCTCTGCTTTCAACACTAATTCTGCTGGGGGAAGAGGCACATACTTGCATTTCCCCCTAGGCCGCAGAACCTACTCAAGCGCCAAGACCGAGTCCCAGAGAGTCCGCTCACGGCCAGCATGGCACAAAGGTGTGGGATGCGGTGCGGCTGGCGATCTCCTTTTTGCGTGACAAGACCAAGCCGGCATTCCTGTAGCGGCTGCTTGCCGTCAGGTTTGTTGAGGATCAAAGTCTTAACGCTTCCGGCTCATCTTTTTACGTCCTGAACCATCTCTTCGCCCACACCAAGTAAGGCGCTTGTCGAACACCAGTCCCGACTGTGCCCATACGATATTCATGCATCTTGAGCAAAAGGAATGCCATTTCGCTTTATGGCCCCATGTTGGTAAAATGGCTTAGGATGTCAGACTATTCGATTCTTCTGGGGTCTTTTGCCACATCGAGGGGTGATCAGCTGTAGCAGGACTCCTCCTTAGATCTTGCCTAATGGAAAGTGATACTTAAGTATTCAAGCCCCATATGGCTATAAGAGCAGGAGTGTCTGGCCAGTGAGTCTAAGAGTTTGGTCCGATGAGTCACGGTGTATCGATTCGATACATCATGAATATATAATGATTCTATTGATCACAAGGACTTGGGTACATGGAAGCCCGGGCGGTCGAGTTTGAAAAAGGTGGTGGGAGGGAGGCTGCAGCGACCGTAACCGTTTAATTCAAATCAGTATAAGAAACGCGACAGGCTACTTTTCTGACGGGTTCATAGGCCACCCTAAGCTAGCCCGGATTTCGTGGACCCCCGGTTAAGACTCACTGACCCGACGTTCGAACTCCAGCGGACTGAGATAGCCGCTGGCGATTATAGAATCCTTCAATACACGCAAAGATCTCCCGGCCCGCCTCCTCTCGCGTGCGATGCGCGTGATGATGGGTCAGCTCATTCTTCAACATGCTGGAGAGGCTCTCCGCCACAGTGTTATTGTAGCGGTTGTCCTTTCGACTCATACTCGGTGTGATGCCGAGCGTGATGAACTGCTGTTGATACGCGACGCAAAGGATGGCGCTGAGAAGCTATTGAAGGACGGCGATTATGCGATGCTTGTGCTGCTAAATCGATTAGGAGTTGGGATCCAAAAGAGCACCTGATCTACGTCACGCCTTCATCTGATAGGCAATGAACCCCACGACATCAACCGTTTAGGTCAAGACTATTACTCCCACTCGATGGTACTCGGCGGTTTCGAACTGATGTCGTACACGACCCGATTCACGCCTTTGACTTCATTGATGATTCGACTCGACATTCGGCCCAGCACGTCGTTCGGAATCCTCGCCCAGTCGGCCGTCATACCATCCACGCTGGTGACGGCGCGAATCGCGATCACGTTCTCATAGGTTCGCTGGTCGCCCATCACCCCGACCGTTCGAATCGGCAACAGGACCGCAAACGCCTGCCAGATCTCCCGATAGAGACCGGCGCTCCGTATTTCCTGATCGACGATCGCTTCCGCCGCCCGCAGAATCGCCGTCCGCTCCGGCGTCACGGCACCCAGCACACGGATCGCCAACCCGGGACCCGGGAACGGTTGCCGCCAGATGATTTCGTCCGGCAATCCCAGTTCTTTCCCCAGCACCCTCACTTCGTCCTTGAATAATTCGCGGAGCGGTTCGATGAGCTTCAGTTTCATGCGCGCGGGTAATCCCCCGACGTTGTGATGCGTCTTGATGGTCGCCGAAGGCCCTTTGAAGCTGATGCTCTCGATCACGTCCGGATAGAGTGTGCCTTGGACGAGATACTTGACGCCTTTCAGTTTTTTCGATTCGGCCTCAAAATGCTTGATGAACTGCCGCCCGATGATTTTTCGCTTTCGCTCGGGATCTGTCACATTCTTCAGCCCGGCGAGAAACTGTTTGGTTCCGTCAAGAATTCTGAGATTCAGGTGGAGCTGCGAGGCGAACGTCTTCTGCACTTGGTCACGTTCACCGGCCCGCAAGACACCGTTATCGACAAAAATGCAGGTCAACTGATCGCCGATCGCCCGATGCGTCAGCGCCGCCGCGACCGATGAATCGACGCCCCCGCTCAGCGCGCAGATGACCCGTTCCTTGCCGACCTGCTCTCGTATCTGCTTCACCGCCGTCTCGACATAGGACTGCATGGTCCAGGTCGGCTTGCAGCCGCAAATCTCGTACACGAAGTTACGCAGGATTCGCGTGCCCTCCGGTGTGTGAGCCACTTCGGGGTGGAATTGCAGGCAATAGATTCTCCGCTTGTGATCCTTTCGCTTCATTGCCGCGACGGGCGAATTGCTCGTGTGCGCGATCGATCGGAACCCAGGCGGCATCCGTTCGATGCGATCACCATGAGACATCCACACGGCTGTCTGCTTCTCGGTTCCCACTCCTAGAAACAGATCATCCGCGTCGTCGATCGTGAGATCCGCTCGGCCATACTCTCGATGTGTCGACTTGGCGACGTCCCCACCGGAGAGATGCGTCACCAGCTGCATGCCATAGCAAATACCGAGGATCGGAATGTTCTGATCGAGAAGTTCCTTGGGCACGAGCGGCGCTTTTTTTTCGTAGACGCTGGATGGTCCGCCGGATAGAACGATGCCCTGCGGACGATACGCAAGAATCGTCGCCAAAGAAACCGTGCAGGGAAGGATTTGCGAGTAGACTTGGGCTTCGCGAATGCGGCGAGCGATCAGTTGAGTGTACTGCGACCCAAAGTCGAGGACCAGAATTCTATTGTGCCAAAGTTCCATAGGGCCGTCGTTCGTGAAGCGTGAAGCGTCGTTCGCTTGGACGAGGAAAACAGAAAGGTGATTGCGAGATATGCTTCACGAGAGACGTTTCACGCGGGGCTATTCCCAATCCATCCGGTAGTTCGGTGCCTCTTTCGTGATAATCACGTCGTGCACATGGCTCTCACGCAGGCCAGCGACAGACTGCCTGATGAAGGTCGCATTCTGCTGCAGGTCGGCAATCGTTTTACAGCCGCAATAGCCCATCCCCGACCTAACGCCGCCGACCAACTGGTAGACCACGGCCGCCAGCGGACCCTTATAAGGAACACGGCCTTCGATTCCTTCGGGGACCAACTTCTGCGGCGCGCGCCCACCCTGCCCGTACCGATCTCCGCCCCCTCGCTCCATCGCCCCGATGGAACCCATGCCGCGATAGACCTTATAGGTTCTGGCTTGATAGAGCACCGTCTCGCCCGGAGATTCCTCCGTTCCGGCAAACAGACCGCCGAGCATGACAGACGAGGCACCGGCAGCCAGCGCCTTCGTGATATCGCCGGAAAACTTGATGCCCCCATCGGCAATGATCGGCACCCCGCTTCCGCTCAACGCCTTGGCGCAATCCGCGATGGCGGTCAGCTGCGGCATTCCGGCGCCCGACACGATCCGCGTGGTACAGATCGATCCAGGTCCGACCCCGACCTTCACGGCATCGACACCGACTTTGAGGAGGTCTTTGGCCGCCTCTGCGGTTCCAATGTTTCCCACAACAAGTTCGAGAGCCGGATACAGTTTCTTGATCATCTTCGCGGTATCCAGCACCGCTTGCGAATGACCGTGTGCCGTATCGATCACCACCAGATCCACGCCTGATTTCTTCAGGAGGGTCACGCGCTCTTCGGTATCTTGCCCGACACCGACCGCCGCCCCGACCCGTAATCTGCCATGGCTGTCCTTACACGCGTTGGGATATTTAATCCGCTTTTCGATATCCTTGATCGTAATGAGACCCTTCAGTTCAAATTGCTTGTTCACGACCGGCAACTTTTCGATCCGATGTTCATGAAGAATCTCTCTCGCCTTTTCCAGGCTGGTCCCTTCCGGTGCCGTGATCAACCGGTCCCGCTTCATCACCTGCGACACTTTCAAGTCCATTCGGGTTTCAAATCTCAGATCGCGGTTGGTGAGAATCCCGACCAGCTTGCGTCCCTTCGTGACGGGGATGCCGGAGATTCGATATTTCGCCATCAATTGATGGGCGTCACGAATTGTCTCGTCGGGAGAGATCGTCACGGGATCCAGGATCATGCCACTTTCTGATTTTTTGACTTTGTCGACCTCGATTGCCTGATCCGCCGGCGATAGGACTCGATGAATAATGCCAATCCCCCCTTCACGCGCCATCGCGATCGCCAATCGCGCCTCCGTCACCGTGTCCATGGCGGCACTGAGGAGCGGAATATTGATCCGGATGTTGCGCGATACGAAGGTGCCGGTATCGACTTCGTTGGGTAGGATCTGTGACTTGGCAGGCACGAGGACCACGTCGTCATAGGTGAGTCCCTGTCTCGGTTCTTTGTCAAGCATCGTACCCTCTTCTAGCAAGCCGTTGAAAAAGTCCGCCAGCTGCGTTCTCGCGGCGCTCAGAGGTTCAACGTATGGAAAAAAGTACGCGTCGCCTCTTCGCTTACTGCGGCCTTGCTGGACGGCCTTTTTGAACAGCTTGCCGGCTCATGTGAGATCCTATTAGACGCTCTGCGTGCGTTGCGTTTTTTCCAAGTCGGCCAACTCCTCGGCCTCGTCTTGTAACCGCTCGCTGCCCTCTTCCGCCGGCATGAACTGCTGAACTCGCGTGTTGCCGCTATCCACGACGAAGACACTGCCCTTTGCATCAACGGCGATCCCGTATGGGAAATTGAATTGCCCGTCACCGTTGCCGAACCCGCCCCACTGAGTGATGAAATTCCCCTCTCGGTCGAACTTTTCGATCCGATGATTCCCGGTATCCGTCACATAGACATCTCCGGCTCCATCGATGGTGATGCCCCATGGTGAGCGTAATTGTCCGGCCTCTTGAGCCAAGGAACTGCTGGCATGCCCCGCCGACGGACTGCCCCCCCATTTCGTCAACAGCTGCGGCAAGACATTGGTGCTGGTGTCGAATTTTTGGATACGGTGATTGCCCATATCGACGACATAGACCGACCCGTCTTCTTGATCGACCGCCACCCCGCGCGGGAAATAGAACTGTCCATCGCCGTTTCCGAAGCTGCCCCAAGCCATAATGAACTCGCCCGCCATGTCGAACTTCTGCACACGAAAATTGGCGCTGTCGACGACGTAGACATAGCCGCGCACACGGTCTACTGCAATACCCCAGGGGGCATTGAACTGCCCCTCCCCATTTCCACGCGAGCCGAACTTCATGAGGTAGCCGCCGAGTTTTCCGTCGAACTTCTGAACCCGATGGTTGTTGGTATCGACGACCCACACGTCGCCCTTGCCGTCGCAGGCAACGCCGGTGGGATTGTGGAAGTTGGAATTCGCCGAACCGAAACTCCCCCAGAGAATGATGAAACTGCCGGCGTTGTCGAACTTTTGCACACGATTGTTTCCATTGTCGACGATGAACAGCGATCCCTGCTGATCCACGCAGAGTCCGTACATCGGCGCCAGAAACTCGCCGCCATGCAAGAGCGACGCGCCACGTCCGGGTTTGCCCCATTTCGACACGCACAGGTAGCCGGAGGTATTGACGAGAATCGTCGTGCTGGCCGGAGTGGAGATGTTGTTGCCGATATCCTTGAACCATACATAAATCGTCTTCTGCCCATCCGCGGGGGATAGGAGGAAGGGAATGGTAGCCCCGAACTTGATGGCCGGCGTCACATCCACCCACCCCGGAGTTCCGGCCACAGGAGTCAACGGACTTTCAGAGATAAAATAGGCTCCGACCCCCGAGTCCAAATCGGTCGCCGAGATCGTCACCACGATGTCAGGCGAATTGGTCATGAACGCCCCGTGATTGATGACCGCGTACGGATTTTGCGGCGCCGTAATATCAATGAGCACGGGCGTCGCCGTGACCTCTTCCGATAATCCGCTTTCCGCTTCGTCTTCGAACACCGCCGTCACGGCATAAAAGTACGGCGTATCGTTGGTCAGGCCCTCGTGGGTATAGGGATTCGTCACACCCTCGATCTTGGTGGCCCCCTGAGTCGTGAGATGAGGAGCGGTGCTGAAATAGAGATTGTAGGATTGCGCGCCCGCCACCTCCATCCAACTCAAGAACGCTTCTGTATCACCGGGCTTCACGGCGAGACTGCGGGGCGGCTGCACGGCCCCGGCTTCCACCGCCTGGGTCGGCTGCTCTTTGCCACGATTGATCTCCTCTTCGGTCGGCACATACTTCAGGACACGGTTGTTGCCGCTGTCGGCCACGAAGACGCTGCCTTCCTTATCTACGACGATGCCGTAGGGGAAGTTGACCTGCCCCTCCGTTTTACCGCGATTGCCGAATGAGCAGAGAAACGTTCCATTGCCGTCAAATTTCTGAATCCGGTGGTTGCCGCTGTCGACGACATAGACGTTGCCCAGCGCATCACAGGCAATCCCCCATGGCGCCTTGAACTGCCCGGGCCCGCTGCCCTCGCGCCCCCATTTCGTCAAGAAGCTTCCCCGCGGATCGAATTTTTGGATGCGGTTATTGCTCTCGTCGGCGACATAGATGTTGCCGACGAAATCGACCGCCACGCCGCGCGGGAAAAAGAACGCGCCGTCGAAACTCCCGTCACGTCCCCACTTCAGCAGCGGCTGGCCGTCGGCTTGAAACTTTTGAATGCGTGCGTTGCTGGTATCGGAGACGTAGACGTTGCCGTCTTGATCCGTCGTAATCCCCCACGGCACGTCGAACCGGCCCATGTCGGCTCCGCGCCAGGCGAACCCAAACTTGCCCCAGGCCTTCTGCACGTTGCCTTCCAGATCGAACTTCTGCACTCGATTGTTCCCGCTGTCGGCCACGTACACGACATCATCCGGCCCCACTGCTAAGCCGCGCGGATAGTAAAACTGGCCCTCTTGTGTGCCGGGTTCACCACCCCATCGAGCTAAGAACTTTCCGGCCTTGTCGAATTTTTGGATCGAATGGTTGTCGGTATCCGCAACATAGATGTTGCCATCCTTGTCCAGCGCAATCCCTGTGGGTGAGCTGAATTCACCCTCATCGACACCCTCATGGCCGATGACCATGGCCAACAGATAGGGTGAAGGAATCGCCATGACTTCTTGCGATTCAGGGCTTTCCCCCTTCGGGGTCACTACCGTGACGACATAGTGATAACAAGTTCCATTGGCAAGGTCGTCGTGGAGATAGGGGCTCGTGGCGCCTTCCAAGCACGTCGCCTTGTCTTTCTTGACTCCGATCGCGCTTTTGAAATCCTCGGGGCTGGCGATGGGTCGGGTCAGTTCCGAAAACTTGATCTGTACGCCCTTGGTGGTCTGGAAATACAGGTTGTAGTACATGGCGTCCGGAACCGGATCCCACGTGATCGTGATGCGTCCATTACCAGGTTTGGCTTGGACATTCTGGGGCGGAGACGGCAGCTCTTCGTCCTCTACCAGCGAATCTCCTCCGCCCCACTCTCCCTGGGTTCCATCGACAAAGAGACGGTGCCGATCGAATTGAAACATTTCATCAAAAAGCCAGGCTTTCATCACGGTATTGCCTCAGGGTGGTTCGTAAAACGGTTCAGAAACAGTGGAACTTTCAATCGCTTAGACTTGGATTGGACACTCTAGCAAAGCGATGGAAATGGAGTCAAGGCAACCGCCATTGGCTCTCTACAACAGAGTAAAAGAGCCTCTATGGTATCCACAGCTGGATCGATTACAATGCGCCGTTCACTCGATAGCGCAATGAACTGCGGGATGGTGGTCCGAATTCAGAAAGGAGCACGACGGAGGCAGCGATGCGGAATTTCATACTTGGCGTCATGATCGGTGTACTGCTGACCTCGATGGGCGTACAGGCAGCCGGGAAAGACGGGTTCGGAGGTAACGCGAGGCCTCCACGCCTGAATGATGAACGGGAACGCCAGTTCCAGCTTGAACTCGAGCATATGCGTAAGCAGACCGAGTTGGAACAGGCGCGGATGCAAGGACAAAAGAAGCCTTGTTAGTACACACCCGAACAATGGCACAGCTACTCAATAGTTCGTCACAGAGGAAACAACAACTGAACGAGCTCAGTATCAATAACCATAGCGGATTCAAAGGTGAACGATCATGAGGATGTTTCAGGTGAGACAAACGGTAACGTATGAACTGACGACGGCGGCGGGAACGGAGCAAGAAGCCATCCTGAAGGCGAAAGGCATTCCCCTGACCCAGTGGACCGCCGAGGCCGACGAGATCACGGCGGAAATGCTCGACGAGACCGATGAAATCGACGAATATTGAGATCCGCTCATCTTGGCTTGCCTTACAGCTATTAGGGAGAACGCACCATGCTTAAGATTCAGATCATCCGATCTTCAATGCTCTGCTTGCTACTCATCGGAGCAATGATCGCTCCGGCATTCGCCGGTGACACCGTACGCTCAAGCGGTCAGGCTTCTACATTGGATAAGAAAACCGAGGATCGGGCGAGATATGTCATCAAGATCGCCGGATGCAACGATTGCCACACAACCGGCTATGCGGAAGCGGCCGGCAAGATTCCCGAGAAAGACTGGCTCAAGGGAGATGCGATGGGATGGCGTGGTCCCTGGGGCACCACCTATGCGAGCAACTTGCGTCTCTATATGCAGAATCTTTCGGAAGACGAATGGATCAAGGTCTCACGCTCAGTCGAGCTTCGCCCGCCCATGCCATGGTTTGTGCTTCGTGTGATGACTGAACAGGATCTGCGGGCGATGTATCGATTCATCAGAAAACTCGGACCTGCCGGCGAACCGGCTCCCAGCTATCTCCCGCCGGATCAAGAACCGCCGAAGCCGTATATCCAGTTCCCGTAGCTGTAAGAATTTTAGGACAGGATTTGTCTGTCAGGTTTTCGGAGGATCACACCAGCCAATTCTATTTACGGAACATTGAAGGAAGATGTGAGAAGTGCACTTGTCAGGGGGTTGATTCAACTGCAACGTGGATCACACTAACGAAGAGATTGAGCTATGAAAGACAGCGACGGTCGAAGACAAGAATTCGCTGCAACGAACCTCTAACTCTCCGCCACGCACCGGCGCATACGTGACAAACCTCCCTCACGAATCGCCACCCTCGTTTTCAATGGCGACTTCAATTGCTGAAGGCTCGGCACACGCTACCGGTGCCCGCGGCCATTGATTCACTACGCGGTCAGGCAACCACCTGGTCACCCCGTTGGAACTACTAACTCTTTTTGTACACGACTAAGCCACCGATAAAGATTGCAAGCATGACAGACGCGAACATCAAAAAGGTACTATCCATGGCTCACTCCTTTCGTTTGTGCCATGAGCTCAGACGTTGCGCTTCTCACATTGCTTTCTCAAAAAAGGCCTTAGACGCTCTGAACCTTTTCCCTCGTCTCAGTCTGGTTCATTCCTACGAAACCCGAATGGATTCACTACGGGCGACCCTTTCCCGATGGGTGAGGCCGCCCGTGCATGGCGCTTAGGGCACCAAGGGAATCCTTTAATTTTTGAGACCCGCGCGAAGAGTGGGCCAATGGGTGGAAGAGTGCTCCATGGGAAGCACTGAGATTCGCTTGCCAGCGTACCGTTACGCCAACCTGAAATCTCCACAAGGCGTATCTGACATTTGAATCCCCTACGCGGGGAAACGACAGCCGATGGAGAACCGGCTAGCGTGACTGGCGCGGCACCCGCCCATAACTCGGCGGGCCGATGTGATCCGGTGGACTAAGGTCTTCCATTTCCACCTCCTCCTGCTACGGAATGACTCGAAGCTTATAGAATGCGACAAGTCAATGGACTATTTTCTCAATACTCCCGTTCCAGCTTCTTTGTCAACTAAAACAATCCAGCGTGCATCGGTCATAGTTGAAAGCATACAGCATGCCACTCCCAAACGAAGCAAAATCTGAAGGGACACCTACAATATGGTCAACACTGTTCAGAATGGTCCGCAGACACGTGCACGATTACCGTTGCACGCGAAGGATGGGACCAAGAGCAAGCCATTTTGCTGGTCCTAGGGCAGCCATGTGGGGTAAGTGAGCCACGTACCACAATACGACATCCTGCTCTTGGACTCCCTGATTGTCCTCATCATACCCGAGTTGCCCACGGGCGCCGAAGCTCCAGGAAATGTCTTCGCTCACATTGGCACGACGAATCGCAACATCAAAATCGGCGAACGTATCCCGTTCGCCATCGTCCTTTAATGGAGCATACCCGGCACCGGGCAGAACCCAGACTCCATGGCCGTTCACGTGGTCACGAACCAACCAGGTTTTGTACAGCGCAGGAATCTTGACATCGTTACGCTCGTTCACATATTTCCGCCAGCCAGGACCCCACCCTTTATCCGGTCCTCCCTCTTCATGAACGAAGACCTGGTCCATGCCGTTGCCGTTGATGTCAAAATCAAACCTCCAGTAGGGATGATGGTGATGGTTCGTGTTGCAGGACAACCCCCGGCTCTGAACCACCGGCCTGAGCTCCCCATCATCTGAAAGATACCATGACTGATAAATATGATATTCACCGATCCGCGCATACGCCCCCACCTCGAGCCACTTCACATTATTCTGCGTGGCGCTTTCCATACAGACTTTCTGATTCCCGCAGTTCACGATCGGCACGAGGTCCTGCCATCGCAGACGATCCTGAAATGGCCCGCATCGCCCGCTGTCGGCCCGCGAACCGAACCAGGTAAAGGGATTCCACCAGACACGTTCTTTGACATATTTGACACGGATCACCGGCATGCTGGCCTTGTTGAGAATCAACTCATCCGCATACTTGACGTTTCGCAATGCCAGTCCTGTGTTGTCTCGAACCTCCCAGTCAAAACTCCATCGTCCCCAGTCCACATGCTCGGATTGAGTCTCGGCAAACAAGGGCTCGGACAATCCAACGGCACAGAGAATGATCAAGGCGCTCAATAAGATTCGCTTCATCTCACTCCCTCTCACGAACGAGGCGGTTCCTCTCCTGCATCCAGGACTGTATCCTCCGTCAAATCGACCACGGCCCAATATTTCGGATCTCCGTCCTGTCCTTGGGAAAACGTGATCCAAATCGTGCGGTGGGCATATCCAGGGTCATTCCTGAAGAATCCCCGGTCTGGTTGCATGAGTAATCCGTGGCCTTGGAGCTGTTCGACCTTGCCGGCCAAACGTGGGTCCGCCTTGGCTAATTCGATCCCTCGCTGCACATCTTGCTGGCCTTCCGGCGGCTGATACTCTTCAAGACGAGCAGCACTGAGCACATTCATTTCCTTCATGCGAACGTCCACAGCGACGTTTTGTCCATAACTGTAATAGACAAGCCGTGTAAGGCTTGTCGTGTGCCGGCAACACCCAAAGGAGATCTTGCCTTCCGGCGGCACCCGGTCGGCCTCGACGAATGCCCAGCGACTGCCCAGCAACGCCATCACACGAGAGTCGCTCTCGGCCGCTTTCCGCAATGCGGCCACCTCACCGGCGGTCAGGACCGCCGGAGCGTTCGTCGACCGCTTCACAGCCGCATCCGGGGCGGCACCCGCCATTTTTGGTTTGTGGTGACCGGCGATATCTTCGCCGGTGAATTGGAGGACGTGGGGAGCAGGAGCTTTGCCGGGGAGTTTGACTTTCTGCACCGCAGTTTCAGGGTCTTCGGGTCCAAACGGACCACGCGAACCGGCATCGAGACTACAACCGCAACCAACCCCGATGACGATCCAGAGCAAGAACATCCGTCTAATCGGTCGGAATCTCATGGCTCACACCGCGAGCTTCCCGGCAATTCCCAAGGCAAGCTTGGACATTTGGGCAGCGGCCTTGATGACGGCTGCCCGTTTCTTTCGCGAAGCGGCGTCGAGTATGGCCTCCTTCATGAGTTCTTTGTACGTCTTGATCTCGTCCTTACTGAACGGAACGATCTGAGCGATGGTCTCATTGTTGAAGGTGTTGGCCAACTGCAAGTAGAGATTGGAAATCTCCGCCGCGTAGATACCGCGCCGAAGCGGGTCGTTCTTGTAGGTCTCGAATTTTTTCCGTAGCGCCGCGACGGCTTCCAGGAGCGCCTTCTGGCGGACCTTGGTTTCATCCTGTTTTCCCACAGCGAACTCCACAACACCCAGCTGATCGATCAGCGCTTTGGCTTCTTCACGAGCATGATCCACCTGAACGGATAAATCGCTGATTTCCTGATCTGCGCTTTCAGCCGTTTCCATCAACTGCTTGATCAGGGTATCGTTGTCTTCGAGAAAACCGACGACCCCGGCGATACTGGTCTCCATGGTGCCTCCTCTATCAGGATGCTGAAAAAGTCCGCCAGCGGCGTTCTCGTGTCGCTCCGAGGCTCAACGTACCGCAGCGTACGCCTCGCCCCTTCGCTCGCTGCGGCCTTGCTGGACAGCCTTTTTGATCATCCTGAAGGTATTTAGGCGTTCGCATCGTACGGAACATTTTCGGCTATATTGTCGGCATCGTTTTTCCGCAGCCTGCTATTGCCCGTCGTCTTTCTTCAGCTTATCCAGAAGGTCGACCAAGTCGGCCGTGAAGGTATGCGCGCGTTGCAAGCCCCTCATCCTGACGATGCCCGAACCCACGACCTCCTCCAGCGCGTCATTGACGGTCCGGGAATGGTTCACAATCTCCATGATCCGATCCGACTGTCCCGGAGCCTGTTCAATCAAGGCCGACACAAACTCCGGATCGACCGACGCCAGTCCTGATTTGTCGGCATAGCGCTTCAGCTGGGCATGAAGCGCCGCTGTACGTTTCCATGAGTCGTTCAACGCATTCGCCGCATCGCGCAAGCCGCAGAAATCTTCCTCAAACTGATCCCAGACGGCCTTTTCCAACCCTTGATAGTCGGCGAGATACATTTGCCCGACGAGGTAGGCTGCCGCGTACGCTGACTCCCCCTTCTTCCCGGCGGCGTTACGGTACGGGGCGAGGACGAATTGATGTTTGGCTTCGTGCGCCTGCAAGGCCTTGAAGCTCTCGCGCAGAGAGCTGCGCGCCTGCTCTAGAAACTTGATGCGCACTTCCGTTTCTTTCTGGAATACATCGATGTTCGTCTGAGCGGCATCGATTTTGATCCCTTCTTTCTGAATGAGATCGCGTACGGCATCGCTATGAATCGAGTGGCATCCTAATGCGCTCATCAGAACGAGTCCGAGACTCCAAACCGTGGTTCCTCGTAGGATCATGCTGGTCTCCTCCCGCTCACAAGATGGACATCATCGGCGAAGCGTCCGCACCGCTTCCGCGAGCGACTGCACATCGTTGCGTGACAAGGTGACGTCGATATCCAGGTATTGCTTGATGATGGCGTTGATCCGTCGAACCGCTTCGACGTTGGTCCGGTACTGATCGAAGGCCGTCAGATCCACCGCGGACGACGCCTGTGAATCTTTCGCGACACGCTGCTCGATCCGACCAATCAGTTCAGGAAGCTTTTGCAGCAGACTGTTCATGTCTCCCATACCGGCCTGAAAAATAACCTGCCCGGTCGGTCCCTTGCGCTCGGGGAGATTCTTCAGCCGAATCTCGTTGACCAGCGCGATGATCTCCGTCCCCAACAGGTCGGCATCGTCTTTGGCCAACTCGGGGTCGGCCACATCGGTCAGTTTGGGGTTTGTGGTGGCCCATTGCAGCGCCAAGTTGAGCTTGAGCCGAGTTTGAACATAGCGGTACCATTGCTGATGCCGCTCGGTCACGTTGCTGACCAGCTCGCGGTACTCCTGCATCAGTCGTTCACTCTCGGCATAGGCCTGGTCTTTGGCGATCAAGGCCTGCTTGACTTCGGGCGGAGTGGCGCAACCGACACACAGCAGCAGACTGAGTGAGGCAACAAAGATGTGCGCCGATCTCATCGTGATTCCTCCTTCCGACTTATGCCGGAAACGATCATGCACGAACACGAGGTGCGTACCTACTGAATTCTTTTAAGGATGGCGCAAGGGTAGCGAGAGCAACAGGCGAATGCAAGAAGAATATCGGGCAATACGTACCTTACCCATATGTAGTTATTGGAGCGTAGCGGGCACCTATTAAGAGCCTCCTTCCTTTGACATGCCGTCGACAATTTCCTGGTAATAGGAATCCACCATCGCCGAGTAGGCCTCCTCGACGATCACCAATTGCCGTCGGTCAAACGTATTGGCGCAGTACAGGTATTGGAGCCCCCGAGAAGCGCCGCGCTCGACATGCAGTTGTCGACCCTCCGGTCCTTCGTGCGTCATCTCTCTAGCCACTTCCCGATTTTCCAACTGCTCCCATGCAGCCTGGGCCGATGGCCAATGGTTCTCGTAGAGCGGCGCGCGAGGATCGGTGGCAACGGGCACAGCGTTCTGAGCAAATACTTGACCGCTATCCTGCTCCGGCCGCTCATCCCAAGCCGCAACGGTCTGTCCCCCCTTCTGCATCAGATAGAATGGACCATCTTCCACCGCCTCTTCGATCGATCGGTATTGGATTGGGGCGGAAGTCTCAACCGGCTGTAATCCTCTGTGGGCCAAGGCGCGCTGAAAGGGCACTCGCCTGGCCAATTGCCGCGTTTTCTCGCTCGCGATCATCCGGCCATTTGGGTGGAGAACCTCGCAGAGCCGATCGAGCCGAGCACCCAGCCCTGTCCGCCGTTCAAACGACGCCTGCTGTAACACATTGCGCGCTCGCTCGAACGTTCGCCAACTTTGGCTCGGAAGACCGGGGTCGTGCTCGGCCTGTAACAATGCGTGAGCCGTGAGGATCAGGTCATAGACCCCTGGCAGAGGTTCGGCCTCCGCATCGACACACTCGAAACGAAGATTGTCCAGACCAAGCTCGTGAGCCTTTTTCCGTGCAACCGCGAGTGAAGCTGCTGAGCGGTCAACCCCCACAAACGTTCGGTCACGAAACTGCCGAGCATAGAAGGTGGTCAGAATCCCGAGGCCACAACCGAAATCGAGAATATTCTTCGCTTGGCCGAGCGATGCGATCGTCCGTCGCCCGATCGCTTCATAGTACTCATAGCGCTGGCTGTAGAGGACTGGAAAGATCGTCGGATGCGCGGTGAGATCGTAAAATGCAATTTCGTTGTCACGATCGCCGTTTCGTTTTTGCTCGACGCGTAAGGCCAACAGCTTGAGATCTTCCGATGAGAGTTGCCGTCTCTGCCACGCAAAGTACTCGCGGTCCGACGTGAAGCGTCTGAGCCCCCACCAGGCAAGATGCTCGCGAAGCGATCGCTGCAGGGAATCAGAAACCATTTTAACGGGCTCGCTCAAAACCGTTGCCAGCAAGGCCGCAAGGAGTGAGAACCACGAGTCGTAACCTTCTTCACCCGCCCGCCCCGAGCTGCCAGAGCAGCTCTCTCCCGTTGAGGGTACGTTGAGTGGTTCGAACGACTGAGAACGAAGCTGGCGAGCGTTTTCAGCGAGCGCCTAGGGACGTTTCAGCATGATGGCATCGAAGTAAGTGTCGGGCACCGGATGCGGTAATCGAAGCTGCCCCGCCCCAAACGCGACATACTTTTCACAGGTCAATTGTTCCAAGCCGATCGGCCCCTTCGCATGCAGCTTGCCCACACTCAGACCGACGTCGCATCCCAGACCGAAACTATCGCCTGCGTGCAGCCGTGTCGAGGCATTCACGAGCACTGCGCTCGCATCGACTTCCCGCGTGAATCGCAGCGCGGATTCGTAGCGGCTGGTGGCGATCCCCGCGGTCTGACATGCCCCGTGCGCCGCGATATGTGCCAGTGCCTCATCGATATCCTCCACCATCTTGATGGCCAACACCGGACCGGCAAACTGAGTATGCCAATCCGCATCCGTCGCAGGAACGATCGACGTATGGCCCGTCATGGCCATCTGTCCCATGAGGGCGACCGTTTTGGGGCACGCACGCACTTCCACCTTGAATTGATCCAGCAGACGGTTGATCAACGGAGGTAAGAATTGCCGTCCGATGACCTGTTGCACCAGCAAGGTATCCAAGGCATTGGAGGCTCCCGGCTGTTGCACTTTGGAGTTGATCACCAAATTCTGGGCAACCGGTATGTCGGTGTCTTCATCGACAAAAAATTGGGTGAGCCCTCCGTCATCACACAAGATCGGGACCTTCGCTTGCTCCGCGACTGCTTTCCGCAATCCTGCCCCACCGCGCACGATCATCGCGTCGAGACTTTTGCCCGAACGCATCAGCTCGATCGCGACCTCCTTCTCTTGGCGGTCAATGAGCACCCACGCCCCTTGGGGTACGCCGTTTTTTGTCGCCGCCTCCCGTAACCGCACGTCGATCGCCTGATGCGTCAAGCTCCATTCCGGAGCTCCGCGAAAGATACAGAGATTGCCTGATTTGAGACAGAGCGCGATCGACTCGACGGTCACGAGCGGACTCCGTTCGGAAATCATGCCGACCACCCCGATGGGAACCCTGACCTTGGATACCTGCAATCCATCAGGACGCTCGTGTCGTGCTGTCACAGCACCGACAGGATCCGGCAGATCGGCGATGAGATGCAACCGCTCGACAATTTCCTTCAGATGGTCGGTCGACATACGCACGCGGGCCACGGCAGCCTTCATCCGATTTTTGGCTTCGGCGCCATCAAAGGACTTCCCGATGGCATCGACCTCTTTCGCATTCACCGCCAGAATGGCTGACTCGTCGCCGGCAATACGATCGGCCATGGCATGGAGCGCCCTCGACTTCACCGGACCCGGAAGCCGAGCCAGTCTTATCGAGACCTCTCTGCAATCTTTCAATAACCTATCGAGATAGAGCTTAACTGGAACTTCAATCGCCATAGGGGCCGTTTTTCGCGGGATATGCCTTCCAAGGATTCATTGCAATCAGCCCATCACCCTGAGACAATGATAGGATCATAGGGCGTCGGACTATAGCACGCATTTTTTCGACGAGTAAACAACGGTCAGCGGGTTTTCGATTCAATCTGTCCCAATTCGATGCTCGATATGGAAAATAAGAAATCGGTGAGCCGACTCGTGTTTGCGCAAGAAAAGGAGGAGTGATGCGGTCTCTAGCACAGGTGCACGTACGTGGTTTCAGCATGGCTCTCTGGATGTGTTTGGCGCTATCGCTGGGAGCGTGCACTTCTCTTAAGCCCATGAATCCTCTGAATCCCCCGACACGAGCGACCCCTGAACAGGAAACCGAACGGGAACGGGAGAGCCAAACTCCCAAAGTGGTTCAAGTTCGTCCAAACGGGAGTAGTCCGCAACAATGTGTGGTCAATTTCGACGACGAAGCTGCGCTCTCACAAATCCTTGCCCAGGCTCGATCGACTCTCGCGTTCAAAACAGCCCGATCGCCGTCAGGACCATTGCAAATGTGCGATCCCTCCAAGCATAGCGACTGCTGGACCTACCGCCAGCGTTGTCAAAAACATGACGTCAACTTAGACAGCCTGGGACAAAATCATTTTCATTTGAGCATGGCGAGAGGAATCGAGTGCTACACCCTTCCGGACCCGGGAGATGGTCTTGGCCGAGGCTTCGGCAAACTTGTCGATTGGAAATGCACCGATGTCGATTGGGCGAAGACTCCCAGAGTGCTCTCCTCTCACGACCAAAACCAGTGGATTCGCGTCTGGCTCAGCAACGGCGAGACTCATGCGTTTACGTATTTTGACATGGAGTCTATTCGCGTCCTGCCGGATACACCGATCCAACTCTGGTTTCGGAAGCGCGACGGAACTTGGTGGTTCTGGCCGGAGTTGAACGCAGGAAGTACATGGAACACCCGTGAGTGGACTCGCGATGTGTCGGAAGTCCGAGTGCGAGGAGCAAGGGCGGGCCGTGCAAGCTCCTATATGATCGGGTCCGTCACCATTCGCGACTAGACAGGTCAGGTCGAAGCAACGCTCATCCTGTGGAATGAGAACCCGCAATCGTCGATGATGCGGTGGACGACGTCTGATGCTTGTGCTGACGAGCGAGCATAGCCGCGAGCCATGCCCAGGCCAGCATCAATGGCACCAGTGCCCAGGCGATGTGGGCGGTGGTGGCTCCGAGTGTCTTCACGCCGGTGACCAGCCAGGCGGTGGATGCATCTCCTCCGCGTGAAATGGCTGTGTCGATAAAGTTCTTCGCCTTGTACTTTTCTTCACGACTGACGATAGTAAACAGCACTTCTCGCGACGGTTTGGACAACGCATATTCCCCCACCCTGCGCAGAACCGAAAAGATGACATAGACCATCAGCGTCGGCCACAGGGCGATCCCTATAAATCCCATCACACTGACCGCCGGGAGAAAGAGCAGGCCCGCTACCAGCCCAAACCGGCTGATTACCCCCTTGGTAATGAATACCTGGGTCAGCCAGGTCAACAGATTGGTGACAAGATCTAGACTAGAGAAGAGACGCGTACGAGCCTCCGGCTGATCGAGATATTCCGCCACCAAACGAGTCTGTTCAAAGTACAAGAAGGTTGCGGTCATGGTCAGCAGGGCCAGGTAGCCGCAGATCCCAAGTAAATAGGGCGAAGAGAATGTCAGACGGATTCCCGCCAGGAAACTTCCCCTGAGAGGATCGCCCGGGTGCGGTCGATGGTGTTCCGACCGTTGCCGACTCCACTGATCAAGCCGGAATATGCATCCCAGGCACAACAACAGAAACGCCGTCGAGGCCAACATCAAGACCGGAACCGGGAAAACAGACGTGAGGCCTGTTGTCAGCAGTGGGCCGACTATCGCTCCACTGCTCCCTCCCGCGGCAATGACCCCAAACAGCCGCGCTCCCTGCTCCGGTGTAAAGATGTCGTCCATGAAACTCCAGAACACGGACACGACGAACAGATTGAACACCGACAACCAGATAAAAAACCCACGGGCTACCCACTCCGGGGACACATGACTCGTCATCAACACATAAAACGCAACCAGATTCGTGATGAAGAAGGTGTAGACGGTCAACAGCAGCCGATCGCGCGTATATCGGGCCGAGAGCCATCCGAAGAGCGGCGTGGCGGCAAGCATGGCCAAAAATGTCCCGGACATCATCCACGGGAGATTCTTCAGCCCTCCCTCAATGGCCATTTCGTCGCGAACGGGACGGAGAATGGAATACCCGCAAAGCAAACAGAAAAAATATGCAAAGGCCCAGGCCAACGGAACCAATTCTTCCCGTTTGGCACCAAGAGACTCCGCCCATCGAACAAGAATCGTCTGACTCGGTTCGCCCATGCGTGCCCAGTGTAGCAGGTGTGCTTTCGCCTGCAAGTGGCATATCTGTTAGAATGCGGCGGGCCGTGTGGAATTCTCGGGAGACACACCACATGATTGATCTTCGTAGCGACACCGTCACGAAACCGACGGACGAGATGCGGAAGGCCATGGCGCGCGCCGAAGTCGGCGACGACGTGTATGGTGAAGATCCGACCGTCAATCGGCTGCAAGACATGGCGGCCAACCTGCTCGGCAAGCGCTTCGCGCTCTTTGTCCCCTCCGGAACCATGGCCAATCAACTGGCGATTCGGTCACAGACCCAGCCAGGGCAGGAGATTATCGTCGAAAGCAAGAGTCATATCGTCCGTTACGAGCAGGGGGCGGCCGGGGCACTGGCAGGCGTGCAACTCCATTGGGTGGTCGGTGAACGGGGGATCATGACCGCCGAGCAGGTGGAAGCCGCGATCAGGCCGAACGATCCCCATAGCATCATGACGGCTTTGATCTGCCTCGAAAATACACACAATGCCGGAGGCGGGACGATTTATTCCCTGTCCACGATCGAAAGAATCCGCGCCATTGCCGTCAGACATGGGATTCCCATGCATCTCGACGGAGCCAGGCTTTTCAATGCCGTGGCCGCTACGACGCTGCCCCCCACGGTGTACGCACAGCACTTTGAAACCGTCTCGATCTGTCTCTCGAAGGGGCTGGGAGCTCCCGTTGGATCGCTGTTGATCTCAAACGACCAACGAATCATCGATCGCGCCCGCCGCTTTCGGCGCATGTATGGAGGGGCCATGCGGCAAGCAGGCATTCTGGCGGCCGCCGGCATCTACGCCTTGGATCGGCACGTCGCCCGCCTCAAGACCGACCACGACAATGCAAAAAAACTGGCTCGCCTGCTTCAGCAGATTCCCTCGATCCAGATTGCACCGCAGCACGTGGAGACCAATATCGTCATTTTCGACATCATCGACGAGCCGCGCTCTCCCGCCGAACTGGTCGCTGCTCTGAAAGAGCAGGGGGTACTTATCAACGCGACTGGAGGGAAATCCTATCGAGCCGTCACCCATCTCAACATCTCGGAGAAGCAGATCGACGAAGCCTCCGCCGTTTTTTCGAAAGTCCTCTCACGTTGAACGTTGACACTCTATTTCTTGACCCATAGAATGCCGGAGAGACACCGTCGTTTACTGTTGAAAGAAGGTTATGGATTCAAACACCACGACAAGCACCCCCACGCGAGACGAACTGAATGCCGAGTTGGTCGAAATCCCGGAACCGCCGGAACAGCCGGAATCACCTTCTCCCCCCGGGTTTGAAGACAATGTGGAAATTGCCTTGCGGCATGTGAAGGGCCGAAGGGGCGGGGATCTGGTCGGCGTCATACTCGTCGGGTCGGGCGCACGGAGAGCGCTCACTCCGCATAGCGATATCGATCTGATCGCTCTGGTCAAGGGAGAGGCCGACAGCCACGAGATCCTTCGCGTCGGCGAGCGCTTGGCGGATATCCGCTATCGTGGATACCAGTCTATTGAGGATGACCTCGCCTACTCCCTGCGCCTTCCCTCGTTGCTTCGAAAAGGCCGAATCCTTTACGATTATGAGGGCGTCTGTGCGCAGTTGATCGAAAAAGTTCACCAACGATTCCGCCAAGGCCCGCCGCCGGCTTCCATCAACGAACAGATTCGTCTCAAGGCCGAATGCTTCCACCTGTTGGGGAAAGCACAGGATCTCCTAGAAAAGCCGGGAACGGCCCACTATCTATTGACGCTGTTCTACGAAGATTGCATCTCGGCCTTTTTCCGGTTACGAGGGTTTTGGCTGGTCGCCCCTGTGGATGTTCATCGATTCATGTTTTCGCGTGAACCGGCGCTCGAGCACCTGGCGGGACAATTCCTGACGGCCACCACCCTCGCCGACAGGCTCAACTTTGGACGGCAATTTGCCGATCTTCTCTTTAAGGATGTCCCGAATCCTGCCCGCATCGACTGACCGCGGGAATGCGCTGAACCGGTAGCCTCTACGCAAGGACCTTGTTCCCATGCGACGTGAGAAGAGCCACGCGTGCCCGTGAATAGATCGACGGCTACCGCACCCTCTGTAACCGACATTCATACCAAGGAGCTCTTATGGAACTGGGATTTATCGGATTAGGCAAGATGGGGATGAACATGGTCACGCGTCTCCGGCGCGATCAGCACCGCGTGGTCGTCTATGATCGATCCAGTGAACTGATCAAACAGGCGGAAAGTCACGGGTGTATCAGCTCCACGTCTCTGGCTGATCTTGTGAGTAAACTTGGTGCCCCCCGCGCCGTCTGGATCATGGTTCCGTCCGGATCGCCAACGGAAGAAACCGTGGAGGCGGTGGCCGCGTTGCTGCAACCTGGAGATACCATCATCGACGGCGGCAATACACGGTTTCATGACGACGTGCGGCGGGCCGCCGAGTTGAAGAAACGAGGCATCCACTACGTGGACGCCGGAACGAGCGGAGGTATCTGGGGGCTCACCGTCGGCTACTGCCTCATGGTGGGTGGCGAAGCGGCACCCGTCCAGCGGCTTGCCCCGGTCTTCAAAACCCTCGCCCCAGAAAACGGGTGGGCGCATGTCGGAGGTGTTGGAGCCGGGCACTATGTGAAGATGGTCCACAACGGGATCGAGTACAGTATGATGCAAGGGTATGCGGAAGGGTTTGAGCTGATGTCAAAGAGCGAGTACAAGCTGGACCTGGCAAACATAGCCGACTTGTGGATGCATGGAAGTGTGGTCCGATCCTGGCTCTTGGAGTTGGCTGCGGGCGCGCTGAAACAGGATCCCAAACTGGAACGCCTGAAAGGATATGTGCAAGACTCGGGTGAAGGACGGTGGATGATCGTCGATGCCATCGAGAAAGACGTGCCGGTTCCGACCTTGACGACCGCCCTCTTTACCCGGTTCCGTTCACGGCAAGACGAATCGTTTACCGAAAAGATGCTGGCCGCCCTTCGCAACGCCTTCGGTGGTCATGCCGTCCGACGATAACTCCCGGCAGCATTGAGGAGGCCTTGATGGCATCGACGAACAGTCAACGGATTGATATCAGCCCCTCTCAGGAACCGCTGCCGCCGGTCGAACCATGTACCTTGGTCATTTTCGGTGGCTCCGGCGACCTCGCTCGTCGACGCCTGATTCCCGCGGTCTATAACCTCCTCCTCGACGGGTTGCTCCCGTCGAACTACGTGGTGCTCGGCCTGGGCCGTACTTCGATGAGCGATGAAGAGTTCCGAGCCAGCGTCCGTGATGGCGTCGTCAAACATTCCCGGCAGGCCTTGATCGACGAGACGTGGAAGGCCTTTGCTCAGCATCTGTTTTATCTGGCAGGGGGAAACGACGACGATCAGACCTATGTGAGACTGAAGGAGCGCGTGGAAGAACTCGAGCGGACGTTTCAACTGCCCGGGAATCGGATTTTCTATCTCAGCATCCCCCCCAGTTCCTTTACATCCGTCTGCGAAGGCTTGTCCCGTTCCGGTCTAGCGGGATCTCCCGGGGCTCGTTCCCCCTATACGCGCATCATCGTCGAAAAACCGGTCGGGCGCGACCTGGTGTCGGCACAGGCCATCAACGAGGTCACAGGCCGTGTCTTCGATGAATCGCAGATTTTCCGGATCGATCATTATCTGGGCAAAGAGACGGTTCAGAATCTCATGGTCGTACGGTTCGCCAACAGCATTTTCGAGCCGATCTGGAATCATAAATACGTCGATCACGTTCAAATTACCGTGAGCGAAGCCGAAGGTGTCGGAACCAGAGCGACGTACTATGAGGAGGCGGGCGCTCTCCGGGACATGATCCAGAATCATTTGCTTCAACTCCTCTGCCTGGTCGCCATGGAGCCGCCCTACTCCCTGGATCCCAACGTGGTGCGAAACGCCAAAATGGAAGTCCTCCGCTGCTTGAGGCCGATCACGGCGAAAGACGTGGAAAAGTTCACTGTGCGGGCCCAATACACCGAGGGGACGGCGCATGGGACACCAGTCCCCGGCTATCGACGTGAGAAGGGCGTCAACCCGAACTCCATCACCGAAACCTACGTGGCGGTGAAATGTTTCGTCGAGAACTGGCGGTGGTCCGGTGTGCCGTTTTACTTACGAACCGGAAAAGCCTTGCCACAGCGGGCCAGCGAAGTTGCCGTCCAATTTAAGGAGATCCCGCAGATCCTCTTTAATGCCGGTGGACAGACTCCTCAAGCTCCGAATGTCTTAGCCTTGAAAATTCAACCGGAAGAAGGGCTCACGCTCCGCATCGTCTCCCGTGTCCCCGGTACCCGTGCTCAGACCCATCCAGTGGAAATGGACTTCAAGTATGGAGAAGTATTCGGTCGTCCGTCTCCTGAAGCGTATGAGCGCCTTTTACTCGACGTGATGGCGGGAGACGCGTCCCGCTTTATGCGGCGCGATGCCGTGGAAGCGTCCTGGGCGTGGATCACCCAGATTCTCGAAGCCTGGGACAAGTCGGGACAACGCTGGCTCCCCGAATATCAAGCCGGAACATGGGGGCCGGTGGAAGCCGACCGGTTGATTCAAAACGACGGCCGCGCCTGGCGGGAGCTGTAGAACTGCTTCATCACGATCGTCACCAGCCGACCGCTAACCAGACCTGTTTCACGATCTCATCCTTCTTCCCTAGTCCTCCAATACATCTTACGAATTGTCCTTTGTCATATAGCGCCAGCGCGGGGAGCGATGAGATTTCCAATTCTGCGGGGATCTGGTGATTCTCCTCCACATTCATGGTGAGGATGACGAGTTTCGATCCCATATCGTCTTGCAACAGTTCGAGCTCCGTCATAAGAGCACGGCAATGGCTGCAGCCTGGCTTCCAAAATTCCACCAACACGGGGACTGCACTCGCCTCAACGACTTGATCGAACTCTCGATCGGTGATGGCTTGCAGTGAACCACTCACGACGATCCGGCCTGTGCCAACAAGGGTTTCAGAATGTGAGCCATGTGCTCCGCAAATAATCGGTATCCGGCCGTGGTCAGATGAATGCCGTCGTTCGAATAGATCGAAGCCAGCTGCCCGCTTTTTGGATCAGCGGTAAGCGTGAACAGGTCGACCATGGCGATGCCTTTGGAGTCGGCATATTCCCGGATGAGCGTGTTGAGGTGACGGCGATGGGTGAGATGCTCGGCCACCCACTCGTGCCCGGCTTGACTCTCCGAAGTATCTTCGACGCGAATCGAAGGGACTGTCACCGGAATGGGCACACCTCCAATCGCGAGCACCTGTTCATACATCTTGACCAAATTGCGCATGATGTGGGGCGGAACCGCATTCCATCCAAGGTCGTTCGTTCCTCCAAGAATGGGAACGTAGCCGGGCCGATGATCGAGGACATCCCGCCGGAACCGCATGACCATTTCGCCCGTCAATTCACCGCAGATTCCACTGGTGCGAACGTGTGCGCCGCCATCCAACAACGATTGCAGAAACTCGCCGTACGGAGTCTCCCGCCCGGTCGGATTCTCCCTGGTGGGGGATTGAAACCCAGCCGTCAAACTGTCGCCGAAACAGATCACCAGCGTAGATCGGATCATAGGTGAGAGAAGACTACGGTGGAAAAGAATTGCGCGTCGCGCCCTATCCAGGATCGATTCTACTGATGCTTCTCACAACACACAAGGTGCCGGCGCAGATGATCCTTCTCCGAGGAATGACCGTGAGGAATAGCGATTTTCTTGACGAATATTCGAACTGCCGGTAATTCTTACGTATGACCACGGATCTGAAGACCGCACAAGAGATGATGGCTGCCGCAGTAGCCGCACGCGCAGCGGAAGACCCGGAAATTGCCTCCATCAAACGCGTTCTGAAACTCTTGGACAAAACGGCCAAATCCAATCGGACCTATGGCTCGACGAACCCCGTGGCGCAGAAGTTTTCCCAGCAACTGTTTGCCGAATTGACCACTCACCTCTCCACGTATTCCAAACTGGCTTTTCTCATTCAACGTTCCGAACTGCTGTGTAAGGACTCTGTCGTCTATCAGGCAGAGAAGGATAGTGGAAGCGAGAGCATCGCCTTTAAACTGTATGCCGACGGCATTCGAGAATTGGTTCTGTATCAAGGCCTGACGGAGGAGGATCTGTCCTTCTTCCTCGCGTCCTTATGGAGTGGGACCGACTCCAACGAGGATGACGACGATATCGTCACCCGGCTCTGGTCTCGAAATCTTTCGACCATCACGATCGCGACCGCAGAAGAACTCTCAAAAGCGTCTGCAAGCAACGACGGATTCCTCCGTCTTGATGGAAGTATGAGTTCCTCGGATTCGACGCTCCGAGACTTGCTGGACCGGGAGCTAGCCAGAAAAAAGCGGTCCGGAGGGGAAACCGATTCCAACAGCGGAGGGACGGGAAACTCCAAAAGCCGATTTCAATCTGGGCTGGCGGGCTATGAAGTCACGGAAGAAGAACTCGCAACGCTGAGAAATGAGATCGAAGCAGAGAATAAACAAGATAGTCTCACGTACATCTTGGATACGCTGACGGCAATCCTTGCGTCCGAGAAGTCACCGGCGTTACTCACAAAACTTTTTGGTCTGTGGGGAAATATCGTCGAAACCCTCCTGCGTGAAGGCAAATGGACGGTGTTGGAGAAGGTGTTGGGCCTGCTTCATGAATCGGACGCCGTGCGTCCTGACCTCGCTGAGGAACAAAAGCAACAATTAGCCTCCGTCTTCAATGGACTCGGCCGGGCAGAGCGAATCAAAGCGATCGAAGGCTACCTCAATGGAACACCCAACGCCGGCACCGAAGGACTGTCGACGATTTTGCTGTTGATGAAGCACGACGCCGTACCCGCTCTGTGCAACCTGCTGGCAAATCTGGAGTCGCCCATACATCAAACCATCGTATCGGAGGCGCTCTTGGTGTTAGCGAAAGATCAGCCTGAACCGCTGCTGAGAAGTCTGTCGGACCGCCGGCCGACGTATGTTCGAAACCTTCTGTCGATCCTCCTCAAGTGGAATAATCCAAAGTTCATCGATGCCATTGAGAAACTGATACGGCATCCTGACGCACGGGTCCGCCGGGAAGTCGTACGGGCGATCGGCCTCTTTCGGCCGAACGGCAACGGCTCGAAACTCATTTCCTGCATGGGAGACGCGGATGAAAATGTGCGGATCGCCGCGGTGAAACTGCTCATGTCTGGACAATATAAGGTGTCATTCGACCACTGGACCTCGCTTGTGTCGGGGGAAGAGTTCCTGGATCTTCCTCCGAGTGAGCGTCGAGCGATTTTCCAGGCTATCCGCGCGACGTGTGGCGACGAGGCGATCCCCTATTGGGAAGGCTTGATGACCGAATGGGCATGGACGAATCGGAGAAAAAAAGAAGAATTGGCGGTCATGGGCGCCGAAACACTCGGGAAACTCGCCACACCCGCGGCCATCGCGTCCCTCACACTCGGCGCCAAAAAGGGAAGCGCTACGGTTCGTCAGGCCTGTGTCACAGCATTGTCGCACGCTCAGCGGCAGCAACGGGGAAATCCTTCCACCGGTTCGCCGCAATAGGAGTATGGACCCGTGAATGAACTCAAGTCCAAGATTCCCCGGAGCCAGCCAAGCGAGGACACGACCCAGCCGATCCTGACCCACGAAAAATCTTTGTCACAAAAGATCGGCCAGGGTTCGGAAGCCGGCGATATCCTCGACCAACAGCTGGCGATGCTCGGATTCCAGCTGATTACGCAGCTGAACACCTTGATCAAGACGTCGAGGATTCATGGTCGCGCCAATGCCGCGCTCGACAAGCCCGTCGAAACGATGTTGACGCTCATCGAAACGCTCGCTCATGACCGACCGGTCGGTTTATGGGTCCAGGATGATTTCCTCTTCTTGGGAGAGCACCATCTGAAAGTGACCTCGCAGCAAATGCTGGTGGTCTCAAGCGTGATTGACGCTCTGAGGAAGTGGGGCATCGGCGGCTTGACTTTTTCTTCGTCCGTTTCCTCCAAAGACCTTCGAGAGTTCGCCCATCTGTTCGTCAGTCTTGACCCGGCCTCCAAGTCGATCGAGGACTTCAGACAGGAATTGAAGAACCTGGCCGTCACCGGCATTGAAATCAACGATCCTCGTCAACTCACGTTCAGAGAAGATCCTGCCGGAGACGGGGATGCAAAGGTCAAGCACAAATCGCAGTCGAAAGCCGCGTATGGGAAAGCAACCGACGCCGTCGGCAACCTGACACAGTCCGCCCGCGACGGCAAGACCCTGAGTTTTAAGCTCGCCAAACGTGCCATTCAGAATATCATCGACCTGATGATGCACGATGAGCCTGTCTTGCTCGGTCTCACAACACTCCGCTGTCACGATCAATACACTCATAATCACTCCGTCAACGTCGCGCTGCTCTCCATGGCTCTCGGTAATCGTGCCGGCTACTCCAAGGTCGACCTTGCCGATCTGGGGTTGGGGGCTCTCTTTCACGACGTGGGGAAATGTGCGATCTCCTTGGATATCCTGAATAAGCCCGGCGAATTCACCACAGACGAGTGGGAGATCATGCGAAGCCATCCCGTAGAGGGAGTGCTGACCCTCATCGAGCTGCGGAATATCGGGAATGTCCCAACCCGAATGGCCTCAGCTTCCTTCGAGCATCACATGAACTATGACCTCTCCGGATACCCCAAACTTGCTGTGCCGTGGAAGCAAAGCTTGCCGAGCCGCATCGTCACGATAGCGGACTGTTATGACGCCATGACCTCATCACGAGTCTACCGGCGCGAACCTATGTCGCCGTCGAAGGTCTTGAAATTCATGTTCAGCAAAAGCGGCCAATCCTTTGACCCAATACTTCTGAAACTCTTCGTGAACTGTGTCGGCATTATCCCCATCGGAAGCTTGGTCGTCCTCGATTCAGACGAATTCGCCGTCGTGCTCAAACCTGCCGCCGACAAAGCCGACGGTGAACGCCCCATCGTCAAAATCATAACCGATGCCCAGAGCAATCCCATCGACGACGGACCGGAGTTGGACTTGACGGAAAAAAACGATACCGGCGAATATGGGCACAGCATTATTCGGTTGGTCGACAACACCGAGTACAAATTCGACACCAGCCGCTACTTCGTCTAGTCGTCGTATGTAACGGGACTCTCTCCTCTCCTGGTTCCCTTGCGCCGTTCTTGTGACGCTCTTGCTTGACACGCTGAAAGACGATCCTCGACAATGCCGGCATGGGCGGGCAGATCGTCATCGAGCAGTTGGAGTTCCGCGGCCGCTGTGGCGTGACGCCGGAAGAGCGGGCTCGGACTCAGCCACTTGCGGTCGATCTGGAGTTGAGTTTCCAGCTAGAGGATGCGGGGCAGTCCGACGACCTGCTGCACACGATCGACTACGCGAAAGTGGCTCAGCGCGTGGTTGAACTTGGAGTCGGTCATGATTCTCGGCTGCTGGAATCGATGGCTGAACGATTCTTGTCGGCCCTCTTCGACGAATTTCCCGTTGATCGCATCAAGCTATGGCTGCGTAAGCTTCATCCACCGATCTCCCAAGTCACCAGATCCGTCGGGATCACTGTGGAACGCAGCAGGCTCGCGCAACAACTTCTCCGAACGGACCCACCGCCGGCACGGTTTCTTATCCAACAGCTCCACCGTCTACCCAAAGGGAAGGTCCTCGACGTCGCGGCTGGAAACGGACGCCACGCGCTCTTTCTCGCGTCGTTGGGCTATCAGGTCGACACCGTCGATCGCGATGAGGACGCCATCGCGCAACTTTCGTCCAGCGCACGAGCACGGAACCTCACCGGGGTTACGACACGAGCGCTCGACCTGGAGCAACCGCCCCCGTACAAGCCGAATCTTGGACATGAAACGTACGACGCTATTCTCGTATTCTTTTATCTGAACCGACCGCTCTTCCCCCACCTGATCGAGGCGCTCAAGCCCGGCGGCATGTTGTTCTACGAAACCTTTACCATCGACAACCACCTCCAGTATCGACATCCAAGGCGCCAAGAGTTTTGCCTCAACCACGGTGAACTCTTGGACCTCACAGCGAGCCTCCGCGTGCTTCATTATGATGAAGGGCTGCACGAAGGACATCACGGCTCGGAATCGGTTCACACCGCGCAGCTCGTGGGGCTGAAACCCTTTCTTGCGAGGTCCTCACCATGAGCCGCTTGGACCTTCATCTCCATACGACCCACTCTGACGGAAGCTGCACACCCGCCGAAGTGATCGACCTGGCGCACAAAGCGGGGGTGAGCGCGTTGGCGATCACCGATCATGACATTACAACAGGGGTCGCCGAAGCCATCGCGGCCGGACAGCAGTGTGGAATCGAGGTGATCCCTGGAGTCGAGATCAGCTCGATCATCGCCAACTCCGAGTTGCATATTCTTGGATACTTCCTCGATTGGCAGGACGCCGACTTGAATCAGCGATTCAAGAGCATGAGAGACAGTCGCCACCGCCGCAATCCGAAAATCATTGAACGGCTGCAGGCCCTCGGGATCGAGATGACGTACGACGAAGTCCGCGCCGTTGCCGGCAGTGATTCAGTCGGCAGACCACACATTGCCCGGGTCCTCATGGACAAGGGAGTTGTCTCGTCAGCGAAAGAAGCCTTCGATCGCTTTCTCGCCGAAGGAAAATCCGCCTACGTTCCTCGCGACCTCCCGAGTCCCGCCGAAGCCATTCAATGGATCAAAGCCGCGCGAGGACTCGCCGTCCTGGCCCATCCGACGTGGGTCAAGCCTGCGGATCGGTCGCTGGCCGATCTGGTTCGACAGCTCAAAGCCGATGGGCTCGATGGTGTGGAAGTGTATTATAGTACGCACGCCGCGCGGCAAACACGCGAGTACCTTAGCCTTGCAAAACAACTCGGTCTGTTGGTCACCGGCGGAAGCGACTTTCACGGCCTCACGAAACCCGACATCGAGGTCGGCATCGGCAAAGGCGCACTGCACATTCCCACCTCGTTGCTTCCCAAGATGAAGGAAGCCGCCGCGCAACTCTAAGATATCCCTGCGCGTATTTCCTCCAATCCATTGACTCTGCTTCGGTATCCGCTAGACTTTGCTAGTCCTCAGATCTTTTCGCTCATGATCAACGCTTCAAGTTGGGTCTTTCAATATCTTCTCGTCGCGCTCGTGGCGCTGTTTGCCGGTCCCCTCTTGAGCAAACTACCGGCGGCGCAATCGTTTCCGCTCACGCTGTTCGGCCTGAACGGTTCCCAAATGATCCGCCTCGTGGTGGAAGAAACCGGCCTGGCCATCCTCTGTATACTCTCGATCCGCGCATTTCGGCAGATGCCCGATAACGGGCGAGGGTCTTCGTTCCTCAGGCAACTGGTCCTTCCAGTCACGACTCTGTTCATCGTGATTGCGACGGATAGAACCCTTCGCGTGGTCGGACTTTCTTTGATCGACCATTTCGGCCCTGCACGCTATACCCTCGCGTATACCGCTGGGCTGACGCTGACGGGCCTCTGGATCACCGCTGCATGGCTTTTGAATCTTGACGCACTGCACCGGTTTTTTTCCAAGCCCGTCCCGTCTCCTCGTCGCAAGGAGGCCACGCCGTCGACTGACGAGACCGACGAAATCCATCCGGACCATGAAGAGGAAGAAGAAGAGGAGACAGAGGCCACAACCGGGACGACCGCCGCAAAGAATAGCCCACCCAGTACACTGGGTCGGTATAAGGTGTTGAAGGAACTGGGACGTGGCGCGATGGGTGTGGTGTATCTCGGGAAAGACCCGACGATCCAGCGGTTCGTCGCCATCAAGACGATGCAGCTCGACGAGATCGACGATGCCGACACATTGCAAGAGTCGAAAGCGCGGTTCTTTCGAGAGGCCGAATCCACCGGGCGATTGTCCCACCCGAACATCGTCACGATTTTCGACGCGGGTGAAGAAGATGACCTCGGCTACATCGCCATGGAATTGCTTCAGGGCACGACGCTCAAAGAATGGTCGCGAAAGCCCAATCTCCTGCCCTTCGAAAAAGTGATCTCGACACTGGCCATCGTCGCCGAAGCGATGGACTATGCCCACCAGCAAGGAGTCGTCCATCGTGATATCAAACCGGCGAACATCATGGTGACCAACGATGAGGTTGTCAAAGTCATGGACTTCGGCATCGCCAAGATGGCGACGTCGTCAAAAACTCAGACGAATATCGTGATGGGAACTCCCACCTACATGTCTCCGGAGCAGATCGCCGGCAAAAAGGTGGATGGTCGATCCGATATTTTCTCCCTCGCCGTCGTCATGTTCGAACTCCTAACCGGTCGTCCACCGTTCATCGCCGACAACGTTTCGGCCCTGCTGTTCGCAATCGCGCACAATCCCCATCCCAGTTTGGCTGCAATCAGACCCGACGTGCCTCCCATCGTCAAAACAGTCCTGGATCGAGCGCTCCACAAGGATCCTGTCCAACGCTATCGTCGCGCCGGTGAGTTCGCGACGGAACTCCGTTCCTGTGTCGAAGGGCTTGCCGCCTAACAAAGGCTAATGGTGTGTGTCTTCCTGGATGGCCCGGAGCGATGCGGTGGGAACTTAATTTCGCAGGTTGAGCCGCCCTTTCGGCAGACTTTGGTAGCAGCCCTCTGAGAGATCCTGTTCGTGCTCCTGCAGACATTGCAAGATACGGCCATCACCGGGCTGTACGTCTCGGCAGACCCGCTTCACGTCTTCGGCGCACGCCAGCTTATAGCCATCGGCTTCTTTCCAGCGCACCAGCTTCTGCCGCACGATCTGTTGACAGGGAGCATCTAATCGTTTGAGGCGTTGCATCACGCACCGTCGTCGGTCTTCTCCAGAAAGAGAATCGGGACAGTACTGCTGGACCTCGGCCTCGCACTTCACTTCCGCGATTTGCCTGGCACGTCCGTCGAGTGGAACGGACAATCCGCCGAGAGTCCTCACGGACCCTGACCCTTCGTTTCCCGCCGCACTTTCGCTGGGTTGAGCAGGTATGCCGGGGATCGTCAAATCGAGTTCCGGCACGCGCGCCGCTTCGACTCGAGCTGGCGCCGGTTGCGCCGACAAGAGCTCCTCCTTCGAGGGCAAATTCGCCCATACGATCGTCCAGACGAGGATCAATCCAACCACAGTGACGAGACTCGCAGTGGCCTTTCCGGACTGATCTTTAGTGCCGGTGGTCTTCATCGAGGAGAGAATAAAGTAAAGCTGTCGGAAAATCACCGAAAGAGAGGTTTTGCGCATGGCCTCTCCTTCGGCCGACACAACCACGATCGAGGAACGAGCTGAACAGCATTGACGAGAGCGGCGGAACTAGTTTTCGGGGGTTTCGACGATGTGATTTTCGAACCTGGTGCAGCCTTCCGCAAGGAGTCTGTTGGTCAACATCTCACCCGGCCATTCAATGGGCAGATCGGCCGTAAAGACCCAGACATCCGGGGACGTCCACACCGGGCCGTGTTCTTCCGGAAGCTCGGGGTCGAACAGGTCGGTCCACACCGGCATGTAGACCCCGTTTCCACATTGCGTATGCAGATGCACGATGGTGCGTGACCGTACGAGCGGGTCCAGTTCTCTCCACACGGCCGCAGTTTCATCGGCCAGATGATGTAGACGTACCGCGTTCTGCGCATCGAACATGGCATACGCCGCGTAAACCGGTACCTCGATCGTGTCCGGCGCGCAAGCCAACTCCGGACATTGCTTCACCAGTCCTTCCAGAATTTCACGGCGCTGACTGTCCTCCCAGGAATCAGGCAAGCCAGGGTCCGGGGCTCCTATCAGTTCGAACAAGAGAAACGCCGTGTTTTCGACGGGAGGAAGAAGCCGCGCCGCCACTGATTGCGCACGCCGTGAATCCGCAACCGTCACCAAGTGATCATGGAACATTTGAAGATTCAACATCTCGAGCGTCGCATCGGTCAATAGTCGCGACTCGACACGAACGACCGTTCCAGTAGGAAGCTGCAAATAACGGTGTAGCAAGTCGGCTGTGGCGATCGGGTCGATTTTGAGCTTCAGCGGAGCGGTTAAATTCGCCTGCAGGGGAAGTTCGAGCGCTGCGATCGTGGCATAGGTCGGCTTTTCATCGTTCGGCCCATCCAGAAGCAACGTGCAACTCGCCTCGGCCACGAGGTCGAACAGCCATTCCGCCATTTCTTCGTCGAGCGCGGCAAGCACGGTCAAGAGATCGTGCTCGCGGCCCTGTTCAAGAAATGCCTGCAGAGTGTCGATCGCATCATCGGTGTCGCCGTGATCGTGGCGACGGGCATTGATGAGATGAATGAGATCGCGTGTGAGTGGATCAGGGCGAGACCACGCTAGCATTTTCGCTCCCTACGATATGAGCCATGCGTGATGACTCGACAACTCAAAATGCATGTTGCCAAACTTTTCTGGCCCGCGCAAGCGTCAAGACGATTATCCACGATGCAGTGGCGCATGGCCGTCGACTCGCCTACTCCCCGATGATTTTAACGAGAACCCGCTTGCGCCGACGCCCGTCGAACTCGCCGTAAAAAATTTGTTCCCATGGACCGAAGTCGAGTTTGCCCTCGGTGATCGCGACCACGACCTCCCGCCCCATCACTTGCCGTTTCAAATGGGCATCCCCGTTGTCTTCCCCTGTGTCGTTATGTCGGTAGCGAGCTTCCTGAGGAGCCAGCCGTTCCAAAAACTCGTCGTAGTCCTGTAACAGACCCGGCTCATCGTCGTTGATGTACACACTCGCCGTGATATGCATGGCATTGACCAGAACCAGTCCCTCCCGTATCCCGCTCTTCCTCACCAATCCCTCGATATGTGGCGTGATATTGAGGTAGGCCCGTCTGGTCTTCGTCTCAAACCACAGTTCTTCGCGGTAGGATTTCATGGTCGGGGATCGAGGCATTGTGCCTGCCGCCTCACCGGACATGCAAGAGGCACCGGCGATTCCTCTCCCACTACATGCCTCGCCGCAAAAGAAGAGGATATAATATTGATCAGCTCTATGAACACTCCTCGACAACCACCGCGCCTTTCGGCCAATGCACTGACCGTCTTGCGCCAACGTTACTTGGCGAAGAATGAAAAAGGGGTCGTGATTGAATCACCGCGTCAGATGTTCCGTCGCGTGGCCGACGACATCGCCTCCGCCGAACCACGAGCACGACGACGCACGCTCGCACGGCAATTTTATGAGGTGATGGCTTCGCTTGCGTTCCTTCCGAATTCACCCACCTTGATGAACGCAGGACGGCCGCTTCAGCAGCTCTCAGCCTGTTTTGTCTTGCCTGTGGACGATTCGCTGGAATCCATCTTCGATGCGGTCAAGCATCAGGCACTCATCCATCAGTCAGGTGGAGGAACCGGATTCTCCTTCAGCCATATCCGCCCTCACGCCGACCGAGTCACGACCACCAGCGGACTCGCATCAGGCCCTATCTCCTTCATGCGCGTATTTAACATGTCCACCGATGTCATCAAACAAGGAGGCACGAGGCGGGGCGCCAACATGGGCATCCTGAGGGTCGACCACCCCGACATCCTGGACTTCATCACGTTGAAGCAGCAGCCGAGTGAAATGACGAACTTCAACCTCTCGGTCGGTCTCACGGATCGATTCATGCGAGCGGTACACCGAGACCAGTCTTATGCCTTGATCAACCCACGCACTGCGAAACCGGTTCGGCGTCTTCCCGCCAGGGCGGTCTTCGACCAACTCACAGAGGCAGCCTGGCGATCCGGCGAACCAGGCGTCCTGTTTCTCGACACCATCAACCGGGCAAATCCCACGCCTCATCTCGGCCAAATCGAAGCCACCAACCCCTGCGGTGAACAACCGCTGCTTGCCTATGAATCCTGTACGCTCGGATCGATCAACGTCGCGCGCCTCCTCACGGCACAGCGCGGCAGAGTCGCCATCGACTATGAGCGGCTGGCAACTATCATTCCGCTGACAGTTCGATTCCTCGACAACGTACTCGATCGGACCTTGTTCCCTCTCACATCGGTTGAACGTCATACCAAACAGACCAGAAAGATCGGTCTTGGCATCATGGGCTTCGCCGATGTCTTGATTCGGCTCGGTATTCCGTACGATACCGACGAAGCCTTGCAAGTCGCCGATCAGTTGATGGGATTTATCCGATTGCATGCTCACGAGGCATCTCGCCGACTCGCGCAGGAGCGGGGAACGTTCCCAGCGTACAAAGGCAGCCGACTCGAATCCAGGGGGTCCCGACTGCGCAACGCCACCGTCACGACGGTCGCCCCCACCGGCACCATCAGCATTCTGGCCGATTGCTCTGCCGGAATCGAGCCGCTGTATGGCATCAACGTCGTTCACACCATCATGGAAGATATTCGCCTTGAACGTCTCCATCCCGAATTCCTCAAGCAGGCCAAATCCAGAAGACTGCCTCTCGCTGAATTGCGTCAGGAGATCGGTCGTCACGAATCAATTCAGCACCTCTCCGGGATTCCAGTCGACCTTCGTCGGTTGTTTGTGACGGCCCACGATATTACTCCCGATCACCATGTTCGGATGCAAGCGGTCTTTCAACGGCACAGCGACAGCGGCGTGTCGAAGACGATCAACCTGCCTCCCACGGCAACAACGAAGGAGGTGGCCGCCGCGTTTCTGCTGGCCCACGAGCTCGGGTGCAAAGGCCTGACCGTATATCGATCCGGCTGCCGAGAGCATCAGGTGCTCTCTTGCTCTCACGTGCAATCCTGTTGAGTCTGAATCCGCACCTGGATTGGCACTGCTGAATATTCGCACAAAATTGACAGCCTATACGCTTGGTGATAAGTACTTTTTCAGATTGTACGATGCTGTCCGCTAGAGGGAGGTGCTCGATGTTCGTTATTGCTGGAGGCCCATCATTGGCCGGCAGTCCTCTGACTTGGAACCTATTCTTTGCTCGTCAGCCTGAGCCCGATTTGGAATTCACTGAAGAGGAATTGGAGCAGACAACCACGATTCGATCGCCATCGCCTGTGAAACCCCCCAAGCAATCGGGTGGGCGTCCGGTTCTGTGGGTTCTCTTGTTGGTGCTGATCGGCGGTGGCGCCTACGTTGCGATGGAACCGGAGATGATCATGGATTACATCGGTCCGCTCCTCGGCGAATCACCGGCGCCTCAACCGCAGCCGCCGGTCGCTCGAAAGCCGGCGCCCGTTACTCCGTCCGCTCAGCCTAAAGCTGTCACTCCGCCTCCTGCCATGGCACCAGTCGAGACACCGCAATCAGCAACACCGGCACCAGCTCCCGTTCCCACGCCGCCTTCTGTTCCACCTATGCCGACCGCTTCTGCTCCCGCACCCGTAACGCCGGCGCCTGCAGCTCCCGTCAGCGCTTCACCGGCTCCTCTGTTCAGCGAAGGGCAGCGGGTATTCGTACTGCCGAATCCCAGCGCTCCCGGTGAGAAAGTCGTACTTCATCAGGACGCAGAGGGGACAAAGCCCGGACCGGCCATTCCGCCGAGAACCGTGCTTACGATTCTCGACGGGGATCTGCAGGGTGACGGCTGGGTGTACTCCGTTCGCAGTGACTTCGGCACCAAGGGGTGGTTGGCCGAGCACCAGCTGAAATTGAAACCCTGATCGTCCGGACCACACACGTCATGCACAGAGGGTGGTGATCGCATCACCACCCTCTGTGCTATAATGCCGCCCGTCCACGCCTCCATCAAACAGGTGGTCCATCTCAATTCTCAGGAACCCATGCGCGCGGTGATCTTTGATTTCGACGGTGTCATCGCCGACACCGAGCCCCTCCACTTCGAAGGGCTGCGCCGGACACTTGCGGATATCCAGATCATCTTGACGGAGAAAGACTATTACGCCGACTACCTCGGCTTCGACGATCGCGGATGTATTCGGGAGGCACTGCGGGTCAATCACCGCCCAATCTCGACCCCGCTTGTGGAAGATCTGATGGCCAAGAAGGCTGTCGCTTATTTAGCCTCGATCAAAGACCACCTGGTGATTTTCCCGGGCGTGAGAGAGTTCGTCGAGGAGGCTGCGGCCGCGTATCCCATAGCGATCGCCTCGGGCGCGTTGCGCGCCGAGATCGAGCTGGTGCTGGAACGAATCGGCATCCGCAAAGCATTTTGTCATATTACAAGCGCCGAGGACGTGACGAACGGCAAGCCGGACCCTGAACCGTTTCTGCATGCGCTGGCCGGATTGAACCGACATCATTCGTCCGCACCGATGACATCCGCCTCGTGCTTAGTCATAGAAGATTCCCGTCCCGGCATCCAGGCCGCAAAATCGGCGGGAATGAAGGTCTTGGCGGTGACCAATACACACACCGTGCAAGACCTGCACGAAGCCGATGCCATCAGCTATAGTTTGAGTGAGACACGTCTCGCGGACTTGCGGGCCCGCTTGTGGCCGATATAACCTCGACACCATCATGAGAATCTGCTCACTTGTGCCCGGAGCTACAGAGGTGATCGCCGCCCTCGGTTTGGCCGATCAGCTCGTCGGTATCAGCCATGAATGTGATTTTCCTCACTCAGTTCGAGATGTTCCGGTGATGATCGATCCACTGGTCGAGGCGCACCGGACAACAAGCCAGGCCATCGATCAGCGGGTCAAAGAACTGGTGGCTGCAGGAAGCCCGCTCTACCAACTGAACGAGGAGGCGTTCCATCAGGCTCAACCCGATCTGATTCTCACACAAGACCTGTGTCACGTCTGCGCCGTGACGCCCGACCAACTCACACAGGCCATCCAGTCGCTTCAACACCGACCCCACGTGCTGACGCTGGGCCCGACGACGTTGGAAGAGATGATCCATGATATTGAACGGATCGCCGGGGCCTCAGGGTGTCCCGCCGAGGGACTGGCGCTTGCGAACAGCCTTCGTCAACGATTGAACCGCGTGCACGAACAAATGAGTGCGACTCGCTCGCGTCCCCGTGTGGTATGCCTGGAGTGGCTGGATCCTCTGTACGTCGCGGGCCATTGGGTCCCGGAGATGGTCGACTTGGCTGGTGGCTTCAATGTCCTTGGATCCAAAGATACTCCTTCATACCAAACCTCCTGGCGCGCGGTGGAAGCCGCGCAAGCCGATGTGATCATCGTGATGCCTTGCGGTTACTCCGTGGATCGTGCCGTCAACGAACTCATGCAGACCGGGCAGCTTCGAGACGCATGGCGACGCGCCTGTGATCATTGGCCGAATATTTACGTCGTTGATGCGGCATCATATTTCAGCCGCCCTGGCCCTCGACTCGTGGATGGTGTGGAACTGCTCGCTGCCATTCTGCACCCGGATCCTGATCATCCAATGGACACCGCGAAAGCAATCAAACTCGAGACCGACACACTCGCCGGGGGCTGCACATCATGACGGTCAGGGAAGCGCAGGCCTATTGCACGGCCTACACGAAGAAAAGCGGCAGCAACTTTTTCTACTCGTTTCTGTTCCTTCCCAAAGCGAAACGTGAGGCCATGTATACGGTGTATGCCTTCTGCAAGGCAGTCGACAGCGCTGTCGATGAACCGGACGCCGGCAGCAACCCGAAAGACGAACTGAAGCGTTGGCGGAGTGAGCTTGACGCCGTGTACTCGGGCACTCCTACCGACCCGATCATGGTCAGCCTGGCCCATCATGTGAAGACCATGGGGATTCCCAAGGCGTACTTTGAAGAGTTGATCAAAGGCGTCGAGATGGATCTCTTCAACAATCGCTACGTCACGTTCGACGAGTTGTCCCTCTATTGTTACCGCGTCGCCTCCGTTGTGGGGCTCATTTGCTTGCATGTATTCGGCGTCACGTCCGCCCGCGCACAGGACTATGCGGTGGCACTCGGCATGGCCTTTCAAATGACGAATATCCTTCGTGATGTGGGTACCGATGCCGCCGATGGCCGGATTTACCTGCCGCTGGAGGACTTGCGGAAATGGAACTACCCTGAAAAGGCCATGCTGAATCGAAGCGATTCCCCGGAATTCCGGGCGTTGATGGAGTATGAAGCCTCCCGAGCTCACCACTATTATAAAAGAGCCGATGCGGCCCTCATGGGTCTGCCGCCTTCCGAACGTCGGGCGCTGACGGTTGCTGAAATCATGCGCGGCATATACAGCCGGATTCTGGAACAAATCGAACAGTCGAACTATCAGGTCTTCGGACCTCGGATCAGTCTCACCACGACCCAGCGGGTGGTCATCGCCTTACGGATTTGGGTCCGTTCCCGGTTCTCGTGACCGCTCCACCCTCACACACGGTGCTCATTCTCGGCGCAGGGCTGGCCGGTCTTACAACGGCGTACCATCTGCATCAACAGGGCTATCACGTGACATTGCTCGATCATCCGGACTGGCTCGATGGATTCCGGACCAATGCATCCGAAGCCGCGCCGATTCTGCTTGGATGCCACCGGGAAACCAGGCGGATTCTTGACGCCCTGGAGAAGGACCGCGCTCCGGAAGCAGACCGCACCATTCCTCTCGAATTTCGCCTGCCGGATGGGCGCGTTGTTCCCTATCAGTCCGCCCGTCTTCCCGGAGCCTTCCAATGGATGATGAGTCTCTTCAGCTTCCACGGCCTCGCCTGGCAGGATCGGTGGAGACTCTTCTCGCACGTCGAACAAATTTGGGAACAAGCACAAACGCTCCCGGCAGACCTGGAGAACCGGACCGCAGACGAGTGGTTGACGGCAACCGGGCAGAGCCCCGAAGCACGAGAGCGGATTTGGGACCCGCTCGCTCGATGGTTGACCGGCAATACGCTGGCACGTCTCTCCGCCGCAACGTTCGTCCAGTTGCTTTCAACCGTATTTCTCAGCGACGCATCGGACGCCAGACTCACACACCTCTCCGGATCCGTCGGCCACCGGTTTATCGCACCGATGAAACAGGCACTCCAGCAAAACAATGCGCGGATTCTTCCCCTCACACATCGGCCACACCTCCGGTTTGGGCAGAACGGAGTGAGCGATATCCGGCTTCACGACGGCGCAACGTTGCAGGCACAATGGTACATCGTCGCGCTTTCATACCGGCATCTGCTTGCTCTTTTGCCGGATCGACTGCTGACGCGCTATGCCTACTTTGCGCAATTAACCGAACTGAACAGCGTGAGCGAGATCGTCGTCCAACTGACATCCCGGACAACCGTCCAGTCTCCTCGATTGCTCTTGTTACCAGGCCGACCATTTCAGCAGCTCACCGGATCATCCTTCACGACCGGCGAAATCCGTTATCGGCTGTCCGCCGTCGAAAGCCCGCTTACAGAATGGGACACCGATCAGTTAGTCGACGCAGCGATTACCGAGCTTGGCCTGTTGTTCCCCACCCTGACCAGGGAAAACCTGACATCCCAGGAGATCTTGCATGAGAGCCACGCCGCCCTGCTGCTTGCGCCTGGAGCGGCGCGGCTCAGGCCGCTTCAACAAAGCCCGATCCAGAATCTGCTCGTCACCGGTGCCTGGACCGACACCGGATGGCCCGCCGATCTGGAAAGCACTGTGGTGAGCGCCCGGCGCTGTGCGGAGATCATCGCCGGCCACACGACTTGATCACAGGGGAGTTGGATGGCACAAGGAGCCAATGATGGGAGGGATGCCTCTCTTGCAGAAACACGCTACCGACTAATTCGATCCGATGTGCAAATAGCACAGATCTTCAAACCGTTCGCCGCCTCGATACGTCGCGATTACCATCCATTCCCGTCGCGTATCCGTGAGACTCACATAGGCCGCCCCATCGAGCAGGAATGGTTGAAGTGAGAAGGCTGTCGTCAAGGTGTGAGGGGCTGGAGCCTTGTCGATCCTGAGCGCAGTCAGCGGATAGGTCCCGCCGGTCCGTTCAAACTTATCACGAGTCGCCAATAAGGGACCCGTATCCTGCCAACCCGCCTGTTCAAGGACAGTACTGTCGGCAGGAAATACATAGAGGCTGTCACTCGGCACGCTTTTCATGCAGAAAGTGGCCCTTACCACGAGATCCTCCCGCCCGTCGTTGTTCAAATCCATGCGGGCCTTGTCGAAGCTCGAACAGCGCCGTGTCGTAGGCCCCTGGCCTTTCAACTCGACCGGCGTCCATTCCACCGTCTTCCACAGTTCGGAATCAGAGCCCGTATGCCCTCCCAGCGATGTCACCACTTTTTCACAGAACAGCCTATCCGCGAACGCCGCCAGTTCCACAGAGGCCGCGGTTGCTAGGGCTGGAATCATGGCAATCAACGCCGTCCCCAGGCGTGCAAGGTTCATCGTCACCTCTCCAACAATCTGACCACATCATCTCGATTGACATCACAGCTCGGCGTTTCTAAGATACCCCCACCAGCTGTTTCAACTTGATCACGCATGACACTCACCCCTCTCCAAGAACTTGCCAAATCACTTCACGACTGCCAACGCTGTAAGCTGGCCAAGCTCGGGCGCAGCCAAGTCGTATTCGGCGTCGGTAATCCTCATGCGAGTATCATGTTTGTCGGGGAAGCGCCAGGATTCAACGAAGATCAGAAAGGCGAGCCCTTCGTGGGTGCAGCTGGAAAACTCTTGAACGACCTTCTGACCTCCGCAGGACTCTCGCGTGACCAGATCTATATCGCGAACGTCATCAAGTGCCGGCCGCCGAACAACCGCGACCCCGAACAGGATGAAGTGGAGACCTGCAAACCGTTCTTGCTGCAGCAGATTCAGTTGATCCGCCCGAAACTGGTCTGCACCTTGGGGAATTGGGCCACGCAGACGTTACTAGAACGGAAAGTCGGGATCACCAAAGTGAAAGCGCAGGCCTTCTACATGAAAGATTTCGTGATCTTTCCGCTCCTCCACCCGGCCGCCGCCCTTCATCAAGGGAATCTGCTGGTCACGCTGAAAGAAGACTTCAAGAAATTGAAAGAGTTTCTGGATCGGAACACCAAACCAGCCGAAACCACCAGCACAGCCCCTATCCCAGCCACACCAGTCTTGAATATTGAATCACCCCAGCCAGCGCAAATGGATTTGTTCGGGTAGCAGGCTGGTGAAAAAGTTCGCCAGCTTTGTTCTCGCCTCGCTGGACGACCATTTTGACCAGCCTGAAGATGAATGCGTTGGCCTCTGGTCGCTTCTAAATTCACAGCCTTGCCGTTTCAGTTTTCCCGGCCAAACACCGAGCTGTGAGACCTATGCTTTTGATTTGAGGGTCGGCGAGGAGTCTGGATCTGCGGCTTCGCCGCTTTCTTCTTCGGCAGGTTTCTCTTCTTCCGGCACGTCGAACCACTGGACCAGCATCTCGTCCCACCAGGCTTCGGTGACGTCAGTCCCTGGGTCAGTCCCTAGGAAAGCCACATCATCTTGCTTGATAGACGAACCGACGAGCTGCGGCTGGAACTTTGCTCGATTGATGACTTCCTTCGTGGCATAGCCGCCGATGATCCAAGAATCGGGATCGGCTCGGCGAGACTTGTACGCCTTCAACCCGTGCTTGAGATACATGAAGATTTGCTGCTGAATCGGGTCCGTGACGCCGGACTGCGGGAGGCTAAGAGTTTTTTCGATTCGCTTCCGCCACTGCCGATCGTCGTAGCGCGACGTGATCAGCTGCAGCATTTTCTTTCCGAGGTCGGCATCAAGCGGCATGGCGGCGTCTTCCTGGGCTATACGCAATTCGTGAGGTTGATCAAAATGGCGAACGACTGAGTACGAGACTGGAGGGCATTTTCATCAGCCGAGGTGTTGCTTAAAGAAAGTCTTTGCCCTTCCCCAGGCGTCCTTGGCTGCGTCCGGCCGATAGACGGAGGGGTCGTTATCTCGGAAGAACGCATGAGGCGCACCGGGATAGGTCTTGATCTCCCCCGCTTTCCCGTATTTCTTCAATGCCGACGCCAGTCGTTGCACGTCGGCCTTCGTAATCCAGCCGTCGTCCTCGCCGTAGAAATACAGCACCGGACAAGCCAGCTTCTGAATCGGCGTATCGGGATTGGGCACCTGGCCATAGAAGGGCACTGCCGCTTTGATGTCCGGATTGACGCAAGGCAGCATCAGCGCATAGGACCCGCCCATACAAAACCCGGTAACACCGATCTTTGTTGCATCGACTTCGGGAACTGACTTGAGATAGTCCACCGTCGCATTCAGATCGGTGAGGCCATCCTCTTGTTTGAGGGAATTCATCAGCTTTCCGGCTTCCGCGGCATCGGTGGTGAGTGGATGGCCGAGGCGCGAATAGAGGTCGGGAGCGATTGCAACATAGCCCTCTCCTGCATATCTTCTCGCGATATCTTTCATGTGGTCTGTGAGTCCCCACCATTCTTGGACGATGATAATGGCCGGTCGCTTATCCCTGGTGTGAGGAGCCGCGACAAATGCCCGCATCGTCACCACTTTTCCACTTGGGTATTGAACGGTCGTCTCTTGGATGGATTCAGCCATGAGTCACCTCCGCGCCTTCGCGAGTGCTGAAATTGAGTCCTGCATGCTGAGTGGTGAATTCCAAATTGGATACGTCAGCGGACGTGCGATCCTCAACTCAGGAGTCAACACTCGGGTCTCAGCACGTGTTCAGTTGCCTGCCACCATCAGCTCGGAGATCTTCAGTGTCGGGCTCGCAATGCGCCCCCGGAACACGAGATCGTCCCCGATCACTTCGATATCCTTGAACATCTGTTTCAAATTCCCGGCGATCGTGATTTCTTCAACCGGGTAGGTCAACTCCCCGTTCTCGATCCAGAACCCGCAGGCTCCCCGAGAATAATCCCCGGTCACCATATTGATTCCGAACCCGATCAACTCGGTGACATAGAGCCCGTCCTTCACTGAACCGATGATGTCCTGTGGGCTCTTTGATCCGGGGACGAGATAAAAGTTCGTCGGGCCGACGGAAGGACTTTCGCCCACGCTCCGTGACGCGTTTCCGGTCGAAGGCAGTCCCAGTTTCTTTCCGGAATAGGTATCGAGCAAGTAGCTCTTCAGCACGCCACGTTCGACAATTGTATTTTTCCGCGTAGCCAGCCCCTCGCCATCAAATGGGCGAGACCCCAGACCGCCCACCATCCTCCCGTCATCATAGATGGTCATCAGATCGGACGCGATCGGCTGGCCCAGTTTATCGAGAAGAAACGAAGCCCGTTTGTAGAGACCATAGCCGGAAACCGCACTGCACAAGTTAGCCAGCAGGCTCCCGGCCGTATCTTGATCGAACACCACCGGCACCCGCTTCGTCGCCACCTTGCGCGCACCGAGGCGGCGAACCGCTCGTCGTGCCGCTTCTTGCCCGATCGATTCGGCCGAGGCCAGCCGCGCAAACTTACGCTGCACCTCGTACCAGGCATCCCGCTGCATGGCTCCCGTCTCGGACTCGGTCGCGATCGGAGAGACGGATAGTGAAAAGTTCGAGCTCTTGTAAGAACCGACGAACCCGTGGCTGTTCGCCAGAACTACTCGTCCTGATGACGAATCGAACTCCGCTCCTTCGGAATTCGTCACGCGGGGGTCGGCCGCGAAGGCCGCCGCTTCTCCCCGCTTGGCCCAATCGATCTGAGTTTCCGTATCGAGCACGGTCCCATCATAGAGATCGAGGCCCGGCTGGTCTGTCGCCATCTGCGCAGCCTCAGGTAAGCCCGATACGTCATCCTCAACAACGGCGCCGGCTAGGGTGCAGGTATCTGCCACGAGCCGTTCGAGAGAGTCCTGTGAGAAATTGGACGTGGACGTGGTCGCCGATCGCTTCCCAATGAACACCCGCAAGCCCAGCCGCTTCTCTCGCGCCTTGGTCAATCGATCGACGGTGCCCACCCGCACTTGGACCGAAAAGGTCTCGCCGTCGGCCACCACAATATCGGCTTCCGTTGCGCCGCACGCCTTGGCTCGAGTCAGCACATCGGCAGCGAGCTGCGCATAGCCGTTGCCTGTTTCCTTGAGATGCGAATACGTCTGGAGCATGGTCTTATGACGCCTTCCTATCCCTGGGTCCCGCCGACTGTAATTTCCTCGATCTTGATGGTCGGTAACCCGACTCCGACCGGCACCGACTGGCCGTCTTTGCCGCACGTTCCGATTCCATTGTCGAGTTTCAGATCGTGTCCCACCATCGATACCTTGGTGAGGATCTCCGGCCCATTCCCAATCAACGTCGCTCCCTTCACCGGCTTGGTGATACGGCCGTCCTCGATGAGATATGCTTCGCTCGCAGAAAACACGAATTTCCCGTTGGTGATATCGACCTGTCCCCCTCCGAAGGAGACGGCATAGAGCCCTTTCTTGACCGACCGGATGATATCTTGAGGATCCGACTCGCCGGCCAGCATGAAAGTATTCGTCATTCGGGGAAGCACCACGCTTTGATAACTCTCCCGCCGGCCGTTCCCAGTCAGGGGTATCCCCATGAGACGTGCGTTCAGCTTGTCGGTGATATACCGACGAAGGATGCCCTTTTCAATGAGCGTCGTGCAGCTGGTCGGCGTTCCTTCATCATCCATATTCAACGAGCCGCGGCGGAACGGGAGCGTCCCATCATCGACGATGGTACACACGTCCGACGCCACGCGCTTTCCGATCAAGCTTGAAAAGGCCGACGTTTTCTTGCGGTTGAAGTCGGCTTCCAATCCATGCCCGATCGCCTCGTGCAAGAGGATCCCGGGCCACCCTCCGGCGAGCACGACGGGCATCACTCCGGCGGGAGCGTCGACGGCGGAAAGATTTAGGATCGCCTCTCTCGCGGCCTCTCGGGCATAGCTTAAATGGCGGTTGTCTTCTCGGTAATATTCGAACCCAACCCGGCCTCCCCCACCGAAACTTCCGACTTGGCGATTCTCATGATCTTCAGCGATGCAGGTGATCTGGAGGCGTGACAACGGCTGGATATCGCCGACTAAGGTCCCATCAGATGTCGCAACGGCCACCACCTTATATTCCGTGTTGAACGATGCCATCACGTTCTTAATACGGGGGTCATACCGCCGAGCCTCAGCATCGATTTCATTCAACAGCGCCACACGATCAGCGGTCGCCACTTCGGCCGTCGCTCGCTCGATCGGATACAGGTCTCTCGTCGGTCGTCGCTGTGTGGGGACCGGAACGGGGGACTCTCCCTTCGGTGAATTGGCGATGTAGCGGGCGGTGTCGGCCGCAATCTCCAAATCCTTCTTCGTCAATTCGTCCGAGTACGCGAACCCGGTCTTTTCGCCTGCAGTCGCCCGGACCCCGACTCCTTGGGAGACACTCTTGGCGGCGCGTTTGACGATGCCTTCCTCCATGGAAACCGACTCCGACGTGCGGGACTCGAAATAGAGATCTGCATAATCAACATCCCGCACCTTCAACCGGTCGAGTGCATGCTGGGCTTCAAGTTCGGTGACACCAAAGTTTGTCAATTGGACCGGCTCGGGCATGGTAAGGCTTCCTCTCCGTTTCTGTCGGCTGCTGGCCGAGTATAGCCCAATCATTTCCGCAGTCGCAATGCGATGATTCCTCACACCACGCATTTCTAAGTAGTTACCGAGTTATCGTTTGACATTCCATACCCCCACCAGTAGACTTTGGCCACCGCAGTTCCTCTCACTTTGGACATGAGGCGCTTGCGCAAAACTCTATGGCACACCAGCCGTCCTCAAGCCTCGCCCACCTCTCTGAAAGTGAGCTGACCGCCAAGTTGGAGCCCGAACTCCTCCCGAAACATGTAGCGGTGATCATGGACGGCAACGGGCGTTGGGCGGAGCTTCGCGGTCTCCCTCGCATCGCCGGCCATCGGGAAGGTATCAACTCCGTGAGGGAGATGATTACTCTGTGTCTGGAGCTCGGCATCCATGCCCTCACCATCTATGCGTTTTCGCAGGAAAATTGGAACCGCCCAACGCAAGAAATCAACGCGCTGATGGGTCTCTTGGAACATTACCTTTCTACCGAACGTGCCAGTCTGATCGAGCAGGGTGTTCGCTTCCGCGCCATCGGCCGCCACGATCTTCTTCCTTCATCGGCCCAACACTGGGTTCGCACGACCGAGAAGGAGACCTCACATCTTGACAAATTGATCCTCACCGTAGCTCTCAGCTACGGAGGGCGAGCTGAGATCGTCGATGCGGTGAAGGCATTGATCGAGGACGTCCAGGCCGGGACCGTACAACCGAGCATGGTCGATGAAACCACGATCCAACAGTACCTGTACACTCATCCGCTCTCGGACCCTGATTTACTCATTCGGACGAGCGGAGAAACCAGGATCAGCAATTTTCTCTTATGGCAACTGGCCTACACGGAACTGTGCTTCACCCCGACCTTGTGGCCGGATTTTCGACGACGGGAGTTTCTGCTGGCGCTGATCGAATATCAAAGACGTGAACGTCGCTTTGGCCGAGTCCTAAGCACCGTGTCATCCTAATCCTTGTGGGATATCCCCTCACCACCGACGCTATTGCCCACAGCTTGATATCTGTGACCACCTCACCAGCACGCACTCGTCGATTCGATCTTCGGCGTCTCTACACCGCGGCGGCGCTGATCCCGGCCGTGTATGTCATCATCGCCTATCTTGCTCCCTGGGCCTTGACGCTCCTCTTGATCGCCGTCGGTTCCATGGCCCTACTGGAACTCTATCGCCTCAGTTTCCAATCACGCTTGAACCGTCTCCTTGTCGGCGTCGGGTTGGCAACCTTTGTCATGGTACTCGCCCGCTCTCATGTGTCCCTCAGCTTACCGGAGCTGTTGATCGCCGGTACGCTCGTCGTGGGGGCGACCGTTTTCTTCGTCGCTCCATCGGCGGAGCATCGATGGAAAGATGCGTTTATCATCCTCTTCGGCGTGCTCTACGTCGGCTTCCCCCTTAGCACCGTGGTCTCGACCCGCTCACTGCCGTCCGGTGAATTCCTAGTCCTCTTCCTGGCGGCGGTCACCTGGGCTTCCGACACCGGCGCCTACTACGCCGGAACGCTCTGGGGGAAACACTTGCTTATCCCGTCGATCAGTCCAAAGAAGACCGTCGAGGGGGTACTCGGAGGACTCGCGCTCGCCGCGGGGGCCGCACTCCTGGCTCAGCAGTGGTTTGCCTTTCAGCTTTCATTGTCGGATGCGCTGATTCTCGGCGTGCTCTTGACCGGAGCGGGGCTGATTGGAGACCTGTTCGAATCGGTGATCAAACGTCGGACGGGAGTCAAAGACTCCGGGGGGATCCTGCCGGGCCACGGCGGTATGTTGGACCGGCTCGATAGTCTCTTGTTCACCGCCCCCACCTTCTACTACTATGTCGCCTGCGTCCGCGGCCTGTCGCCGTCTCTATAGAATTGAGAGGAGAGGATATGAAGTCGATTATCATCTTGGGGTCGACCGGATCGATCGGAACCAATACGCTCGATATCGTTCAGCGATTTCCCGATGAATTTCGTGTCGTCGGGCTGACGGCCGGCAGTAATATCGACAAGCTTGAAGAGCAGATCCGCCGGTTCAGACCCAAAGCCGTCGCCGTCTCGACGGAGTCCTCCGCAGCCGTGCTTCAAAAGCGCTGTGCCGGTCTTCCGGTTGAGATCATGGCCGGCGAAGAAGGAATTGCACAGGTGGCATCCGGGCTGGATGCCGAACTGGTCATTTCCGCCATCGTGGGCGCGGCCGGCCTCGTACCAACCTTATCGGCAATCCGCAGCGGAAAGCACATCGCCTTGGCCAATAAAGAACCGATGGTGATGGCCGGCAAGTTGATGCAGGATGAAGCCCGGCAACATGGTGTCCGGATTTTTCCGGTCGATAGCGAACACAGCGCGATCTTTCAGTCCTTGGAAGGGCATCGGATTGAAGATGTCCGGCGACTGATTCTCACCGCATCCGGCGGAGCCCTCTGGACACTTCCGCAAGAACAGCTTCAGGACGTGACCCCCGAACGGGCCCTGCAGCATCCAAACTGGAAGATGGGGTCCAAGATCACCATCGACTCGGCCACGCTGATGAATAAAGGCTTGGAAATCGTGGAAGCCCGCTGGCTCTTCAATATCCCCGAGTCCAATATCGACGTCATGGTTCATCGGGAAAGCATCATTCACTCTCTGGTAGAATATAAGGATCGATCGATCATCGCCCAATTGGGACTTCCGGACATGCGAACTCCTATCTCGTACGCCATGCGCTATCCAGCCAGAATGGCTCTCGACCTCCCCTCACTGGACCTGACGGAGATCGGACAATTGACCTTCTGCAAGCCCGACCATGATCGCTTTCCCTGTCTCAATCTCGGGTACGAGTCGCTTCGAATCGGCGGCACCATGCCCGCCGCTATGAATGCCGCGAATGAAATTGCCGTCGAGGCATTCCTGAACCACGGTCTTCGCTTCATCGAAATCGCTCAGGTCATCCGTAGTACGATGGAGGCGCATCCCCATCGCGAAATCACCTGCCTGGATGACGCATTGGAAGCGGATCGATGGGCGAGAGAGAAGGCGGAAACGCTGGTGCATGCGTTGCCTCGCTGACAATCGTTTTGTATTTCACGCGGCGAATGTTAAAGTAAAGGGCCAACCACTCGACAGGGAGTTCCGATGACGTCCGCATTTGCCTGGTCCCCCGATACCTTGTGGCTTCTCCTCCAGAAGGCCTGGTGGTTCCTTGTGGTGCTCGGCGTGCTGGTCGCTTTCCATGAGCTCGGCCATTTTCTAGCCGCCCGATGGGTTGGAGTCAAAGTCCTCAAGTTTTCGCTTGGCTTCGGCCCGAAACTATTCGGCCGCCAGGTCGGCGAAACCGAGTATCTCGTATCTGCCGTCCCGCTCGGCGGCTATGTCAAATTGTTCGGCGAAGATGAAACGGAAGCGACGACCCCCGACGACCGCCGGCGGTCGTTTTCGCACCAGGGTCTTTGGGGAAAGGTCCTCATCGTAGCAGCCGGACCCGGGTTTAATTTCATTCTGGCGTATTTGATCTTCGCCGGATGGCTGTCGACCGGCGCCCCGCTCTTTGTCCCGACATTCCGCGATCTGAGCGCCGATGTCGAGGCACTTGTTCCCGGTTCTCCTGCATCGGTCGCGGGGATAGAGGTCGGTGACCGCGTGGTCGGGGTCAACGGCAAAGAGATCTCGACCAAGACCGAGCTGCTGGATGTCGTATCCAAGAGCAAAGGGCAGCCTGTCTCCCTCCAAGTCCGACGGGAGGGGCAACTGAAAACCTTCACGGCAACCCCGGTGCCGATGGCGGGAGACGGAGCGGCCGGAGACGAACCGCTGTATACGATTGGCGTTGAAGAAACCCCACCGTTAGTCACCTCAGTCATGCATGGGTCGCCCGCGGCTGCAGCGGGACTCCAGCCCGGGGATCGCGTGGCCACGATAGACGGTCAAGCCATCTATACCTGGGCGCAGATGACCACCCAGGTGAGGGAACACCCGCAGAAGCCCTTGCAAGTCGAGGTGCTCCGCGATGGGAAACGCACTGCGTTGACGGTCACGCCGACCAGCGAAAAAATGACGGTCAACGGACAAACCTTGGAGGTGGGGAAGATCGGCATCTCCGGCCCGGGTCGTTCTTTGATGCGTTCCGACAACGCCGCAGAAGCCGTCTATCAAGGTCTTGAAGCCACGTGGGGATGGACCGAACTGACCGCGATTGGTCTCTACAAAATGATCGTGGGCGACATTTCAAGCAAAAATATCGGCGGACCGCTGACCATCGCCAATATTTCTGGTGAAGCCGCCTCTCAAGGCGCCTCCAGCGTCGTATTCCTCATCGCCATCCTCAGCATCAATCTCGGAGTCCTCAACCTGCTGCCGATCCCCATTCTGGACGGCGGCCACTTGCTCTTTTTCTTGATTGAGGGCATTCTGCGCAAACCGCTCGGCGAACGGCAACGGGAGGTGGCCCAGCAAGTCGGGTTGGTGTTGCTGGTTGGTGTGATGATCTTCGCGTTCTGGAATGACCTGGAACGCATCTTCTCCCGCTAGACAGAATGCTGAAACACGTCCCTAACTTCGTTCTCGGCTCAAAGAAATCCTCAACGTACTCCATCGGGGCAAAGAGCTGTCTTGGCAGCTCGGGGTGGGCGGGTGAGAACAGATACGCCTCCGGTTTCTTATCACCTGCGGCCTCGTTAGGCGCCTCGTTTGAGCATTCTGCGAAATCCTCCACAGTTCGATTCATATCCTAACAGCGACTCCAATGCCATGAAAACATCTCAATTGTTGATTCCCACGCTGCGGGACGATCCCGGAGAAGCGGAAACCGTCAGCCATCGATTGATGTTGCGCGCCGGCCTGATCCGGAAGGTTGCAGCCGGTATTTACACCTACCTCCCGCTCGGTCTCCGCGTGATCCGCAAAATCGAGCAGATTGTTCGCGAGGAAATGAACCGTGCCGGCGCTCAGGAGCTGCTGATGCCGATCGCGTCTCCTGCCGAATTGTGGAAAGAGACGGCCCGCTGGGACTATTACGGGAAGGAACTCCTGCGTTTCAAGGATCGCCACGAGCGTGATTTTTGCCTGGGGCCGACGCATGAAGAAGTCATTACCGATCTGTTCCGCCGTGAAGTACGCTCTTATCGCCAACTTCCGCTGAATTTTTACCAAATCCAAACCAAATTCCGGGATGAGATCCGCCCCCGCTTTGGGCTCATGCGGGGGCGTGAGTTCATCATGAAAGATGCCTATAGTTTCGACGTCGACGAATCCGGCGCCAAGATCAGCTATCAGAAAATGTACGACGCCTATACCCGCATCTTTACGCGGTGTGGACTCACCTTTCGTGCGGTTGAAGCCGACACGGGGTTAATCGGCGGAGATGTTTCGCACGAGTTCATGGTCCTGGCCGACACCGGAGAAGCGACGGTGGCATACAGCGACCAGGGATCGTATGCCGCCAATCTTGAACGGGCCGAAGTGCTCCCTCCCGCTGAGGTCGATGCGACGCCCCTGCTCCCCTTGACTCCAATCGCCACTCCACAGCGCCGGACGGTGGAGGACGTGACGGCCTTTTTGAAGATTTCACCGCGACAATTGGTAAAGACGCTGATCTATCGAGCCGGATCGGAAACCGTCGCCGTGCTGATTCGAGGCGATCATGAGTTGAACGAAGTGAAATTGGCGCGGCTGCTCAAGGTAAACGATGCAGCGCTGGCCGATCCCGCGACGGTACAGCAACTGACGGGAGCCGCTCCCGGATTCGCCGGGCCGGTCGGCTTAGAGAAGGTGCGTCTTCTGGCAGACCACGCCGTCAACGGACTGAAAAACGTCGTGATCGGGGCCAACAAAGACGATACTCACTACCTGAACGCCAATCTTGAGCGCGACTTCACCGTTGAACAATTTGCCGACCTTCGTAATGCGCAAGCCGGCGATCCTTCCCCTCGCGGATCCGGCAAGTTGATGCTCGCCAAAGGCATTGAAGTCGGACAGGTGTTCCTACTCGGCACCAAGTATAGCCAGAAAATGAACGCCACCATCCTCGACGAGCAGGGCAAGGAGCGCCTCGCCATCATGGGTTGCTACGGCATCGGCGTCGGTCGTACCGCCGCTGCTGCGATCGAACAAAATCATGACGAGAAGGGTATCATCTGGCCGTTTCCCATCGCGCCGTTTCATCTGCACCTCCTGACGGTCAGCCAATCGGAAAAGACCACTGAAACCGCCGCACGTCTCTATTCCGACCTCATGGCTGCAGGGTTCGAAGTATTATGGGACGACCGAGCCGATCGCGCAGGCGTCAAATTCAACGATGCCGATTTGATCGGCGCCCCGTTCCAGGTGGTCGTCGGCGATAAAGGTCTTGCGGACGGCATCGTGGAGATCAAAATTCGAAGAAGCGGTATCAAAACCCGCATCGCTCCCGGTGATCTCCTCGCGCATCTCAGGACACTTTCTCACGAATCCGATTCACCCCCGACGTGAGCCGTTTTTCAGTGTTCCGGCCTCACACGACTTTCCGATTTTCTCCGAACTCGACCGGCGGAAACCGCGTTTTCCTTGCCTTCTCGTGCCGTTCGGTTAGACTGAAGCTCAATTCACAACCTGTGACCCGTTCCGGCTGGTGCCTACTGATCCAGCGTACAATCTTATTGGTTCACGTCCCGACCTCGGAGAGAGCGCAGTCGGATGCAAGCCAAGCCGATGACTCAGAACCTTCAGGAGCTGCAGCAAAAGGTCGAGCACGCCGAGCACGTCAAACGGATCACCACTCAGGTTCACGCGGCCAGCAATCTTGATCAAATCCTCCTCGACTTGCACAAGGACATCCTGAGTCTATTCGACGCAGAAGACCTGACGCTCTTCGCATTTGACGCTGAAAAGAAAGAAATCTTCTCCAAAGTTCCGCATATCGACAGCGTCGAAGAAGTCCGCATCCCCATTACCGAGCAGAGTCTCGCCGGTTTCTGCGCCAAATACCTCCGCCCCGTCAATATCACCGACGCCTACAACATGATGGAGCTCCAAGCGATCCATCCGTCGCTGCTTCACGACACATCCTACGATAAGCGCACCGGCTTCAAAACCAAACAGGTTCTGACATATCCCATTGTCGCCGACAACAAATACCTGATGGGAGTCCTGCAACTTCTCAACAAAAAAAGCGGGAGTCGGTTTACCCGCAAAGATGAAGAGGCCGTCGACGAAATCGCGAAGGCGCTTGGAATCGCCTTCTTCAATCTTCGGAAGATCTCAAAAAAGAACCCCACCAAGTTCGATCTCTTGGTCAGCAACAACCGGATTACACAGAATGAACTCGACCAGGCTATCGCGGACTCCCGAAAAGGGATGAGCGACCTGGAGAGCATCCTGATCGAAAAATGCAAAGTCCCGAAGATCGATATCGGCAAATCGCTCGCCCAGTTCTATAAGTGTCCGTATATCGAGTACAGTGAGCGCACCCTTGTCGATGTGGAGTTGCTGAAGAACCTCAACGTCGACTACCTCAAAAAGAACCATTGGATGCCGCTCAAACGAGACCGCACGGCCATCGAGATTCTCACCGACGATCCCGGAGATCTTGACCGCGTCCAAGACATCAAGCGAACGTTTCCCGGGCTCAATATTCGCTTTGCCGTCAGTCTGCGCCGCGACATCGCGCAATTTCTGACCTCCGCCACCGGACAAACCGATACTGGAGGGAGGAAACTCGATGAAAACGTGTCCGATATTCTCGGCGAACTCGTTACCGAGGCACAAGCCGAGGCGATGGAGGATTCCGCCGGAGCCGGAGGTTTGGACGAAAACGACAGCGCGATCGTCCGTCTGGCCAACCAGATCATCGCCGATGCCTACCGTCAAAATGCATCGGACATTCACATCGAGCCGTATGGAGAAAAGCGCGAAACGCTCGTGCGTTTTAGAGTCGATGGGGATTGTTTCGAATACATGAAGATCCCTCAGAGTTACCGCCGCGCCATCGTCTCGCGACTCAAGATCATGGCGAGTCTGGACATTGCCGAGCGCCGCAAACCTCAAGACGGCAAGATCAAGTTCAAGCTTTCGGAGACGAAAGAGATCGAACTCCGCGTCGCGACGCTTCCCACAGCCGGATACAACGAAGACGTGGTCATGCGTATCCTGGCGGCAAGCGAGCCGCTGCCTCTCGACAAGATGGGGTTCTCTGATCGGAACCTCAGAGTGTTGAAGGAGATTTCGGAAAAGCCCTACGGCATCATTCTGTGCGTTGGTCCGACCGGCTCCGGGAAAACCACCACCCTTCACTCGGTACTCGGCAACATCAACACCCCCGACATTAAAATATGGACAGCGGAAGATCCGGTCGAAATTACACAGTATGGCCTTCGACAAGTGCAGGTCCAGCCGAAGATCGGGCTCACGTTCGCCAACGCGATGCGCGCCTTTCTTCGGGCCGACCCCGACGTCATCATGGTGGGAGAAATGCGGGACAAAGAAACCGCCGACACGGGCATCGAAGCGTCACTGACCGGCCATCTGGTATTGAGCACACTGCACACCAACAGCGCCGTCGAAACGGTCACGCGCCTACTCGATATGGGTTGTGACCCGTTCAGCTTCGCCGATGCCATGCTGGGTGTGCTCGCGCAACGTCTCGCTCGCCGTATCTGCAAAGAGTGCAAAGAGCAGTACATTGGAACCAAGGAGGAGTATGAAGAACTCCGACTCGGATACGGGGCTGAGTACTGGGATAAGCTCGGCATCAAACAGGATAATACCTTTCGGCTTTCTCGCGGGAAGGGGTGCGAAACGTGCAACCGCTCCGGCTTCAAGGGACGGGTCGCTCTACACGAACTCCTCTTGGGTACGGACCAACTGAAGCGAATGGTGCAACAGAAGGCTCGCACCGAAGAGATGCTCAAAACGGCACTCGAAGAAGGAATGACGACTCTTGTTCAAGACGGCGTTCAAAAAGTCTTGCAGGGCCATACGACCTATAAGGAAGTCAAAGCCGTCGCGATCAAATAGCACTTTCGATTCAGCCCGCTTGCTGATATCACCCTTTCATTCTTCGGCGGCAACCATGTAGAATGCGGCCCCGTTTAATATGGACAGCCGGCCGATGCGCATATCCAAACTCCTTCTCGCCTCATTGATCCTTCTCGCCGGATGCGAATCAGCCGATCGTGTCCTGACGAACGCCGACCGCGTGCTCGGCAGCCGCACCAGCAGGACTCTCCTTGACGTCGCGACGGGCAAGGATCCCAAGCAAATCCTCAAAGAGCGCGTCGATGCCTATCAGCGAGATCCCCAAGCCGTCATCAGGGACCTCCGGACGATCCAGCGCGACTTCAACACCATCATGGCCGCGCTGACGGGACGGGTGCGACAAACCTGGGGCGAGAAAGAAGTGAAGGTTCCGGAACAAAAGAAATACGTGAAATACACCCAGAACTATATGAGTCGTACCATCGTCGACTTCGACAGCGGGTCGATCGTGGTGGAAACCTTGGACGACAAGGCGCCGAAGGAGAGCTTGAAGAACGCGATCGTCACAACCTTGCTCACACCCGATGACCCGCGCTCCGTCGATCTCTTTTCCGACAAGCCGGTCACGTTGACCAGTGACCGGCCTCCCTATTTATTGGGCTTGGTGCTGGATCAACAAGGACAGCCGATCCGCACTCCCGCACAAGCCGAAGCGTTTGCGGCGTCGACCCTCGAGACCGCCGCCAAAACGAGACCCGTGGACCAGAATGGAGTCACCAAGCAGTCTCTGATCGCTGAGATCAAGATGGTGGCCAATTTCTCGAACCGGCAAGCAGACAAGTATCGGGCGACTGTCACCCGGTTTGCCGAGCAATTCAAGATCAGTCCCAGCCTTATTTTTGCCGTGATCAGAACAGAAAGCAACTTCAACCCCTTTGCGGTAAGCTCCGCCCCGGCTTATGGTTTGATGCAGCTGGTCCCGACCAGTGGAGGCCGTGATGCCTATCGAAAAGCCAAAGGCACGGATACGATTCCTTCACGAGATTATCTGTTCGATCCCGAGAATAATATCGAACTCGGCAGCGCCTATCTCAATGTGCTCTCGTATAATCTGCTCGAACAGATCGACAATGAAGTCTCTCGGGAATATTGCGTGATCTCGGCGTATAACACCGGCCCACGGAACGTCTTCAAGTCATTTGCCAACGACTCCGTAGCCGCCCTCAATCAAATCAATAGCCTCGAGCCACCGGCGGTCTATGACCGGTTGCGGAACAACCTGCCGTATCAGGAAACGAGGGATTACCTCGTGAAGGTCGTCACCTTCCGGAAGCAGTTTGTGTATCTGCCGGAAGGCAATGATCGTTGAGTGATTGCCGCAGCGATTGAGAAGGTCAGACCGTCACCGTCGGTCCAGAATTCGACAGGTGAGTGATGAAGCTCTGGAGATACTTGTTGTCGCTTGGAGAGATGCCCTCGAACTCCACACCGTAGGTGTGTTCTTTTCCCCACCGCACCGTGGCGGCCTCGATAAACATCGAGTTCGTCTGATTGGGCAACCGCAAACTCATCGCGATACGATCTCCGGGCGTGATCACGGCTTCGGTCATCACACGCGCGCCTTTTGCGGATACGTCGTACACGATGCCCAACCCTGCTTCGACAGCCGTCTTCCTCATCGCGCCGACGCGAGTTAAGGAACACGGAAATGGAGCCGTGACGCGAATACGAGGGTGCCTGCGCAGTTGCTGCGTAACAGACACGCTACCTGACTTGAAGATCGGCTCATCCATTTGAGTTACCCTTTCGCCATGGGCCTGCGAACACACCGGTATCAACGGGCCTCGTCAACAACCACTTCCCGTTGATGGACAGTCTGCGTAGAACTTCACCACGTAAGAAGCACTCTATCTCACGTGGTGCGTTCTGCGAACTATTTTCGTAGTTTATGAACGTATTGCGGTCGAGGCCGTGGATAAGGATGCTTCAGCTCGAGGCCTACCGGAGTTCGAACGGCCGTGAGGTCGTGACCGCTTCCACTGATTCGGCGAGGGACGCTCAGTCCGATGAGCCTGTCGGCCTTCCGAAGAAATCGCCGACGAGGGAGCCGCGCTTCCGGAAGCAAGCGGCACCGCATACCCTAACAGACGCTCGATATCTCGCAGTTGATGACGGTCTTCGCCTGTGACAAAACTTGTGGCGCGGCCGGTCGTCTTCATCCGGGCCGTGCGACCGATACGATGGACGTAATCCTCGGGGCAATTGGGCAGATCGAAGTTGATGACGTGCCCGATGTTCGCCACATCGATTCCTCTGGCGGCAATATCCGTTGCAACCAGTACACGAAATGACCCGCGCCTGAATCCCTCCAGCGCCGCGCGCCGCTGCGACAGACTTCGGTCCCCGTGCAGCACGGCCACTCGATGTCCTGCGCTATTCAACATGCGGCCCAGCCGATCGGCACGGTGCTTTGTCCTGGTAAACACGAGCGCCGTATCCTTGTCCGACCCCAAAAGCGACAAAAGCAGGTCACCTTTCGCGTCGTGCGACGTATGATGAATCGCCTGCGTCACGCCATCGGCGGTGGTTGCGGACGGTGTAATCATCACGCGAACGGGATTGCTGACGTTTGCGTGAATCAATCGCGCGAGATCGGTCGGTAGCGTAGCCGAGAACAGCAATGTCTGCCGCTCTTGCGGCAAGGCATCAAGTATCTGATTGATTTGGGGTGCAAACCCCATATCCAACATCCGGTCTGCCTCGTCCAACACCAACACCTTAATGGCCGACAACGAGATTGTGCCGTTCCACATATGATCGAGGAGTCGTCCGGGCGTCGCCACCAAGATATCCGGTCGCTGCCGCAAGCCTCGCACTTGAGCTTGCATGTCTGCGCCTCCCACGATGACCGTGGCTGAGATGCGGCGACGCCGCCCGAGTTTCTCGATGGTGGTTGAGATCTGCAAGGCAAGCTCACGTGTCGGTGCCAAAATCAACGCCTGCGGCTGGTTCTTCGGCAGCCCCGCGAGCCGTTCGACGATCGGAATCACAAAAGCTGCGGTCTTGCCTGTCCCGGTCTGAGCACACCCGATGACGTCCCGCCCGGCGAGCGCAGGTGGGATAGCTTGTGCTTGAATAGGTGTCGGTGAAGCGAACTTGGCATCAGTCAAGTCCTGCAAAAGTGCCTCGGACAAACCGAGAGCGTGAAAATTAGGGTGAACAGACGTATCCACTACGATATCCTTTCAGTTTGATCGCATGATGACGGGATCAGAGAACCGAGGGGAGAGACAACCGGGCAGGGTGCAACTCCAAACTGGACCTGGTCGCGATGCGATCGCGAAGTCCGTTATAGTTTGAGCATCTCCTCGCCGGACTGCCACGAGTGAAATACAGTGTCACCATACAGCATGGCACTCTCGGCGTCAACCTGTTCTTCAATAGATGCGAGAGAGCAGGAGATCGGCATACACACAGGTTATCGTCTATCTCAACGCAACGTGAGTCAATCTTGAGGTTTTGACTCCTTGATACGATACGTGTTAGGGTCATCCATCGTTTAGGTTATTTACCTCTCCGCGCACTCCCCGTACTCAATCTCAGTCTTTGCGCAACAGTCTGTAGTATCACGTTCTGACGCTCATCTGATTGAACGGCACCCGTTGTCTTTCACAGGTGAGAACCATTGTCGGCATAAGAACAGGGCTGCCGGTCTTTTCGCTGGGTGTGGTCCTGGTCAGAGCCCACACAGAAGGAGTATTTATGTATCTCTCTTCGATTCGGAGTCGCAAAACTGGAAAGAAGAAGTCCGCTCATAAGCCGAGAATCCGCTGGCAACTGCTGGGGCTGACTGATCCCGATTTGGCCAACAACGAATCCTCAATCGAAGTCATCAGGCAAGAAGTCGCCTCGTTGGCGAGACAGAGCTTCGGAGAGGAGACTCGCTTGCGTTCATCGTCTGGAAAAGCAAGTCGGTAGACAGAAGCCGACGCCAGCCGGAACGAGAAGCAAGCGCTGCGAAGCCACTGAGCAGACACGCTGCATAGGAATAGCAAACCTATGTCCCTCTTTCAGAACTTCGTCCAATGGTTCGTTCACAATCCTTTGGCTCTGGTAATCTTGCTGTACCTTGCGGGAGTCATCAGCGTCTTTGTCTATGCCTATTTTGAGCCCCAGGATCAGCAATAGCCTTGTCAGTACCGACGATCGCTTTGCGCAATAGGAGGACGATCTTGAATAAATGCGTGCTGTATGTCGGTGGCCTCTCGGACGCCGCTTCCGATTGTCACCTCCGTGACCTATTTGAGGTCTACGGCACCGTCGCGCGCGCCTATGTCGTGCGACACAAACACAGCGGGAGATCGGCCGGCTATGGATTTGTGGAAATGGGCTCGGGCGAGCAAGCCCTCAGCGCGGTCGTCGCCCTGGAAGGTGCGCTGTTTGAGGGCAATCGTTTGCGACTCTACGTCACGCCCCATGTATCCGCTCATACCTGAGATCTGCCCAACCGGACGAGAGGGAGCACACTCATGAGTCGCATCAACTTGGATCCGCTTCTGACCTTTGCGGACGGATCGCACCTGTTGATCAGCACACAGTGTTCAGTAGGTGGAGATTTCTCCTGCGCCTTGTACAGCGCGGTGGTCAAGACAGACGATCAAGCGGCATTCCAGATTGTTTCGAACCACTTTGCGGCCTCGACCTGCATGAGCGCCCAAGAAAACGCCTACAGTTACGCCCTTCGACTCTATCCCGGTTCCGTCGAATCGATGAAAAAACCACCATACCTCATTTGGCCGGGTCCACGTGCCTCCTTCCCCTAGCAAAGATTCGTCTGCTATGGCACCAAGATCCCGGGCACTCTATTAATCATCTCAACCGGACCCGAAACCCTATTTCTTTTTTTGGCAAATCTCGACTGTCGCTTCAACCTGACCATCTCTTGGACTGACCATCAACAGCATGCCCTTATGCTCCAAGGCCCTCTTGAACAGCGTGGCATAGCTATCATCGTATCGACGTTCCTCGATCGTCGTCTCGCCGCTTTGGCGGTCGTATGAACTTTCGACGACAAATGCGTCCACGGTTTGCGTGCCATTCAACCGCGCTTTGCTCGTGACCCGCCAGAAACGATTCTTCGGATCAAACATTCCGTTCGAGGTATCTAGGGTAGCATTGGAACACAGCTTAACACCTTTGGACACCTCCACATACTCACCTCTATCCATAAATTGGGCGAAGCCCGCTGAGGGAAATCCAATAACGATTGCAAGAACCAGCACATACAGAAACATGTCGCCCCTCCTTCATCGGGAAAGCATCAGCGCAATCGAGCAGATTGGTGGCACAGGCTGACGTCTAGACCTTTCCTTTCCAAGAAATTCGTAGAAGCGTTCCGTACTCGTCTCCTTCCAAGCCCCTCTTACAGGATGCTTGGTCTAAGATCTGCTCCCCTCTCTCCTCGATCAAATCCTGCACTAAACCACGTCATGATGTCTGGCCTTGAACCGGATTCTTCTGAGGCACCTTTTCTTCGGTCATCATCATCGATCCTGAAACGGCATCGACATAGACCGTCATAATCGATTCTTTGGCGGTCAGGATTTCGACCATCCATACAGTCTTGTCCGCTCTTTTCTCCAATTTGGCCTCAATGACCTGTCCTGCGACACTGGCCAACGCCGTCTCTGCCGCCCCCTGAACCGTGATCTTGGCGGAGGTTGCCACGGTAATAACATCCGCCGCGTTGAATTTCCCTTTATCGGCGCTCCAAACCATTTCACCCACAATCCCTGCCAGGCCAATCACCGTGGCCGCAATCAAGATTGCTCGCCATATCGTATAGTGCTTGTTCATGATGGCTGTCTCCTTCATGCATGGCCTAACATGTAGGAACATGACCGCAAGGCCCCACGCGATCACGTTCGCTCCATCCGCCGACGATTGCTCGAATTATTCCCATGGCTGCCATCCGTCCCGACGCTTCTGTATTATTTCTTTTGTATCCGCATGTCCTTTTTCACCGGTTGTTCAGCTGCCCCTTTCGACAATGGTTCGACAACTTGGATCTCGTGGGCCTCGGGACCCTTAGGATCGATCAGCACGGTGCTCACGGTTGTATCTCCGGACCTCGCGGCCTCCTCCATAGACTGGCTATAGGTCAAGTTTTTCCGACCCGTATCGTTCGCAAACTCTCCCCTTGACGGATATCCGGGATGCTTGGGGAGCATTACCGGATTCGCCAGAGCAAGTGCTGCCATTCCGAACACGAGTCCCATCAGCGTCATCGTAAAGAGCTTCATGATGGCCTCCCTTTGTTGTACAGCCCACTATCTCCTCGACAGACGACGATCCCGATCTGTGACCGGGAGGTCACCTCTGTCAGCAAAGGCAACAGGCTGAAGCCTCAAGATCGGTCTATGAGGGCACCCTCACAAGACCATCGTCGGCGCTCTGGCATTGAAGCGGCGGAGACTGAGGAATCGATCGCGCTAGGAAGGATGCGGGAAGCGCAAAGGATGGGACAGTCAGCGAAACTGGAACGTCAGAGTTTGAAGCAACACACCAACGTTACGTTCCCAACTTTCATGGCGCGCAAGAATGAGGAACACTTCCCTCCGAGAGTCACCTCTCCTCGCACAAACTAGCATACACAAGTTTACCATATTTAGTCAATTTATATATTTCACGGTCTACTTTTAGCAGCATATATTAACCATTTTTTGTTAATCTTCATGCGCACATGTCTAACCGACCAGTCCCAGCAAGCCACAACGCATGACGTCGTGCACGGAGCGCTCTGATGGATGAGGGGCCTCTGGGGCAGAACTCTATTTCTTCTTCTTCCCGCAAATTTCCACCGTTGCTTCCACTCGTCCATCTTGCGGGCTGATCATGAGGAGCATCCCTTTGTTCTCCGGGGATCTCTTGAAAAACGTGGCATAGTCTTCATCATACTGGCGTTCCTTGATCGTAGTCTCACCGCTTTTGCGGTCATACTGTGTTTCAAGGACAACTGCAACGACGGTCTGCGTGCCATTCGCCCGTACCTTACTGGTGACTCGCCAATAGACGTTCTCTGGATCAAGCATCCCCTTCGATTTTTCCAGGATAACGTTAGGACAAAGCTTCGTGCCTTTGGCCACCTCGACATACTCGCCTTTGTCCACGAATTGAACGAAGCCTGACAGAGGCAATCCAATGACGATTGTAAGAGCCAGCAGCCATACGAACACGTGATCTTCCTTCCTAAGACGGTAGGATGACATAATGGCGTAACTCAGACAGACTTAAAGAGAATGGGCTAAGGCACGTGTTTCAGATGCGCGGTCAATCGAAGATTGTCTCCACAACCACCGGACAATCGATTACGGCCAGACGTTTCGATGTTAGCGCTTCATGCAGGATCGGCGTGAGCGGGAATGCGCCTTGATTCCGGCTTTCTGGACATCCGAAATCAGGCGGTGACTTTGAGCCGGTCAAGAATCGCCAAAAGGACATCCTTTCGCTCTCGCAAGTCTTTCCGCATGGCCTGGTTGTCGGTGTGACCGATCTCGGTACCGAGGTCCGAGATGGCACTCTCGACCGCCCAGGACAATACCTCCTGCTCCTGTTGTGCCAGGGTCAGCTGCATATGATGCTCCTTCCTCAACCACACTCTTTAGCGGACATTGCCTGGAAAGGAAAACATCTGACATCGCGTCCACCACATTCAATCGACAGAGATGTCGACTCTTGTCCTCCGCTTAGCTCTCCCAGTTCGCACGGAGCAGATCTTCATTCTCCTCATAATGACAGGCGAATGTGCCGCGATGGGCATGATGCAACGCCTCACCGATGCGCCGCGCGAGATGGGGGTCCGTCGTGGTGATGACCACCCCTTCGGGTGCTTCGGCGTGGTCCTCGATCTTGATGATTCGAGCCAGCGGATGTTCGGATTTGAGCTGAGCCTCTTCATTGCGGGCAAGACCAAGCACCTCGTCTCGATGCTTGGCGACAAACTCACCCGTCAGCAGAAGCACCCCGCTTGGCACGCGGTCCCGGATCCGTTCACAGGCAGGACACATCACCTCGTGACTATCCGCCGGGACAGGCCCCCACACCCACCGCCCCTTGTGATACACCGCCTGGCACTCACGACACACCGACGGCTCCCGAAGCTTACCCTTGGATTTGTAGGGGTCGTGCTTTCGGGCTCGAACCGATCGATCTTTTTTATCTCGAGGATGGTGTGGTGTCGACATCTTCATTCTCTCCATCGCGTGAGAGATCTCTGATAAATCAGGCTGGGAGGGAATCCTCACTGCGTTGTACTTGTATCAGGCCCGCTTCATGAGTCCTCGTCATCCTACCGAATCGTGAAACTGCATGTGGAATGCCATTCTGTAACGGATATGCGGCATGCTCAAATCCGCGGAACTTCGAAATGACGAGGAGAGTCCATACTCGGCTGTGCGGATCCCCTCAAAGGACACTGTGGCGTTCCGGATCAGAGGAAGGCGGATCTCCTGTCCCCTAATGCCACAACCTAGATGCAAAGAGGCAGGATCAATCTTGACATTTGACTGACAACCATGACCGTGAAGATTCCGCACCGCGACACTCCGAAACAGCCGGTCGCGTGGCACGAAATGAATAGCCCCGGACAGGCTCAGCTCGACCATGACGCGGGTTCCATTTACCCGTCCGCTCTCATCCGTCCTTCCGGATCTCGATCACATTGCCAGCTTCATTTAGTTCGATGGTGATCGGCGTCCCCTCTTTCATCCCAGAGAGTTTGGTTTCTCCGTGCTGTACCGCAAATGTCCGTTCCCCTTCCGGTGTCGTGAGCTTGATCTCTTTCAAGTCCGCCGACGCATAGGTCAGCTTGCCGGAGATGAGGCGATGCACCCCCTCTTTCCCTTTCGCATGGTGGTCGATCGCAACATTATTGCTGCTCACCCAGAGCGTCAGTTTATCGCCGACCGTGACGTCCTGCGGAGCCGTCTTGGCAGTCACACTGTAGCGGCCCATGGATGTCTGCACGAAGACTAACCCGGACTTGATGTCTGCCACCACGCCCTCCAGCTTGATCCGAGAACCAGGGTCGGCATGAGGCATCGGGGCAATGGCAAGTTCCAATTCTAATCGGCGGTGTACATCGATGACTTCACCCTTGTCATTCAACTGCACGGTGATCGGGCTGCCTTCAGCATAGCTCCCGAACTTCGATCGATTTCGTTTCACGATGAAGTCCTTCTTGCCCTCCGGAGTCCAGAGGGTAATCGCTTCCTGATTCCCGGACGTGTAGGTCAGGTTGCCTCTCACCCAACGGTGATGTGGCCGTGCTTCACCCTTGGGGTAGGCATCGATGACGACATTGTTTTCATTCACCCATACGGTAATCTCATCGCCAACTTTAGCCTCGGTCAGCGCATCAGACTGGATACTCATGGAGCCCCAGGACGTGGTGACCATGATGAGACCAGACCGCATCTCGGAGATCACCCCATTTACTTTGGTCGTCCAAACCTGGTCATCGGCATTCACCTGGGTCGCCGTGATAGCGAGGAAACAAGCCGCAGCCAGGAAACACTGAGCAGTAGCTGTTTTCAAGAATGTGGACATGCAAGACTCCTTCTTTCAAATGATGAGCTGTCGCCCTGTGCTCGCTCGCAGGTACTGTCGAGCACCAGCCGCAAAAATCGTCAAACTGGTCGCCCTCACCGCTATGAGTGCTGACCTTCAGAAACCAGAGGACATTCGCGTTAGATGTGGAATGAGTCTACCCTAAAGACAATTCACGGTCTGGTCAGAACGGCTCAGTTCGCCAAGAGGCACCCGTCTCCCTGTGCCTACGAACGATCCTCCCACTCATCGCTCCCCCTACCGGTCAACTTTCCTCCATGCCAGCTTCTAGACCTAGGACCCCAAAGGGGCCGGACCGATCCGGCCTCGGTTGCCCCTTTGTCCGTTGCGAAGGCGACTTTTCTCAGTCCTCGCCCGAAGTGCCGATACCAATCCAGGCTCGCAGGAGATCGTGCCGTGTCACAGAGTAGGCAACCCTCCCATCCTTCTTCACAGGAAGATTCAGCAGGTGCTGTTCCTCCATCGTCTTCACCGCTTCTTCGATCGCGGTCCATGATGTCTTCCTTGGTCACTATCCCACCCCGCCCGTATCAACCGAGCACGATGCGAATCTGGTGCTCGCCGTCGACGACGAGCAGGATGTTCGTATTGTCTGTCGACGCTTTGCCATCCAGTTCAGTCAGCGCCACGCCGCGGCTCACATGACGTGGATTTTCCAATGTGATGTTGTAAACCGCCGAATGATACCGGAAACGAATCGAGTACCCCGGCCAGTGACGTGGAATACAAGGATCGATGGAGAGCATGGCACCGCGCAAGCGGAAACCCAGCATCCATTCCATACCGGCCCGGTAGAGCCAACCCGCTGATCCGCTGTACCAAGTCCATCCCCCGCGCCCAATGTGCGGCGGCTCGGCGTACACGTCACCGGCTACCACGTAGGGCTCGACTTTGTAGCGCTGGACGTTCGCTCGCGAAGAAATTCGATGAACAGGATTTAACATGCGGAACAACTCGCCGGCCTTGTCCCCGTCACCCAGGGCTGCGAATGCCAGCACGGTCCAAACGGATGCATGGGTGTATTGGCCGCCGTTTTCTCGAATGCCCGGGACATAGCCCTTGATATAGCCGGGATCCTTCGGCATTCGGTCGAACGGTGGTGCCAAAAGACGGATCAGCCCGTCCCGCCGATTCACCAGATGCCGTTCCACCGCGGCCATGGCACGTGCCGCGCGGCCTGGGTCTGCCGCGCCACTGATCACTCCCCAGGACTGGACAATCGAATCGATGCGGCATTCTGGATCTCCCGCGGAACCGAGCGGCGTCCCATCATCGAAGTACGCGCGGCGGTACCATTCTCCGTCCCAACCGTCCCGCTCGATCGCGGCTTTCAATGCACTGACGTGCAAACGCCACGTTTCAGCACGACCATGCTCACCGCGTTGGGCCGCCACCTTGGCGAACTCCCAGAGCACGGTATGGAGAAACCAACCCAGCCAGACGCTTTCCCCTTTGCCCAGTTGGCCGACTCGGTTCATCCCGTCATTCCAATCTCCGGTGCCCATGAGCGGAAGGCCGTGACAACCGACGACAAGGCTTCGGTCCAGCGCGCGCGCGCAATGTTCGAAGAGAGTGGCGCACATCTGGGACACTCGCGGCTCAAAATAGGATTCATGTTGTCCATCCACTAACACAGGTCCTTCGAGAAATGGCACCATTTCGTCCAGCACGGTCATATCGCCGGTGACTTCAAGAAACTGGATCACCGCGTACGGCAACCAGAGCAGATCGTCGGAAATGCGGGTTCGCACGCCGCGTCCGGACGGAGGATGCCACCAATGCTGGACGTCACCCTCGAGAAACTGCCGCCCTGCCGCTCGTAGCAGATGCTCGCGTGTGATATCGCGATCCGCCACGCTAAGGGCCATGACGTCCTGGAGTTGATCGCGAAACCCGTACGCCCCGCTCAACTGATAGAACGCCGCTCGTGCCCAGACGCGGCACACCAGCGTCTGATAGAGCACCCAGCGATTCAACAAGACATCCATGGCGCGCTCCGGCGTACGGACCTGTACAACACCCAGCACGTCGTCCCATCGGCGAGTGACCTCACGGAGGAGCGCGTCGACGTCCGCCCCACGGTAGCGATGAAGCAGGAGACGCGCCTGCTCTCTCTCCGCTGTCTGACCAAGAAACCAGATAACCTCCGCTTGTTCGCCTGCCTCCAACTCGATCGACAGTTGAAGAGTCCCACAAGCGTCGAGACCCGCCCCGACCCTACCGGATAATTCACCTCCCTTTTCCAATGCCAGGGGACGGTCAAAAGTCCCATTACGGCCGAGGAATTCCGTGCGGTCGCCGGTCCACGAGGTGTGTTTTCCGGCAAGATCGGAGAAGGCGATGCGACCAGCGAACTCGCCGCCTAACATACTGCGTGCGAAGAGGGCGCCGGTCTCCGGATCGATCTCGGTGATGATGTACGGCGCGGAGTCACTGCGGGAGTTCCCAAGTACCCATTCAGCATAGGCCATGACAGAAAGGCGACGCGAGCGGCCGGACGCATTCTGCAGGGAAAGGCGAGAGATCTTGATCGGATCTTCAGGGGGCACAAATTGCAGCAATTCGAGTAGGACGCCGTGTGAACCATGGTGGAAACGGCTATAACCCTGCCCGTGACAGGCGACATAGGGTGCCGGGTCATCACGAATCGGCAGGGCCGTGGGACTCCAAATCTCCTTCGAGTCGTCATCGCGAAGATAGAGCACCTCTCCCGACGGATCGGTTACAGGATCATTCGACCAGGGTGTCAATTGATTCTCGCGGCTGTTCAGCGACCATGTAAACCCGGAGCCTGATTCCGACACGAGGAAGCCGAACGACGGGTTCGCGATGACGTTGATCCAGGGTCGTGGCGTTCGCAGCCCTTCGCCGAGAATCGTGACGTATTCGCGCCCATCATCTGCGAAGCCGCCCAAGCCGTTGAAGAATTCGAGTTCTCGTTCAGGCAACGGCACGTCCAGACGTCTGCCGGCACGCCGCGTGGGCAGGTTCAACGGCGCCACACTGTGCCTGCGCTGTAACCGTGTAATCTGCTCCGCCAAGGTGCCGCGCCAGCCGAGTAGGACGACCCGAGCAAGCTGCTGCAGCAGGATCCGATCTTGTGCGGAGACCAGGTCGGTCCGCAGAAGATAAATACCACCTCGCGCCCCACCGGTATCCGGGCAGAGACGCAATTGACTGCCCCGCACCAGCCCTTCCAGCACGCCTTGCAGCCCCTGCTCATACGACGTGGCCTTCTCGTTCAGAATGATCACATCGGTCGATAATTGCCTCATCCGCCAGTATTCATGTGCCCGGAGCAACTGCCGGACAATGTCGATGTCATCCGTTTTGTCGATGCAGGCCAACACGATGGGCAGATCGCCTGAAATCCCATGCGCCCACAGCACCGCACGGTCCACCGTACCCTCGCTCAGCACCTCGGAGGACGGCCGCATCGACACATCAGCATACAAGACGGCGTTGGCCAGTCGTTGGAACAACTGCGCTTCATCGGCCCCGATACCGAGGTGATGTAGTTGTACCCGCGATTGCGTCCAAGCCAGCGAGAGGGCACGCTCAAAGACTCTCGGATCGCTGTACTTGTCCGCTAACTCCAACACCTGATCTCTGGCGGGGCCGATGATGGTCGAAAACACCACGCGCACGGTCTCACCTGGGGGCACGCGCACCGTGCGGCGCAAGCTCATCACCGGATCAAGCACAGACCCGACGGTATTCGAAAGCGGCCGCCCTCCAATCACCGAGACCGCCGTGCGCACATGGTGACCGCGGCCGAGAAACCGGGCGCGATCCGTTTCATACTGCAGATCCCCGATGCTCTCACCTTCGACCACAACCACCTGGGCCGCCCACACCGTCGCTTCTTCGTCCGATCGTCGGCGACGAGTAGCAAGCAACACGCCGTAGTCAGGCACAAATTCCGTTTGCACGAACAGATTTGCAAAAGCCGGATGAGCGACATCGGCGGCTTGTGAAACCAGAGACAGTTCGGCATAGGAGGTGACTTGCAGCTCGCGCGCACTGGCGCCCATATTGGTCACGGAGATGCGCCGCATTTCGGCATCATCCTCGGAGGACACCACAACCTCACACGTCGTACTCCAATCGCCATCCCGGCGGATGATCTCGGCTCGTTCTTCTGAAAAGGACGCTTCATAGGCGTCGGCCTCGGCACCACTGGGCTGATACCCGGCCGACCATACAGACCCGGTCACCATGTCGCGCAGAAAAATATGAGAACCCCAGCAGTCCCGCGTCGCATCTTCTCGCCAGCGTGTCACCGCAATATCTTGCCATCTGCTATAACCCGACCCTGCCGTGGTCAGCATAACCGCATACCGCCCGTTGGACAGCAGATGCGTCCGAGGTGTTGCCTCATGCGGCGAGGTAAATCGCCGCGCGACTGGCGGTATGAGGTCGCGGACCTGCGCCGCCGCAGCGACTTCCTCCGCGCGCGGCCGCGTCACCGGCACGTCGCGCGGTGTCCGTTCCTGGAGCAAGAGTTCAGTAGCTCGCACGATCGGCTCGGCATGAAACCGGCTCCTCATCACTCCGTTGTTCAAGACATTTGCGATCGAGACCAACGACATGCCCTGATGATGCGACATATAGGCCCGCACGATGGCCACGTCTTTTCCTTCGGGTACCCGTGTCCCAGTGTAATCCAGCGCTTCATAGAACCCGTAGGTTCCCCTCCCTCCCGCCTCGGCGAGGCGCGCGAAACCTTGCGTGGCTTCCATGGGATCGATCATCGCCGCGAGTGCCGTGGCATAGGGCGCGATGACCACATCCTCACTGAGGCCTCGCTTGAGCCCCAGACCCGGCACGCCAAAGCTGGAATACTGGTACGTCAGATCGAGATCGCGTGCATTATAAGCCGACTCCGACACACCCCAGGGCACGCCGCGCTCTCTCCCGTACTGAATCTGCCGATGAACGATCAGCTCATACGTCCGGCACAGCAAGCTGCCTGCCGGGAAACGCATCACCAACGCCGGCATGAGGTACTCAAAGATGGAGCCCGACCAGGACACAAGCGCCGAACCGTCTCCCACGGGCGTCAGAGCACGGCCCAAGTGGAACCAATGCGATGACGGCACGTCGCCCTTGGCGATAGCGATAAAGCTCGACAGTCTGGCCTCCGACGCCAGCAAGTCGTAGCAACTGGGGTCCAGGCTGTTTTCCGGCACGCGATAGCCAATGGACAACAGTTTGCGTATCGGATCGAAGAGAAATGTGAAATCCATGGCGTGAACCATGTGCTCCACGTTCTGTGCGATCGCCATAAGACGACGAGTCAAGACCGTGATATCCGCAACCGATTGCTGGATGGCATCAGCCAACAGGGTGATTCTTGCCAAGGTGGCCTGATCCTGTATGGGGCCACTGCGCACGTGTTCCCGCAAGTGCTCGAGCGCACGGAGTGCATCCGCAAACCGTTCAGGAGCAGCCGCCAGCGTAGGCATGGGATGGAAGAACGGCGCGATAACCGCCCATTCCGGCGATGGCTCAGACGGATGGTTGAACAGAGCCGCCCGGTCTTTCGCACTGAAGCGGACCCATGGAAGGAACAGCTCCACATCACGGAGATGACTATCCACGCATGCCCGGACCGCATCGGCCCAGGCACGCAACTCTCCATCGGGCTCATCACTGCGCTCCTGTCCCAGTGTCTGAGCCATATCGGAAACCGTATGAGACAAGGCGTTGAGCCTGCCGAACCTGGCCGTCCAGCCGGCGGCATCGACCGGCCTCGATAACAGCTCCATGGCCAGTACGTCGACGGCTTGGCTCAACTGCTTCTTGGTCACCGTATGAGTTTGTCGCTGATCTGAAACCTCCTCCAGCGCACCGCGTAACAATTGGATGGCATCGTCAATTCCGGCAAACAAATCGCCTTCGATGGAAGATTGCTGAATCAGCTCGCGACATCCGTTTCCCAATACCAACAAATGTCCCGCGAGGTTTCCGCTGTCGACGGAGGACACGTACTTGGGATCCAGCGGTTGAAGAGTACGTGTGTCGTACCAATTGTAGAAATGCCCACGAAATAGCTCGAGACGGCTCATGGTCGCCAGCGTGGCTTCCAGCCGTTTGGTGGCGTCGAGGGTGCCCAGCCATCCTAGGTCACGGGCGACCAGAGTTGAGAGCAGATAGAGCCCAATATTGGTCGGCGACGTACGATGGGCGACGACGGGTTTCGGATCTTCCTGAAAGTTATCAGGCGGCAGCGCATGGTCCTCGGGAGACACGAACGTTTCGAAGAACCGCCAGGTCCGGCGTGCGATCGATCGAAGCGTCCGCGCATCCGCGGGAGAAATCGGTTCTGCCCTCGTGAGTCGAGGCGGCAGGCTGACCCAGCGAGCCACGGCAGGAGCTGATATCCAGAGCAGAACGAACGGAGCCGCGGCAGCCCAGGACTCAGAGCGGCCCAACACGGCCACCCCGCCAGCCGCCACGACGGCGAGCATCACACCGCCCGCCATACGACGATACATTCCCGTCAAGTTGCACGTGTAGGCACCTTCGGCTTGAGCCGCAGTCACCCACTCCAACATCCGAGCGTGCGTGAAGACGAGCCGACCGAGCGTGCGAACAATCGCATCCGTCATGAGCCATGCCTGATGCGCGAGGAAGGTGACGGTCAATGCGATCTGTCTCGCGGCCAACGCTAGGTCGATATTTGCTCCACGGAAATGGGTGCGCAAGGCAATCCCGGATCGGCGCGGATAGAGTCCGAGCACGAAGGACAACAGCGAGGGAATCGCGATGGTGGTCAGAATGAACCCGGCCCAGACCCAGGCAGATGTTTCCGGCAGCATCCATCCGACCATCAGGGTCAGAAACGCCGCGGGAGCCGACAGGGTACGGCGGAGGTTGTCGAGGATCTTCCAACGGCCGATGGTGGGAATCACCACCGCGCGATGCGGTTCAGACCCGGTATGCCCTCGCCCAAACAGCCAGGGCAACAGCTGCCAATCGCCACGCGCCCATCGATGCTGTCTGGCTGCTGCCGCTTCATAGTGGTCAGGAAACGCTTCGAACAGCTCGATGTCGGTCGCCAGCGCTGCGCGCGCGAACAATCCTTCAAAAAGATCGTGACTGAGCATCGCGTTGTCCGGCACCTTGCCCGCCAGCGCCGCCTCGAATGCGTCGATCTCGTAAATGCCTTTGCCTGTGTAGGAGCCTTCCTGAAACAAATCCTGGTAGACATCAGACACGGCCGACGCGTAGGGATCGATCCCACTGGGTCCGGAAAACGTCTGTTGATAATACGACCCTGCGCCGCTGCCCGGGAGCGACGGTGTAATCCGCGGCTGCACAACCCCGTACCCTTCTACAACGCGTCCAGCGAAACGGTCGAACCGTGGCCGGTTCAGAGGGTGAGCCATGGTACCGATCAACCGGTGCGCGGCTCCATGAGGCAGCCGTGTATCCGCATCCAGTGTGATGACGAACCGGACCGACGGAATCGCCTCAGGGAACTGCCCGTTGACGGACATGAAGGTCGTGCTCGTCGAACCGCGTAGCCATTGATTCAACTCATGCAGTTTGCCTCGTTTCCGTTCCCATCCCATCCATACCTGCTCGGACTCGTTCCAAACTCGCCTGCGGTGAAACAGGGCAAAACGCGATCCGCCCCCGGCTGCGGCTCCATACCGCTTGTTCAGATGCGCGATCCCCTCCACCGCTCTTGCCAGCAGTTCGGCGTCCCCTGAAATACTTTCGCTTGGAGCGTCTCTCCAGTCTGAGAGCAGCGCGAAACGCAGGTCATCATCCGCATTCGCCAGATAATGCACTTCCAATCGCTCAACCAGCTCATCGATACTGTTCCGGCTCGTCAGCAACGTGGGGACCACCACCATTGTGCGCAATTCTTTGGGAATGCCATTCCGCAATGCCATCCGGGGCAATGACCGCGGCCCGAGGATGGCCATCACGGCACGATTGATAAGCGCCATGGCGAGGTCCGAGGCCGGCACGAGCGCAATGAGACCGAGACACACCAGGCCTGCGACGGTCACACCCGCTTCGGCGGCATGCCACAGCGGGAAGGCCAGAACCATGGCGGTCATCGCTGCGAGCGACCCCAGATAGCCAGGTGCAGACGCCTGGACATACCAGCGGAGGAGGCGTCGCTTCCAGGACACCCGGTAACCGAGTTCGCGTTCAAATGCCCGGCGGCCCTGAGAGATAAGGTAATAGCCGGGATCCGTGTGCCGATCTCGTTCCGGCTGCTCACTCGTGTGCGGCTCAACCCCAGCCAGCCTGGCTCGGTCCACGACCCGCGTGGTCACCTCGAGCTCTGAGAGACCCGTGCCGCGCGAGAGATCTTCGATCGCATGGCGGTACGTGTCCCGCGTGACAAAGTCCATCTCGGCATAGCGGGAGTCGCATCGCAGAATCTGATCGACGAGGCTGACCGCCTCGACAAATTCAGCCCAATTGAATTCAGACGTCAATCGCATGCTCGTAATAATGTTGCGAACCGTGACGCTCATGGCCGCCTGTTGCAGATGCTCGTCGTGCACCATGTCATCGGCGGTCGAGCCCTGCGCCGCCAGACGTTCGTCGAGCCACAGCAACACGGGACGTACCTTCGGGTCCAGGTCACGGAGCCGTTGAACAAGCTGCACGGCAAACGCCGTGTCCAACGGGCTGTGCTCAAATCGGCGTAATGCCTTGGCCGGTGACTCCAGAACCGACGCGCCGCTCCCCAACAAGCTATCCGCCAGTTCATCAGCTTCCAGCCGGGCCTCTCGGCTATGGACGATCCGCTCGGCCAGCCTTCGAAGATTCTCCACCAACACGACACGCAGCGAGATTGCCACAGCCCACAATTCACCGATCGTCAACGGTTGCACCCGTTGATAGGCTGTCACAAAGCGCCGGAGCATGTCAGGGTCGAAACGACTGTCGGTGTGGGCGACGAATGCCCAGGCAACGCCAAATACCCGTGGATGATCCTGCAAATGCCCTGATGTTAGTTTCGGCAATTGCCGGTAATAGCCGGGAGGCAAATCGTCGATGATTTCGCGAAGTTGTTCGTCGACAATATGGAAATTATCGACGAACCACTCAGCCGCGGGAGTAATGGCCTTCTCATCGCGAATCGTACGGGCGATACTCTGGTAAGACTTCACCAAGACTCGTCCATTCGCGAGGACTCGTGGCGTCAGTAACCGGCCCACCCGTGCCTCATCGGTAACGACCTGTGCCGCCGCTAGACTCGCAGCATGCTGTTCGAGCCGTTCGATCCCGAAGAGCTCGGCGCGAATCGGTTCTTCCAGCTCGGCACTCTTGGCAACAGGTGAAAAAATCGTATTCATGAGTTTCCTGCCTCACCCAGAGTCGTCAGGCTGAATCAGCTGCCGAAGCACACCTGCAGCCGAACAATGAGATCATCAAGTGCGGCAACGAGAAGGCTCGATCGGATTAGGAAGTACGGGTGAGACCGCCTTCGATCCATTTCGCATTGTGAGAATAGAATTGTCCGTTACACAAGAACCCGCCGAAGCCCTCTGCCAGCAGGTCACGCTTACGGATTTCAGCCGTTAGGCAGGCTCTGCGCACAGAAGCATTTCGACGCGACGATTCATTTTCCGCCCTTTTTGGGTCTCATTGCTCGCGATAATTGCGTTCTGCCAATCCATTCTGTTGTTATCCGAGACACGTCCCGTCTGAGTCGCGCGTTTGGAGAGGGCTCACACCTCGATAGGCGTGCTGGAACGGTCATAGGCCAAGGCGCTGTCTCCATGCCCTGAACACTCGGACTTCTTGCTCTCCTCTCTCTTTCACGATCAGCCTAGAGCGTCCGGAGCGCCTGCATTAGATAGACCACCGTTGTAAACCATGCACTGATCGAGCCGCCTATGCCTCCCAGAGGTTCCTTCCGCACCACCATTCAGCTATGACACAATGATTTCGACACGACGGTTCTTGGCGCGTCCCTCTGCCGTGTCGTTGCTGGCGACCGGGTGACTGTCCCCGTGGCCTGCTGCTGATACCTGGCTGCTGACACCCCCGTCCCGCAGCGCCTGTGCGGCACTGTCGGCCCGCGCGTTTGACAGCTCCTGGTTGGACGGATATTTCTTTTTCAACCCGTTCCGGACTGGAATGTTGTCAGTGTAGCCCGCCACATGCACTTGTTTTTCCGGGAAGTCTCTGAGGACGACGCCTACTCGATGCAAGACATCAGCCCCTTCGCCCTTCAGCTGGTCTTGCCCGGAATCGAACAGTAGACCGGACGCCAAACTGATCGTCAGGGCACTGCCGGATTGGTGAACCAACACCGTGCCCTTGGAAATTTCCGGTTGCAGCGCCCTTAAGAGGTCTTTCTCGGCCTTGGCTTGTTTGGGCGGCTCCACGGCCCTGGATCGGATTGCCGCGAGTTCACGATCATGATCGGCGAGCTGACGTTGCGCGGCCCCCAGCTCGTCAGCCAGCCGTTGACGCTCTCGCTCTAGCACCGCGAGGCGGTCGGCAGTGTTGTCTGGTACAATCGCGAGTACCGGCTTGGATGGACATTGCCCGCTCCGCTCATAGCCGTACCAACCCTCACTCGTACATACAGCCGGTTGTTTGATATATGAAGAACAGCCTGCGAAAGTGACCAGGCTGGTTACCAGGATGGTGGTTTTTAGTATCTGCATGATGATCTCCTCCTTCTGAATATCGCGGTTTGCATCCAGTGCGTCTCCCCCATCTCCCGCATCATGTGAAACATCTCTCATGACCAAGGCGGCGCTTAGTGGCGGTCTTTCAGCAGGTTGCCAAGTGTGAGAACGCTCTCCGGCCTTCTTTCTTAGCTTGGCTCGTCAGTGCGGCTCGCGTACCTCCGCAGTCGGTAGGCCATTCCCCGCGCGTCTTGGAAGCCTTGTATCTCTGCGGCTTCCCTGAGCTCCCCCCGCGAACCCGATGCGTTACACCGCTGTTGCTCATTGAGGACTCGCTCAACATCCTCCGCTCGAATGAAACCATGTACACAATGCCGGAGCCGAAAGAATGGCCACACTTTCGTGTGAGTCCCATCACATGAGACGACACAGCTTTGGTCCTTATCCCGGCAGAGGCGCTGTACGATCAGAGCGGACCAACACAAGCGCTCGCTCCCATCAAGACTTTTCAGTTGCCGACTGTCCCATCCGACCGATCAGGGTCAGAATAACCAGGACCAGGAGTAGGAAGCCCAGCCCGCCGCTGGGGAGATATCCCCAGTTACCGCTGTGGGACCAGATCGGAAGTACGCCAAGAAACAACACTCCTAATATGCCGATAAGAATAATACTCATCTTGATTCTCCTTTTGTTCGCACGCTCGCCACACAGTCCACCATTTGGTAGCCATGCATTCTGCGGTCACACCTTCTTGTCACCCGACAATCGCTCACGCTCCCTATGCATGGCCGTACGACCGGCTTCGGCAGCCTCAGTGAGGACCGCCCGCTTGTCTTTGATGAACTCGCGGCCCTTATCCAGCGCCTGATCCACAACCTCGGTGGCTTTGTCGGCCAGATCATGGATATTCTCCTCGGCTCGTCGCACATACCCTCTCAACTGCTCCTGCGATTTACGGCCGGACTGTGGGGCCAGCAACAACGCCGCCGCAGCTCCCAGCAACCCTCCGGTCACAAAAGCCAATCCCACCGCTCCTAATGAACACCCTCTGTTATCCGTCATTGATCCTTCCTCATCTTCCATTGAGCATCCCTCCTTCTCGGTGAATATGTGCCTTGACGACGGCCGTCATAGGGTGTCTCGGCTTTCATGTCGACCTGTACATGTCCTCCCTAAACTCCTCCCTCTTAGCCGAGTATGACGAGAAGCGTTGGAGCAGTCCGGTCAATATCGCTCAGTACGCAAGAGCCGAAGCGCGTACCGTTACTTGCAAAAGAATCTTACGTCTACCCAAGGAGGCTCCAATGGTAGCCATTCCAAAACTCGCCGTTGTCCTGTCGTGTGGATTGTTGCTGTGTCTCGGGCTGGCCAACACGGCGCAGGCAAAGCATTCGCCTTCGTCATCAGACGTTATGAAAACTGACTCTCAATCCGACTCCGGGCTAGGCTTTCAATCTGATGATGACAGGCAAAAGCCCGCGGACCATAAGAAGGGCATTAACCGCGTAGAGGACTCCAAGAAGATCACGGGTGAACTGTTCCGTATCAAAGACGGGAACTATTTCATCAAGGTGGAGGAGGGCAGAACAATACGTTTGCATACCGATAAAACAACCCAGATGATTGGGAAAATCATGAAGAGTGACCGTATTGAGGCAATGGTGAACGATCAGAATCACGCGCTGTCCATTCGCTCGGTGCGAAAAACCGATGCTGGGCATGATAATAAACAGGGCCGCGATTCGGTCGGTTCAAAGAACTGATGCCGGGCATGGAAGTGAAGCCGGCCGACTGACGCCACGCTTGAATCAGGTAACAGTGGCTCAAAGAGGCACTATTAATGGGTGGGGCGCTGTAGTCCTGCAGCCACTCGACAGGCGAGAGGGATCATCGAGGATAAAGCGCACGGCCTTCCTCTTCAGAGAACACACCTTTCTGGATGAGTAACTGAATGAGCTTGTCGGTAGGGGTCGTGGTTGGAGTCGGCGACACATTCTCCTTCGTTTTCGCCGGAACGGGCGACCGTTTCGTACCATACACACGAAAAACCGGAGTGAACACGATGAGATAGTCCTTGTTGCGAATGCGCACGGTAGCAGGACTACTTTCGGTGTAGGGGGGTAGGTTTGGACCGGATCCTCGGGGGATGCGAAAGTAAGGTTTGTCGCCGTCTGCTTCGCCGTCCTGTCCCAGAACCTCCATGCGTGTCAGATTTGATTGGCTCGTGCCCGCCATCCATTCGTCGCCACCGATATTGGTGATCTTGTCAAGAACGACGATAAGCGACTCTCCCACCAAAGGATCAGACGACAAGTTCTTCACACTCACATCGTACAGATACTCGCTATTGAAGTTGTCGCGGCCTTTGAGAGTGACCACGACCTGAGCCGCTTTGTCGGTCAAGTCAACAAGTTGGTCCAATACTCCGGCCAGGACGTGGGGAGGAAAGACCGCACTCGCCACCAGACACAGAAGCGCCCCCCGTACTCCGAACCTCCGATGTGAAACACAACGCGAGAACGGTTCAGACGGATGTCTTGTCCGAGCCTGCGAACACACATTCACATTATTTGCCACCATACGGCCCACTTTCTGCCATGCTCGGTTTCACGTTCCGGCGATTCAGGAATACTTTCTGCGACGCACGAGCGAATGTAGAACACCTGGTCAGGACGACGGTATGGTAGTGGCCCCCATCTCTCCGATGATGCCGGGATGCCTTATGCCGGCGGTTCAGGCGACCCGCCGATGTCTCATCGGCTCGCGCGGCGCGTGAGCAGAAAGCGCGAGGCGCGGGCTCACGGACTGAGCGCAGATCGAACACAGATTCGGCCCTAGAGTTCTTGAAACCACAGGCACGCTCACAGATGCCGAGCCACATTTAGAACAGCAAACGGGCTCCATCTGGTCACAGTATTGATACGACCGGGCGACTCGACAGGTCATGATACCACCTCCTCAGCTGAGAAAGACGGCGACTGCATATACATCTGACAGCATGCCAAAATGCCCGATGCCTGTCTGGTCACAATGGATCAGCGAGGAAGAGATTTGCGTGTGGCAGAAAGGACAGGTTGAACTCACATTGGGGAGCGGAGTTTCGTTGATTGACCATGTGAACTCTATGGGAAGTCGACGCAATGTTTTCTGAGGCGTTGGGCTGCTCCCGGGATTGCCTCAATCCTTCTCTCTTAGGAACGTCCCATCCTCCGTCTCCGGGGCTCACTGCGCTCCTGTCGATGATCGAGTTCCTCCAGCACGATCACGATGCTTGAGTCGTCGTGGGAATTGCGATCTGCCAATCCGAATCCACGCATCAGGATCCTGCGCCTTGCCCCAAGAAGGACACGCTTCAATTCGAAAAGCTCAAAGATATTGGCATCTCGGCGATGGTCCAGAGCTGTTTGGATCGCGTTCCGAAGGTCGAGGACGGACGCCGAATGAATCTCGCAGGCCGACCCAATCTCAGCCTGATCGAAATGGCCTGTCAGTTCCAGGGCTCTGCTGTTCAGGTGGAGCAATTGCTGCCGACGAGAGAACATCAGAATACCGGGCCGATAGCACGCTCTGTCATTCAACGGGATCGGCTCAGAGATTGACCCTCGTCCACGTTGCATCCGTAATATAAGGTTTCTCCGCCTTATGGTTTCACCGCTCATTTTGAGTACCTCCCTACGATCAGAAAGCGGGCGGCACATGCCGACACGGTGAGGCTCCTCTCACATGGTTGATCGTGAGATGTGCATTCGATCCAGCGGCATCCGCTCATCGAATCGATACCGACGTTGGAGAGTCAGGCTCGCTGAACACGACCTCTCCTTTCCTGGCCATCCTGCGTGGGATCGCCCGCGTTCTCACCAAACTGCGGAGGTGATTCGCACGAACGACGGCATCCTCGATACACCCACAATTGATGCACCGTATGGCCGTGTCTAGAGAGTTTGTCTCGATGTTCAATTCACCGAAGGTGTCTCGTACAAGCAGCCCTCGACAGCGTCGACAGAGCATACCTCCTCCTTCTGCGCCCAAGGACGCGCACATGAAGCACCAGGCGCCACCGTGCCCCGCACCTCCACCCTCATGACTCGTACGGCGGGTGATCAGCCCGCTGAGGCATGTATCCCTGGACGGCCCGAGCGAGACAGTTTCAGTTGGAGGCTCAGGCCCTCAAGAGGCTGGCCAGGGCTTCGGCATGCTCTTCTTCTTGCACCAAAATCCGCTCCAAGATATGTCGGGTCGTCGGATCATCGGCGCCGACATACGCGATCAGGTCGCGATAGCTGTCGATCGCACTCCCTTCGGCGAGCAGATCCGCCGTGATCATCTCCACCAAAGAATCCCCTTCAACATGTTCTGAATGGTTCCGGTTCAGCAGCCGTTCGGGTGACAAATCCGGCTCGCTCCCAAGCTGCACAATGCGCTCCGCCAATTAATCGGCATGAGCTTGTTCCTCGGTCACATGCTGGAGCAACTTCGCCTTCACGTGGCGAGAACTTATCCCGGCGGTCATGAAGTAATGCCGCTTGTAGCGCAGGACGCAGATAATTTCCATGGCCAGCGCTTCGTTTAGTAATCTGATCACTGCCTCGGTCTTGGCCTTACATCTCAAGGTCACAGCGCCACCTTCAACGTCTTCGCGTCCTACACATGGCCATCACTGGATGAAGCACCCACAATTACTCCCTTATGGATAAGTATACTGGAGTGACCGGCTGCCGTCTGTGCACAATTGCTCAGTAGGAACAATTGTGAGATGGTGGCGAGGCTGGGCGCAGGCTGGCTTGGCTCTCCTGAGTCAGCGGAGCGGAATCAGATGAAGATTCTAGTCGTGGAGCACGACATTGAGGAGAGAACTATGCACGTGCAATCCGTTGTTCCGGCGTAACCCGCCTTTATAATCAATGAACCCCAACTTGCGGAACTTATTCATAAAGAAACTGACGCGAGAGCGGGTGGTGCCGATCATCTCGGCCAACGTTTCCTGGCTGATCTTCGCAATGACCGTCTCCGGCTTACTCTCCTTCCCAAAGTGGGCCAACAACAGTAGCGCGCGCGCCAGCCGCTTCTCACTGGAATTAAACAGTTGATCCACTAAATCCTCTTGGACTCGAATCGAGTGCACCAGTAAATAGGACGTAAATGCCTCGGCGAACGTGGGTTGATCGCGAAGCATGCAGAGCATGACGGCTTTGTCGATGCGGAGAATCTGGGAGTCTTCCAGGGTCGTCGCCGTCGCCGGCCGAACAGTCTGTCCCACCAGGCAGGACTCTCCTAAAAAGGCACCGGACTCAAAGATCGCCACGACGGCTTCCTTGCCATGTGTCGAGACCACGGTCAGTTTAACCTTGCCGGCCTGGATATAGAACACCTCGTCAGCTGTATCCCCTTGTGCGAAGATAATCAGCTTCTTGCGAAACGTGAGCATCGTTTTGCCCTTGTCGATCTTCGTGAGGAAGGTGTCCAGATTGAACGGTATGTGCATGCGTGCCATAGGTCACCCTCCTTTTCATTTCGAGCGACTGAGCCAGTTATTGACGTAACAGAATGCTATGTCGTATCCAAGAGCCGTTAGCCATCCATCAGGGACTATGCACTCGTATCCACTCTGGGCTCACAGTCTCCCCGATCTCGATCTATACTCACTCGGCGAGGACATGACGCTATCGACCGCGGTTCAGGGAATAGGATCCCCCGGCCGATGGGACTGGGGCATGCAGGCTATCCACATTCTGTTGCATTTCCCTCAATGCCAGACCGATCTGTTTGACCGAGCAATGACGCAAGGCATGGATGCTGTCCCCCATCCATAACCGAAGGCCTTTTCGTGACGGTGAATTCAGTGTCAACACATAAGTCCGTGATATGGTCTTCATATTGTCCTCCGTGGTAATGGTGGCCCACCGCTTCACGCTCGAGACGAGCCTGAAACAACGGACTATGCTCCGTTTCCTGTCATGCCGCCCGAAATACCGCAAGCAGATCACTCAATGCCATGGTCTTGTGTTTCAGCATGGCCCGTTCTACCTTCAGCTCATTCAGAGCGACCGCCTTCGCGTCTCCTTCCGCGAGGCAGGACTCGATAAGCGAACACACCCGATTGCACTCCTGCTCGACCTTCGCCTTGACGACCTGATTGACAGACAGCATGTCCAGCACAGTGGCCTTGGTCGAGGCGAGATGCGACTGTAGTTCGGCTTCCGGATAGCTGATACGTGCTGCCTCGCTCACACAGCGATCCATGCTTTGCGCTAAGAAGACGTACAATCTGGCCAGCGTATCCGTGACCTCGATATGATTATGAATGACAGATGGGGTCTTCATTCTTCGTGCTCCTTCTCGTTACAGACGCTCGTGCGTCGCGGTGGTCGAGTGAGTAACCCGAGGTGACTAGTTACCCGGTCGCGGCGGGGTTTCCAGGGAAAGACTCGGCTCCGACGACCCCTGCATCGACGCCTTCAGTGCCTCGATAGCCTTCCCGACATCCTGTTCCGTCGATCCAAACCGGTCTCCCATCACCTTGATGGCCTGAGTGATCGCTTTCTTCATCTTCGAGATTTGTTCTTCAGGTGTCATGAGCCCTCTCTCGTTTGTAAGTCTCCGCGACCAATCTGACCGGTCAGGACATTCGAACGGTGCGTCGCGCCACCAGGTGAATCGCGAGCAAGACGATCCCACCCAAAAGCAGCGTCCAGGAACTCTGGGTCGCAACCGGGGCCACTCCAGCCAAATTCAAGGCTCCGGCAATCAACCCGACGAATAAAAACACCGCTGCGTAGCACACCATATTGAACTCCTCTCCAGAGTTGCGCACCGCTATTGGGAACATCTCCGCGCGCCTGCCCCCACTTCAAGTCGACTTGTGCCTGGCGGGCATACCCGATGAATCGCCATCGGGGAAAGCGATCATCGCCTGGAAATCCTCTCTGGCGTAGAAGCGGCGGAGACTGAAGAATCGGTCGCGCCAGTGAAGGAACCGAGTCGCGCGAGGGACTTAGGACAGTCGGCGTAGCTGGAACGTCAGAGCCTACAGCGATGCATCGATCATGCTACCCGTCACTACCCGCATCAGAAACATCACCGTGCATCAACCACGCTACGCGATTTAACTATAACTAGTCAAGTATTATGTTGCTATACACTTCTTCTGCTTCTATTATTGACCACAACTAGTTAACCCATTCGTTACATTGCAACAGGACGATCATTATGGACGTTGCGCTGCTCATCAGGAATCGATTGAAAGAGCTGGGGCTGGGTCAACGGACTCTCGCCCGTGCGGCTCACGTGACCGAATCATATATCTCGCAGTTACTCACACAAAAAAAGCTCCCGCCGGCGCCGAATCGGACTGACATGTACGATAAGATCGGACGAGTACTGAAATTGCCGCCGGGACAACTTGCCAAACTCGCCGATCAACAGCGCCGAGAACAGCTCAGAAAACGGCTGGGAGATCAGCCGAATCCGTTGCTGCATGACGTGCGAGAATTGATCCTCCGCAAATGTCATCCCGGGAAGACCCGGCAGATCCGCGCGATTTTTGAGAAGCAACCTTTCGGCGAACTCGAACGCTTCGTCACACAGAAACTCCTCGGCGTCGTCAAAAGTGTGGCTCGGCAGGAACTCGACAATCCGATGTGGGTACGCCAGGTGGCTCGACTGAACAAGAAAAGTTACCCACAGATGCGCGTCACCGTGCTGGAGTTCCTGGATACGACGATTTTCGATCTCTCGAACGAGAACTGCATCGCGTTTCTCGATCCCTTGATCGAATCCTGGAATATTGACCTCGTCACTTTTTGCATAGAGATTGTCTTGAACCGCCGGGTGGCATCAGGCCACCACAAGACATTCGAGTTTATGGAAAGAAGACCGGACAAGACTTCGGGAGAGGAGCCCGGGCTTAAGGAGTTTCTCCAAGATCCCTTACTGAGCGGGGATGCGACCGAGGAGGAGCTCATCTTTCTGCGCACACTGACGTTTGACAACAAACGACCAACCCCACTCTACTATTACCGTGAGCTTCAGAGCCTGAGAGACCCCTTGCATTTTCAGGCCCCTGACAAGAAAAATTCTCCAAGGTAACAACGCATTGACACCTTGTTACTTGGTCAGAAGGACAGTCACAAGCAGAGCAACCCCCCAGGCAATCGCATACGCAAGCAAGAGGAGTTCTGCTGCCATGTCACGCCTAAAATCACGCCACCTGCTCATAGTTTCCTCACGGTATTAACCTGTCGCCTTATGGACTGAATGAACTGTCTTATCCTCACGTCGTCTTTGCTGTCGGATTCTTCATCGCAAATCCTGAGCTGCGTGTGGTCTACATAATCTACTTTCGTACTGACCAGCAAAGGAGCGCTCTGTGATGATGACCCTGCGGTTCACCTCACTCGACCTTTTCCAGACCTGGCCGCCGGTGACCCAGGTGGGCGTGCACTGCTCCGAGCCGGTGGACTGTGACTCACTTGATTCGCCTCAATCCCTGGGTCCGTCGTCGCACCGCAGAGGAGGCAACGCCACCCCAATATCGGAGGCTGCCCCATGTCTCTCATTTGGATCGCGATCAAGAGACCTTGGCAACGTGGACAGCGCATGACATCTCCTATGGGCTCTTTCTACAACACCCTTCTCAAGGTCCCATTCCAGATAAGCGATGCATATATGGAATCTGAGTAACTTCGAAAGAAGCAATACCACCACACCTCGGCGATGAAATCCCATGGCCTGATCATGTCAGGCCTCCTTCCCGGAACACTAGCAAGCTTTGGATGGATGGTTGGCGGAGGCGACATTAAAGACCGCGAGATTTGGATGTTGGAACTCCAGTCGTTTCTCGCGTATCTGAAACGCACGATCCCCAATTGCCAACAGCTGTTGTTTGTTGAGGTACAGGTCCCGCTTGTCATAGACAGCCCACTCGTATTCCCGAGTCATCGCCAGGGCATCCACCGGACAGGCTTGAACACACAGTCCACAAAATAAACAGCGTGTCATGTCCATCGAATACGCACGTGCGTATCGCTTCGTCGGTTCTCCCGGTACTTCTGCGCTCTCAACGGCGATGACGCGAGAGGGACAAGCAGCCTCACAAAGATCACACCCGACGCACTTCTCGGTTTCATCCTCATACCGCAACAAGGCCAACATGCCCCGATAATTGTCCGGCAGAATCCGCTTCTCGTGTGGATACTGAAGCGTGATCGGCTTGTAGTGAATGAGATGGCTCATGGTCGACTGCATTCCCACAGCAATCTCATAGAAGGTGATCAGCTTGATCCACGCTGTGAATCCTCGATACTGCCTTGCCAATTTCTCGCTCAGTCTCATGTGTATTCTTTCTTGAACTTGACGAGCGGTCCGTCGATTCCCCACCGACACGATTCTGCGCTCTCGCCCTTGCGATCAAGTCCTCGAGTCACTTCAGTCCGTTCCGTCATGGCCGGGAGGGATGCCCGCCGCGAGACATAGATGGCTACAATCAAAACCAGGACCACTTTGGCCGCGAGTCTGATTGACCGATCAAGAGCGTCTATTTGCCTCTTCCTCTGGAATCGAGGCCCAAATGGTGATGCCCCACAGCAACACGACGATCGCGACGAGGCTATAAATCTGATACATGTTCATCACCTCCGGTTTGAGGTCCCTTCGAATGTGCTCGTGTGCCTCGTTTCATCCATCCTGCCTTCATCAGGTGGTGTTAAGAATGCTTCTTCAAAATGTCGGTGCCGACCGGATCGCCTTCCTCGTCTGTTCTGCACCGGCACAGCTTTGTTCAGCCAACATGCGTTGCCCAACACTGGCCAACTCCGGGATTCTGGCCTGACAGGCCGTGAGTGTATCCTCGGCTGCACCTGATGCGATGACGGAAAATTCTCCTCTCGAAATGCCACGCGCTTCTGACGGGGAGATAATCATGGTTCCTTTCACGTGCGAATCTTCTGCTTGAGCAGGCGGAATTGACGATAGGGATAGGGCTGCGAGCAGCACCACCATCCAAAGGGCTGCTCCTTGTGTTGTGATCGTGGCCATCATGATTACTCCTCCTCTCTCAATGTCCGCGCCCCGTGCACTCCAAGCGCAGATGACACCAACCCTCTGAAATGCGCTTTCGCCTCTTGCATCGCTGGACTCGATGACGGTCGTGTTTCGAAGAAACGGAAGCAGAGACTGAGGAATCAGACGCGCCGGAGTGGGGAGGAGGGAATGCGCGAGAGATGGGACAGTCGACGCGGTTCAATACGTCATAGCATCACCCTGGGCGCATTCAGCACCGGAGTCAAGCGGTATTATGGTTGAGGACGGTCTCTATCCTCTAATGAGGCATTCTTCATCTCCTTCTAACTCCTTCTTCATCCTGTGGGGCTACGTTACGGATATGTGGAGTGGAATTTGTGATTTTGCCGATACATGGAGGTGACATCATGGATGCAAACTGATTGACATTCAGTGCGGCGATTCTTGGAGTGGTAGTGGCGGCAGTCGTCGTCTACAAAAAGGATCAGAAGTCGGAGGGAGGGTGGCTAACCATATGGCCCTTCCTCGTAGCCTGTGAACTGTCTCGGACGTGCAGCCTGGGACGGTTCCTAGGTTTTCACCGTTTTGCCACTGACACTTGTCCGGCGTCTTGCAGCGCGTTCATCAAGGCTTGAATCGTAAGCGGGGCATTAGCTTCTGATTGTTCCTTGATGATCACATAGGTCTTTCGCTGAAAGCTTACATCCACAAACTGGTGGACCATCACTTGGCTGAAAAGGATAGGAAGTGGGCATCTGCCGAAGGGGGAGGAATCACCCAAACAAATCTATGAAGGTTTTCCCGAGGCTTGAGCTGAAAAGCGTATCCCCAGGACCCTCACCTTCTATGAACTGGAAAATTTAAGTACCCGCCGATTCCATATGCACACACGGCTTAGAATGGTCTATCGAAACAGACTGGTCTGTTCGGTTTAACCATTCTGGTCTCATTGGTCTCTATCCAGTTCATATTACGATTTTGGAGCGGCAGAACCCGACCGACCGGACAGCGTCAGGGCAACTAGAATCGCTAGGAGGAAAGCCACCCCACCCGTGGGCTTATAGCCCCATTGCGCACTGTACGGCCAAAATGGAAGTACTGACAGGAGTACGACCCCAAGTACGACGATCACGATAGTAGTCATTTTAGTTCTCCCTTGTTAGACGATTCACCCCGTCCGATTGAAACGCGTTTCCGGATCGAGGAACGCGCTCGAGATGTCTAAGCTAGTATTGGAACACAACCTCGCACCTTTCGACACCTCCACATACTCACCTCTATCCTCAAATTGAGCGAAGGCTGTCACGGGCATTCCAATCATGATTCCAAGAATAAGGAGGTACAGAGACATGGTGCCCTCCTCCATTCAAAATGGCATGTTCATGAATGCTCCTCAATCGACCTGTACCATCCGCTCATCGCATCGAGACAGGCGCGTGAGAGGCAGGCTTGCTCCGCGAGATCCCTCGCGTTCTCCCCACACTCTGAAGGCGATTGGCACGAACGACGGCATCCTCGATACACCCACAACTAATGCAGCGGGTCGCCATGTCTAAAGAGTTGGTCTCGATGTTCCATTCACCGAAGGTATGTCGTACCAGGAGCCCTCGACAGCGTTGACAGAGCATACATCTTCCCTCCGCACCCATTGGGTACAAGGCGGTTCCCATCGAATGGAAAGTCATTGTCACGAGCATCCACCCATTTTATGGAGAAGCATAATGGAAAAGCTGGCTGCCGTCTGTGCACAATTGCTCAGGAGGGAACGAATACATGGTGGGCCGGATGCGACGTGGCTTCCGTAGTTCTGCCGAATCGTCGATACTTGGACAACGAACTAGTCAACCGTGGTCGTCAGCATCGTCCTGCAACGCCACTTTCTCAGAATCATGGCTTAGTGAAACTCCACCATCCTTACGGATAGATGCAGGCGACTCTCAATCGCCATAACACTCAACCCATCCCAGACCGCCTGGACAGGACCTGGTGAATCTTTCCGTGAACAACGGAAGCTTGATCAAATGCCCAAGCGGCTTCCGCGCCCAATACAAAGACCACTGATGCGTAGTAGAGCCATAAGAAAAACAACAGGAAGGTTCCCAGTGCGCCATATAGAGGGATGCTGGACTGGGCAAAGTGTACATACCAGGCAAACCCCTGCTTGGCAAACCCGAACAGAATGACCGCCACGCCGGCGCCGACCGTGAGAGAACTGAGTTTCAACGTCGTGACGGGAGAGAATCGATAGATACCCAAGATCAAACTGCCGCCGAGTATGACCGCCATGATCTGATGAAGTACTTGCATGCCCTGTCCCCACAAAGCCCCCGCCCAGGGAACATCCTCACCAAGATTGCCGATGATGGTCTCCACCGATGCGAGGCCGATCAGCACAATCAGCAGAGCGACGCAGAAGCCCATCATCAACAGATCCTGGGCCGTCCCACGCAGGAAACTCCTCGCGGGGCCAGCTTGGAATACGATATTGAGCACATGCCGGGTCGAACCAAAGACCATCGTGCTCAACAGAAGAAACGAGATGAATCCGGCGATCCCCAGCAGTCCCCGATCGGCGACGATCGCTCCCACATGTTCCGCAAAGATCTGTTCCGACCGGGGAAGAAATTGTCGAATGACGGATTGCACTTCTTCCATGGCTTGCCCTGACTCCAGCACCGTGTAACCCAGAATGGATATCATGAGGAGCGCAAGCGGGATCACATACAGCAGCAGGCTGAAGGCCAGACCACTCGCGAGAAACAGTCCGTTATCCTGACTGAACTTGCTGACCATTGTGCGGACGATCGTCCATACGATGGTGCCGCCTCGATTCACGTGTGTGCGCACAGACACTTTCCCCAATGGTTTCACCCTGATTCAAGAGCGACGGCATCAGTTCACGCTCGATGATCTGCCATCCATTCGCAGGATAGATATACGGAAGTGGTTCTTGTCGTGGGTGCCGAATCATGGAATACGAGAGAAGTCTCCGGGCTGGTGTACGAGTTCATTTGAGCCAAACCTGTACCGCAATTGTTGTCAGTAATTTGTAACGCGATGATAGCAACAGGCTCTGACAGGTATACCCTGTCCATAAATATCCACTCTCTCCATGACAAGACTTTAGATTTGATTCAAACGATGAAACGGATCACGGGCGTCGGAGAACAGTCAAATCGGTGTTCCAAATATTTCGCAAAAAGCGACCGTTCTCAATCTTCGCCAGAAGTACCGAGACCAATCCACGCTCGCAGCAGATCATGCCGCGTGACAGAGTACGCAACCTTTCCATTCTTCTTCACTGGGAGATTATGGAGTCGCATTTCTTCCATCATCTTCACCGCTTCCTCAATTGTGGTCTCGGCTGTAACGGAAATGTGCTCGCGGACCATGATGTCTTCTGCCGTCAACTTCTAAAGATCCCTTCCGGCTTTCAATGATCGCAGCACATCAAATTCGCTAATAAATCCAATAAACGCGCCTTGATCATTTATCACTGGGGCGCCGGGAGTGTGAGTCGTGAGTAGTTCCAGTGCCACGAGCATTCCATTTTGGTTGGCACGGAGGAGCAACGCATTCGTACCCCTGATCTGCCCCACAGTACGTATACCTCCGGCTGGAACTCCGGATAATTCCCACGTGGATGTCTTGTTTTTGTCTTCAATCACCAGTTCCTCCTCTAGCGTGCCCTACAAGTTCCCCTACTATCCCGTTATATCAACTGAGCACCATATGAAGCCAATTATTTCGTATCCCCGATATCGGTTCTTATCGGTGCCTCTCTCGCTCCCATGAGTCCAGCATAGTGTGGACTGTTAATCATGATCGGTGCTGAGGCGAGCACGAGTGATGATGTGACGGAAGATATGAACAAACGACTGGGAGAACCCCGAGGGGCAGTGGCTTTTCGACAGTAAACCGGTTTCATTCCTTCCTGCCCACCTTTTGCTTTGGTGGCGCATTGCATAAAAGAGTGTAGAACCAAACCGGGTGTTAGCTTGAGTGGAGAGGACTGGAGTGGGCTTGATCACAAAATCAGCACACATTTCGCTGTCTGATCAATTCCTGCAAAGTGATCAAAGTTGACCAGTCCCCCTATTGTCTCTCGGGCATGATGTTCCCGCTCCTGAGTTTATACGCGTGAGGTTTTCTATACTCCTCGGACAAATCGAAATAGCCTCACTGCTTCCTTACGGGGATGCACATGAACCGCCCAAACAACACGAACGAGTTCGAACCTCATGATGATTCAGTCTTACGCGAAAGCCAGCGGCGCTATCGGACCTTATTCGACATGGCCCCTATTGCTGTCTATTCCTGTGATGCCTCCGGTATCATCCGGGAGTACAACAACCGTGCAGCGGAACTGTGGGGCCGCAAACCCGCTCCGGACGACAGCGATGAGCGGTTCTGCGGCTCATTCAAGCTGTACCGCCCGGACGGCAGTTTTATGCCACACGAGCAATGTCCTATGGGCGACGTGCTCTGTGGCAACGTACCGCAGATTCATGACGCAGAAGTGCATATCGAACGGCCCGATGGCTCGCGGGTTATCGTCATCGTCAATATTACTCCGCTGACTAACAAGCAAGGACACATCACAGGAGCGATCAATTGCTTCTACGATATCACGGAACGCAAGCAGACCGAGCAAACGTTGCGTGCGTCTGAGGCACGTTACCGGCATCTCTACGAGTCGATAGATGAAGGGTGTTGCGTCATTCAAGTGGTGCTTGATGCGAACAATATGGCGGTGGACTACAAGTTTCTCGAAGCCAATCCGGCCTTTGAAAAGCAAACTGGCATTACTCATGCCCCTGGCAAAAGCTTACGAGCAGTGGCCTTCTATCATGAAGACCACTGGTTTGAAATGTTCGGCCAGGTTGCCTTGACTGGTGAAGCGAGGCGATTCGAGTTTCCCACTGCCGACCTGCAGCGCTGGTACGAAGGGTATGCTTACCCTTTTGGCGAGGCGCGTGGGAGAAAGGTTGGAATTCTCTTTAATGACATTACGGAACGCAAACGAACAGAAGCACAGCTGCGGCAGCTGAACAACAACCTGGAAGCACAAGTGACTGAGCGGACCGAGGAATTGGCCGCAACGCAGACTCGGCTACGAGGCTTGGCTGCGGAACTCACCGATACGGAACAGCGTGAGCGCAAGCGGCTGGCGGCGGATCTGCATGATGAACTCGCACAGCTTCTGGCCCTGACCCGGATGAAACTTACCTTAGCGAAACGGCAGGCCATGCCGCCTCCGCTCGCGAAGATCATTACTGATGTGGACGGGTTCACAGACAAGGCCCTGACCTACACGCGAACGTTGATTTCACAGCTCAGTCCTCCGGCTTTAGCCGTGTCTGGCCTCCCGGTGGCACTGCAATGGCTCACGGATCAAATGCAGCAGCACAATCTCGCCGTCTCGATACAAGTCAAGACGCCGATTCCAACGATCCCTGAGGATCAAGCGCTGCTCCTGTTTCAGTCGATCCGTGAGCTTCTGTTCAATTGTATTAAACATGCTGCGTCGCATGAGGCGATGCTTACGCTCGACCTGCGTGACGGATCGTTGTACGCACAAGTTTGCGACCATGGTGTAGGATTTGACCCATTGTGCGCGACTAAGACAGCAAATGCTCCGGCACGCGGGTTTGGCTTGTGTAGTATACGCGAGCGGATGTTGTCGTTAGGCGGCCATTTCGAGCTCAGATCCTCGCCAGGGAATGGTACGACGGCTACGCTGGTGCTGCCACTGTGTGAGAGTCATGGCATCCCATCTTCGCTGACCGCCAGTCATGGATCGATCATGAATAATGGTGCTTCGGGCCGATGATGCCGTAAGTTGGGTGGCTCTCGTTCTGAAGAAGATTTGGGCTCGCCTAAGATTGCACCATCTGTTTCCTCGACTCTTTGGCATGAGCGGCTTCCTCGGCGGTTTTGACATCTTGTGCTTCCTCTGGCGGCGGAAGCACAGCCGGCAGTCCGAGCGACTCCATCCACAACTCCCGGCTCCAGCCCATGGAGTGGTAGAGGTGTTCGTCCTCTTGGTCCTCAATCTGTCCGCAGGCCTCCTTGAGAGTCTTCGCTTCAGCGGCGGGAAGTTTTTTGGCCGCTTCCCCGAGCAGCTCCCAGTTTTGGTGGTCTTTGGTTTCTGCGGTGACTACGCATTCCGCGGCCACGAGTTGAGCCGCCTGAGGGTTGTTGCCCTTGAGCGCCATTTTCATCGCCTCGACTAAGGCTTCGCCCTTGTGCCTGACGACCTGCCGCCCCAGCGTCTCCTTCGCCGGATCCAATCCCATCGACTCCAGGATCGATCGCATCATGCGCTCGTGGGTGCGCGTCTGCTCCAGGTACTTCTCCCATTCTTCCTTTAAATCTTCGTTGATTGCGCAGCGGACGGCGGTTTCGTAAACTTGCACGCCCCCGGCTTCCGTCTCTAGGGCCTGGTACAGCAGTTCCCGCAATTGTTCTTTTTTCATAATGTTCCCCTTATAAAACTTTGTTGTCCTGTGCCGTCGGCACAACGCATTATGCCGACATTTGTCCTTTGCTCTCCCTGTCCCAGTGCCGATGTTGAGCCAACGCCTTGATGAACTTGCCTGCAACTTGAACAATCTGTGTTCCTCGCCCCGTGACGATGCCTTCATCTCCCGCGAGCAGTTTGGTTTCATCGTGCACGACGCCTTCGGCGTGACTTATGGCCTTCTTGTCTCCACCCGGCTGAGCCGCCAGCAATAGTTCGAGACCGGCATCGGTCGCAGCAATTGGTTTACAGTGGAGATACGCTTCTTTGACGAAGACGATTGCTTTCGCATCACCCTTAAGAATTTCCACACTCTGTTCGCCACCAGGCACATACACGGCATCAAAGAGGACAGACCCAGCGGTCAAAAAACTAAAATCGATGACGATCTGCGCCCCCTTCGCTCCCTTCAGGAGTCCAAGTCTCGGCGCTACCACTTTGGCTTGAGCCCCGGCCGCCGTCAGAGCCTTCTTCATCCCGGTGAGAGCGGTCTCGTCGACGCCATCCGCGGCGAGAATGGCGACCTTCCGTGTCGCGATGCCTTTTTTCACTGTATTCGCCATGCTCAACGCAGGGGAACGATCAATGGTACGCACAGGCGGTTCCGGCTGAAACTGCTTCGGCTGACCGTCTGCAGGGACGCTCTGGTTGAGGGGACCCTCGACTTTCATAGGAACAGCCATACCCAGGCCCTGCGCCACCATACCCGCGAGCGTCTTGTCCACTTGTGCGAGCAAGAAGACCATGCGCTCGCGAATCGCCGGCACCGCCACCTTGCCCAACTCGAAGCGCAAGGCTTGCACGATGTGCGCCTTCTCGGCATGGCTCTGACTGTTCCAGAAGAGAGACGCCTGGCTGAAATGGTCGAAAAACTTCTCGCTCCGGGCGCGCACCTTCGCCCCTTCCACCCGCTCTGCATAACTGACAAACCCGCCTACATCGGCCTTGGCCTGCATTGGACAGCCGCCGCTCAACGAATTGGGATGATAGCTGACCCTGCCCTGATTGATGGTTTGCCGCATATGCCCGTCTCGCTGATTGTTGTGGACAGGGGCCACTGAACGGTTGATCGGGATCTCATGAAAATTCGGGCCACCGAGCCGGATGAGTTGCGTGTCTGTGTACGAGAAGAGGCGGCCCTGGAGAAGCGGGTCATTAGAAAACTCGATTCCGGATACCAGGTGGCCTGGATGAAACGCCACCTGCTCCGTTTCGGCAAAGAAGTTTTCCGGGTTCTTGTTCAACGTCAACTTTCCAATGCGTCTCACCGGAACGAGTTCTTCAGGAATAAGTTTGGTCGCGTCCAGCAGATCGAAATCGAAGCGGTGCTCGTCCTTTTCCTCAACCAGTTGGACACCGAGTTCCCATTCAGGAAAGTCGCCCCGCTCTATCGCGTCCCACAGGTCGCGACGATGAAAGTCGGGGTCCACCCCCGAAATCTTTTGGGCCTCATCCCAGGCGACGGAGTGCACGCCCAGGAGAGGTTTCCAATGAAACTTGACGAAGCGCGACGTGCCCTTCTCGTTGACGAACCGGAACGTATGCACGCCGAACCCTTCCATCATCCGGAGGCTTCGTGGAATCGCTCGGTCGGACATGACCCACATAATCATATGCATTGATTCCGGCATTAAGGAGATAAAATCCCAGAAGGTATCGTGTGCACTCGAGGCTTGCGGAATTTCTTGATGCGGTTCCGGTTTGATCGCATGGACCAAGTCGGGAAATTTCACCGCGTCCTGAATAAAAAACACTGGAATATTGTTTCCGACGAGGTCAAAGTTTCCATCATGCGTGTAAAATTTGACGGCAAACCCACGTGCGTCCCGCGCCAGGTCCGAGGAGCCGCGCGATCCCACCACGGTTGAAAAGCGCACGAAGACTGCCGTCCGCTCCGAAGGATTGTGCAGGAATCCCGCTTTGGTCACGGAAGCCATCGACTCATAGACCTGAAAAACGCCGTGCGCGGCCGCACCGCGCGCATGTACCACGCGTTCAGGAATGCGTTCATGGTCAAAATGGGTGATCTTCTCGCGTACATGAAAATCTTCGAGTAGCGAGGGCCCGCGTGGGCCAGCTTTAAGAGAATTCTGATCATCGTTGATCCGAAGGCCCTGGTTGGTTGTGAGGATCTGTTCGTCGTTGGTCTCCTGAAATGGAGCCAGGTCGCTTGTCTTTGGAGTATCCCTATCCTTCTTGTTCCGTTTCATTCTTCCATCTCCTTCATACCGATCATGTCACTCACAGACTGCTTACCCTTGCCGCTGAACGCAGACGGTCTATCAAATAGGATCCTCCTACTGAACATATGAATGTACTATTCGGATAGAGCTGCTGCCGCTAGGCCGTTCCCTAGCGTAGGGATAATTTTCAAGCACAGGACGATTGACGGTTAGATACGCCTGTTTAAGGCACGGGCTCACCGCGCCATGCGGCAATCGGGCATACAGAAAAGAAGAATTTCATATTGTGGTATAACCCAGCGCTGTAAATAGAAAATTTGTGAGTTTAGCCGATGCACGGAAGGAACATGATAGATGCAAATTGATTGTTATTCGGTGCGGCGATTCTTGGAGTGGTAGTGGCGGCAGTCGTCGTCTACAAAAAGGATCAAAAGTCGTAGGGAGGGTGGCTAACCATACGGCCCTTCCTCGTAGCCTGTGAACTGTCTCGGACGTGCAGCCCGGGACGGTTCCATAGGTTTTTTCTTGTGTCCTACGGCGAGTGATAGCTGGCCCTTACACAACTCATTGGCGCGGATTGATCCAATCCCATCTACCTGCCCCGCATACATCAAAACCTGCATCGTCCCGTTGCATTCCGTTGTCCTACTGTTGAGCGCATAGACACGTCAATCCGCGGCCACCCTCCACAATCTGCTGAGATCGTTTTTCCCGTCGTGGTGTTGATTTCCGGATCATTTATCTTCTCCCTACTATAGGTCTTCCTAGTACGACCTCATGGCAAGTCCTATAGGATAGGCGAACATTCACACAACAAATTAACATCTGGAGGTAACTATGTCAGGCAAAGCCGCAGTCGCACCCGGAGTGATCGACATGTTGAAAGAGGATCATGAGAAGGTAAAAAGGCTCTTCGAGGAGTTCGAATCAGCAGAGGGGAAAGCGCAGGCAGACATTGCCGCTACCGCAATTATGGAGCTGGAGGTCCATGCAGATTTGGAGGAGACGCTCATCTATCCTGCCATTCGTGAGGCCATTGACGAAGACGAACAGATGAACGAGGCCGTCGAAGAGCATCATCTCGTTCACGTGCTCATCAAGGAACTGAAGAAGCTCGCACCAAAGGATGACGCCTTTCAGGCCAAATTCACCGTCCTGGGGGAGTTGCTGAAGCATCATATTGAGGAAGAAGAAGGGGAAATGTTCCCAATGGCACAAGAAAGCAAACTCGACTGGGCAGCACTGGAGACGGCGGTGATGAAGCGCAAAGAGACCTTGGTGAATAAGTTTACTAGGGGCAAGAAGCCCGTTGCCAAAGCCTAGCAACTCTAGGGCCGCTTTTCTCCACACCATGAGAGAGAAGCGGCCCTGCCTACTCTCCCATTACAAGAGTACATAGCGAGTGAAGACGACCGTCTCAAACCGATCAGGCCAGAGCGTGCTGTATGGAACAATCACCCGACTCTCTCAGCGGAACGGACACAGCACCCTGTCCATCCGCACATGACCCGGCCACTCGTTGGGACGGTCATAGAAGCCTCGCTCTCATCCGACCACATCCTCCACCGTAGAGCCCTTCCGCGATGGATCATCGTTCAACTGCACGTCCCGAATGAGACCTCCGAAGGGAATAAATGCGGGCATCGATTCTCGTGTCCATGCGGTGCCAATGAGTGGCGAGTGCGATCATCGCCCACGTGATGGCCAGCATCCGTGCTGCGGCTTCGCTGTCGACATGGATCACTCGCAAAACCCCGGAGACGCTCAGAGTTGCGTCTTTGGCCGGATTGCAGACTCCGGTTGATAAGTATACAGCCAATTTATAGTTCCGCATTCACGGCAGATACCGAACGAGGCCCCTCTGGGCGGAAGCAGCCTGCTTGGATTTTCAACGATCCAACATTTCCAGCAAAGGAACGTCACATACGGAGGCAATCTGACTTTACGCATGAGAAGAGGGGTCCTCGAAAGCGGTTCGAACGTCAACGAGGAGAGAGTCTAGGTTTATACTCATACCTTAAAGCTCAAATTCTCTCGCGCTGCTTCAATGGATCGGTACCGATCATCTGGACCCGCCGACCCAAAATAGCGTGTCTATAACCTTAACCTTATCCAAGCAGGGTTCTGTATATAGATTCCTACTCGATTTCATGGTGATTTCAGCAGCTAGTAACGTCACAAACACGGCTCCCCACGCCACCGCATAGGCAAGGACAACATGTTCAGCCCGCATCTATCAGCCATGTGACACGAACTTTGTAGCGATTGAGTTTCACCCCGCCACAAACAGAAAGCTCCATCCTTTTTCAAGAACGGAGCCCTCCGCGAAACAGCGCAATTTTTATATCATGTATGCGCGATAACGTTTCCATTACCTTTCACAATATGTCCACTGCGTTCATTCGAGTCGCATGCTAACGTCACCACGTCCCAACGGGTACTGGGAGGGAACCTAGTTCATTGCTTATGTTAGGAGCATCGATTCAGTTCACTCGTTGCAAGGTTGTCGTATGGCCTTGATCCGTGACATAGGCTTTGACCAGGTCGCCCGGTTTCACCGTGTCCAACTTCGTGCTCTTATCGACATGGATCCTATGCTCTTTGCCATCATCATCTTTTATCGAGTAATACTCTCCCTCAATTCTCAACAACGTTCCCTTGAACGAATCGTTCGAGAAGCGCTCTTTGATCGTGGGACTCGCTTCTTTCTCCGCCATGGGATCAGCAGCGTAGGTCATGCCAGCTCCGGATCCCAACAATCCAACCACCAACATCGATAATATTCCTATTTTCATCGTGTCCTCCGTTTAGATTGAACTCATTCTCGCATGCGGCCATCGTATCCGCAGCTGGGAGAATACCGTGGATAAGCATTAGCTAACCAATTGATGGAGCGTGAACCTAGGGAAAAGCATCGTCGATCATGTGACGATAAAGAAAGAGGTTGCAGCATCTCCACAAGGCTACGTATGTCCGGCGCCTAAAGAATTCCAGCGGGGAAAGCATCAGTATTCCCACATTCTCTGTCGTGCCTCGCTTAGGAGATGATTGGCCTGGGCTTGAAATGCCAGCGTGCTGCCTTCTACGGCCGTGAGCGTTTGTTCGCACATCACTCGGTTGTCTTGTCTGGTATCGCTCAGCATTCTGGACTTACGAATGAGGTTCCTCCGAAGTTGATGGCTATACTTGGTCGTCCACGTCGCGCCACGTTCAAGAGAACAACGCAATTGGTAGAGTGACAACAGGTCTTCAATGATGCAGATGATGTTCGGGGTCGTCGTGGTTCCGTGCAGGAACCCAAGGGCGCCCTGCTCTATGGCTTGCCGCACGGCAGCGACTTCCTCTCGCTCCGTCGTGACAATAAAGGGCGAGCAAGGATGGTGAAGCCGATTGAGGCTGAGTAAAGAATACCCGTCGACTGAAGCAATGCGCTGAGGACAGATGACGACTTGGTAGAGGTTCAGCGGTATATACATCACAGCTTTCTTATACGAGGAACACACATTCACCAGAGCGCTCGAAAAGTATCGGCGGATGATTTCGTGGAGCTCAGGAGCAGGATCTATGAGTAAGATTGAGGCTGATGCGATAGATGCGGCCATGATCTCCGCTTTCCCACAGGTCGGCGGTCAAGACACTTCAGCAGGCCGCTGACTATGTGCAAGGAGTGTTTTGGAACTGTCGATGTAAGATTCTCGCATTAAACGCCAATGTAACCACTGGTATGTTCCCGAGGGCCTTCTCCATGCTAACCCGATGGATGTGGGTTCGTTCTCTAGTTAGCCTTATTTAGGAGTGGAATCGATGCGGACGGCTCCTTCGCCCGTCATCACCTGGCTGGAGGGAGTTTGATAGTTGTCACAGTAGATCTTGAAGGCAGCGATAGCGATCCCCAAGAGAATCGGGCCCAAGAATAGTCCGATAAAACCAAAGTACATCAGGCCACCGACGGAGGCAAAGAAGAGAAAGAGAACGGGTAAATCTGCGTCTGAGCCGACGAGAATCGGCTGTAGGATATTGTCCATGAGCCCAACGAGCCCCACACCCACGACGATCATGACGATCATTTTCCAAAGCGCAGCGGTCCAGAACAGATACGCGGCCACGGGAATCCATACCAATGCCGTGCCTCCGAACGGCAACAAAGATAAGAGAGCGCTTATCGAACCGAGAAATACCGGGAATGGGACATCAAGCACCCAATAGGTCAGCCCCGCTACGACGCCTTGTGCCAGAGCTGTGAGCAACGTGCCACGCACCACCGCCCGCATGGTCTGGATCAGGCGATCAAAAATGACCGTTTTATGACCCGCCTCGATGGGCATCGCATTATAAAAGCTAGTGTAGAGACGCTCGCCGTCGCGAAAGAAAAAGAAGAGGGTGAATAGCATAATGAAGAAGTCTGTGATGAGTTCAAACGTATTCTTGGCAAGCCCGCTGACGCCCGTGAAGAGGACTGCACTGACCGCCTTTCCTCCTTCGAGCAATGATCCTTGGAGGTCCCCATAAGCTTCTACAAATCGTTCTAGCACCCCTTCCGAAAGAGGGCCGATCACGGGTACGTGCGAGACCGCAGCAGGAACGCGCTGGATTCCACCGCTCTGCACCCAGGCCATGCCGGTTTGATAGGCATGAATAGTTTCTGTCACCGCCAAGAAGGCGAGATACGCCACCGGCAAGATGGCAATAAGTGTTACCACGATCGTACTCAACGCAGCAGAGAGCGTCCGCTGTCCACGCAGGAACCGTAACAGGTACTCGTAGAGAGGGAAAAAAAGCCGCGCCAGGATGAGCGCCCACAGAATTGGGGTAAAAAAAGGCGCGAAAATCAAGGCGAGCTGGTACAGCACCAATGAGCACAAGATCAGGAAGGCCGTCGAAAGTGTTTGCGGAGACATCTGGCGACGCTTTTCTTCGCTACGTTCTCACGACGTTTTCTCGTTCTAGCTCTAATGCATGATTTCTTATTGTTCACCACCATCGCGAATCCTGCTCGTTGAGGAGCCAATCTCGTGGCGACGTTCGAACCATTTGTCGGCTATTTTTACTCCTGGTTCTCCCCCGTCCTCTCGGTTGCGGCATTCCCTGAGTCTGGTGAAGGAGGGGCTGCATCCGGATTCGTCGACATGGTGGGATCACGGTTCGGTGGCGCTACAGAAGCCCGTGAATCTGGCTGCCCTCTTTGCATATGTTGCATCCCGGGGTCCATAACCGAAGGGGCTGCCTCTTGACTCGACTTAGACCTCCCTTCTGGATTCGAGTTTTGAGTGGATTCGGACGAATCTTCAAATGGTTCTGCGCACGCAGGGCCGATCCCCACCATCACTGACGTCAAGGCCAACGTCGCAACCGTAGGGAATACGTATCTGGTCATGGCGCACCTCTGCCGCAAGGGCATGTTCATTGTCCATCAATCGACCTGTTCCGTCCTCTACACGGTGACCATTACCATCTGTTCATCGCATCGAGACAGACGCTTGAGAGGCATGCTCTCTGTGCGAGATCTCCCGCATTCTCACCACACTCTGGAGGTGATTCGCGCGAACGACGGCATCCTCAATACACCCGCAATTGATACAGCGTGTGGCTGGGTCTAGAGAGTTTGTCTTGATGTTCAATTCACCGAAGGTGTCTTGTACAAGGAGTCCTCGACAGCGTTGACAGAGCATACATCCTCCCTCCGCACCCAATGGCGTGCTAGGCAGATTCCCATCGAATGGAAACCAGGCCTCTTGTCTGCGTCACACGCATCGACCTATTTATGGAGAAGCATAATGGAAGGGCTGGCTGCCGTCTGTTCACAATTGCTCAGGAGGGAACGAGTACGAAATGGACCGGACGTGGCCTGGCTTGGCTCCACCGAGGCCCGCCGCCTCCGGAGCTCAGCAATCCAACTACCAACATAAATGGTACCGTTGTTTACATAGAATCTCCGTTTAGTGTCGAATCATTCACCCATGAGACCACTGAATCGGGAGCTGGGAACACCGTGGGCATAGGAGTGAACGCCCTGATACCGAACTACTTCCCCATGCGTATTGGAGTATCGCCCCATCAATTGATGTTGACTGCTCGTGATCTCGCCTATGGTCTTTCCTAGTACGAGGCCCCGTTCAGATTCGCTATAATACATCACGGAGTGTTGAGGTCTTTGACGGGTATATTCATGAACTGGACTCGGAAAAGGTTAAGCTGTCTCGGTTTTTGGGATTGGTCGAAGGCAATGCACTTTACTTGGTGAAGATTTGGAGAAAGAGAAATAATCGGTGTGAATGCTCTTTTGTAGATGCCGACGTATCTATCGAGACAAGGTTACTCAAATAAGTGATGAGAAGGTGGGGCATGTGATGCTCGTGGACGTTGAATGGAATGCCCCTTGGAGCAGCCGCGATGATTGAGGACAAACTGGCGGGTATCAATTACAAAAAGTTGAAGGCTAAGTGTTTGGAAATGATGATGAGAGTCTTTTGGGTTTCTCATGAAGATGCAGAAGCGATCTATTGCCAAGTGATGAAAGAACAAGCATCTGGGCCACTGGCAGAGGCATCGACCTGGACGACAGAGAGGCCGGTGAAGAAAGGCTGGTATTGGCATCGTCGTTCCGACAAAGAACAACCATCAATTGTGCTCATCAACAATTATGATGATAAAGGATTCTCGATGTTCACTGCAGGAAACATTGAGCGATGGCCGATTCCTAACGGTGAATGGATAGGTCCCCTGAAGCCAACGCCATAAAAGTAACGGCCGCCGAGAAATCGGGAGCACGAGCCTGGAGAATGTCAACCAGACTCCTCACTCTCGAACTGGGGGCCGTATCGCGCAACGCAAGGGTATCGAGCGATCTTGGGGAGAAGCGCCTGGCATTGACCAATGCACAGCCCGAGAAAGTTGCACAATCAGGCTGAAGAAACACTGGGAAAAGAGAAATAACAACCCATGCTGGAACTCGGAAATTATGGTTTGCACGGTCCAGGGATGCTGGTCTACTTCATCCCGAGCTTTGTCGCCGTGGCGCGCAACCACGACAAGCGTTTTCCGATCTTCGCCCTCAATCTAGTTTTGGGCTGGACAGTGATCGGATGGATAGGCGCCCTGGTGTGGTCGTTGATGCGACAGGTGAAAGGATTGGAACGGAATTCAGCTGCTCCGTCGCGGTTGTCTACACTCCAGAATCTGAAGTCATATCTGGCAGTGCACGCAAAGGGTCGCGCCATGCTGGAGTATCCCGTGCATCGGCATCAGTATAAGGACCGCACAATCCAATTGTATGCGAACAAACGCGAAGATGACCAATGGACGTGTAGCTATTTGGTCAGTGAGAAATTCCGCCAAACACCGTGGGTCGAAAACACCGCCTGCCCTAACGGCCCATTCGCGTCTCGCCACGAAGCCGAAGCAGCGGGGCTGAACCAGGCGCAACAGATCATCGATTCAATAGTTCCTCATCCCTGCCCCGCCACCACTTAGCTCGCCCTCCTGCGCAACAAGCCGAAGGATCACTGAAAGAAGATCGGGCCTGGAATCGCAGGCCTGTCGCCAGTGGGCGCATCGACCCCGCCACGGTGGGCCCATTGCGTTTTAGCCTCACCATCGTAATCGACCCGCATATTGATGGAGGTCGTCGCTCCATCTTCGGTGTATCACCAGCCACGATCCGCCGTGGTGATAACATCGCAGGAAAACCGTGTGGCTAGATAGAACCGACGACAATCGGCCAATTACCGACCTCGGTCTACAACATCGCCCCAATCTCCTGTTCGGCACTGCAAGATTGGAGCAGCAGGAGAATACCAACAAAGAGGGTAATGATCACGGGCCAGATCATCGAGAGCGCACCGAGTACTAAAATAACCGTGCCCCCCGCCAACGCCTGCTGAACGAGCGCGCTCTTGACTCTCATCTTAACCTCCTCTCTCAACTAAAGCCGTGAATCCAGGAGACGGCTATGGCCATCTCTCGCTCAGTCTCATGTGTATTCTTTCTTGAACTTGACGAGCGGTCCGTCGATCTCCCGCCGAGACGACGCTGCGCTCTCGCCCTTGCGATCAGGTCCCTGAGTCACTTCAGTCCGTTCCGTCATGGCCGGGAGGGATGCCCGCCGCGAGACATAGATGGCGACAATCAAGACCACGACGACGAGCACATTCGCCCCAAGATCCATGAGATAGCGGTTGAACACCACATCGGTGAGTTCATTCATATACGAAATTTGAGCTCCGGTGGTCAGAATGCGCCGCGTTGACGCGATCACGCAGATATACAGAAACGGTTCCAGGGTAATCACTCTGGTCTTTACGAAATTGATGGTGGTCCTGAACAGCTCCAACAAGATGATGACCAATAAGAGATCATGCACCAGGCCGAGGACCGCGAGCACCGCGTCGGATCCCACTCCACTCATGAAGGCATACCAGGCACGGACAAACAGCACGACGCTGACGGCCAGGAAACTCACTCCTGTCGTGACGTAGCCGAGCCCGTCCAGGGTCTCCATCACTTTGACCGCCTTATCGCCGAGGACCCCGTCCAAGAAGGACCATCGAGTTGTCGGGCTTCGGCTGCTCGTTGCGATCGTACCGTCCATCATTTCCCCTTCTGTGCTGTTCGGTGTCCTGTTCTCGCAAAAGAACTACTGCTCACCATAGACGAACACCGCTCTCTGCCAACTACATGCGCCCGACTTTGGCCACGAGTCTGATTGACCGATCAAGAGCGTCTATTTGCCTCTTCCTCTGGGATCGAGGCCCAAATCGTGATGCCCCACAACAACACGACAATCGCAACGAGGCTATAAATCTGATACATGTTCATCACCTCCGGTTTGAGATCCCTTCGGATGTGCTCGTGTGCCTCTGTTCACCCATCCCCTCCTCCATCAGGTGCAAGTTAGAATATCCATTCACAATTTCGGTGCCAATCGGATCTCGTTCCTCGTTTGCTCTGCACCGGCACAACTTTGCTCAGCCAACACGCGTTGCCCGGCACTGGCCGACTCCGGGATTCTGGCCTGACACGCCTTGAGCGTATCCTCCGCTGCTCCGGAGGCCACAACAGCACGTTCTCCTATCGGAACGGCACGCGCTTGTGTTGGAGGGACAACCATGGATCCTTTCATGTGCGAATCTTCGGCTTGCACAGATGATGTTGACGGTATGGATAATGCTGCGAGCAGCACCACCATCCAAATAACCGCACCTTTTGTCGTGGTCGTTCTCATCATGATTCCTCCTCTCTCATTGTCGGCGCCCCATGCACCCCAGGTGCAGAAGACACCAACCCTCTGACATGCGCGGTTGGCCATGCAATGCTGGACTCGATGACGGTCGTGCTTCGAAGAAACGGAGGCAAAGACTGAGGAATCAGACGCGCGGGAGTGGGAGGGAATGCGCGAGAGATGGGACAGTCGACGTCGTTCTGGACGTCATGGTATCACCCTACAGACCCCCGCCATTTGCTGTCAATGCGTTAAAGAAGAGCGGGCCATATAACGCCTTGATTCTATGGTGGTATATTTATTTGTCTGGGGGAAGATAATCAATCGATCAGAGAGGCGGCCGGCCCTATGCAGCGTGTTTCATTTGTTCGTGCGCAGAACGCGGAGGAGTTCACTATCCGCCGGAGCTTTGCCCTTTCGATTCTCGTCGTACCGGAATTCTCTTAACATGAGACGGTCTCACAATCGCTGAACATGGCAACAATCACTAAAATTGTCACCAACCTGAGTCTTTCGCCCTACGGCCGAGGCCATCTTAACATTCTCCCATTTGGGAAGTTTATGCGATAATCCCTCCATGATCCTGAAACGCTGGCTCGTCGGAGATCCGCTCAAGACTGCTCAAGCAAGGCACGAACGGCTATCGAAAACGATCGCCCTTGCCATCTTCTCATCGAATGCCATTTCCTCCGTCGCTTATGGGACCGAAGAAATCCTGCTCGTGCTCATGCTCGCCGGAACTGCCGCAGTCGCCTGGTCGATCCCGGTCAGTCTGGCCATTCTTTTCTTGATCTTGGTCTTGACCATCTCCTATCGCCAGATCATTTATGAATATCCGCAGGGGGGCGGTGCATACGTGGTTGCCCGATCCAACCTGGGCGATATACCGGCCCTGGTGGCTGCGGCGGCCCTGATGATCGATTATGTCTTGACTGTGGCCGTCAGCGTGGCGGCAGGCATCGCGGCACTCACGTCGGCCATCCCGAGTCTGTTCATCCATCGCGAAGCCTTGGGCCTTGTCGCCATTCTCTTCATGATCGTGATGAATCTGCGCGGGGTTCGCGAATCAGGAAAGTTCTTCGCCGTCCCAACCTATTTTGCCATTGGAGCGCTGGGCCTCCTTGTCATCGTGGGTACAGTTCGGTCCCTCTCCTACTCCGGATCCCCTCCCCCTCCGACACACCCTATGGAAACAGAAACTCTTACCCTATTCTTAGTGCTTCGAGCCTTTGCTGTAGGCTGTTCGACGGTCACTGGCATGGAAGTCATTTCAAACGGGGTAAGAGCCTTTCGAGCCCCGGAATCCCAAAATGCCGCAATCACCATGGTCTGGATGTCCACGATCCTGGCATCGCTGTTCATGGGGATCAGCTGGATGGCCTATCACTACGGCATCCTGGCCAAGGTGGATGAAACGGTAGTCTCGCAATTGGCTCGCGTCACGTTCGGCACTGGGCTCATCTATTATGCGGTTCAGATCGGCACTATGGCATTGTTGGTGCTGGCGGCGAACAGCGCCTTCGCAGGCTTCCCGAACCTGGCGTCGATCCTGGCGCGGGACGGATTCATGCCCCATCAGATGGCCACGTTCGGTGATCGCCTGGTCTTCTCAAACGGTATCATCATTCTCGGAGTCTTCGCCTGCCTCTTGCTTGTCGTATTTGAAGGGGATACTCACGCGCTGATTCCATTGTATGCCATCGGCGTGTTCATGTCGTTCACCCTCTCCCAAGCCGGCATGGTGAAACGGTGGCTCGTCAAGAAAGGCCCGCACTGGCAGACCAAACTGATCGTCAATGGGGCCGGCGCCCTGACTACCGGTATCGCGACCATCATCATCGCCAGCACCAAGTTCACGCAGGGCGCCTGGATCGTGTTCCTGCTCATCGCCGTCCTTCTTCTGATGTTTCAAGGGATTCGCTCGCACTACAAGGCCGTCACGGAGCAGATCGCACTGGACCGTCGAGGGGAACGGCCTCCATTGCCCCGTCGCAATATCGTGATCATCCCGATCAGCGGCTTGAATCGCGCCGTCGTCCGAGCATTGGACTATGCCAGAAGTCGACCTGGTGAGGTTCGTGCCGTCTATGTGGACCTTGACCAGGAAGAAAGCGCCAAGGTCAAGATTCAGTGGGCCCAATGGGGTGGTGGGGTCAATTTGATCGCTCTGTCTTCCCCTTACCGCTCAATCCTGGGATCGCTGCTCGATTACATCGAGGAAGTACTGGAGAAAGACCCGAACACCTGGGTGACCGTCGTGATCCCGGAGATTCTTCCTGCCAGGTGGTGGCAGAATATCCTGCACAATCAGCGGGCGCTGATGCTCAAAGCCGCACTGCTCTTCAAAGACCGCGTCATTCTCACCGATGTCCCGTACCACCTGACAAGGTGAGTGTGGGTCATAGAAAGCTTAACGTGAACTGCCATCAGGTTGAGAGCAACCTCTTCTCTCCCCTTCTCGTCAAACTATTCATCTTCACGCTTTACTTTTGTTTCCTGACTGGACAGTCGTTCGCCTTCAATATCGCGTGGCCGAAGGAAGGGTCCACGGTCACGTCAGGAAGCACTGTTACGGCCCGTGTGGATTTGGGAAAAGACATGGGTCTCGTCAAGGTCCGCTATTATTGGTACGGCGAGCAGGACGACACACTGGTCGAACAGGATGATTCGACGGCCACCGGTTCGATCGTGGCGCCCGTGGCCATGATTGGACTGCCTGAACAGGACCCCGCCTTTGGCGGTCCGCTGAAAGTGCCTCACGACGGCATCGGACCGATGCGATTATTGGCCGTGGCCGAAATCTCCCGCGGGCGGTTGGGCACGCGATCGATTTTCGACGAGGTGATCGTAAATGTGGAACCGACTGCCGCCCTCACTGCCATTGATTTTGAGACGGATAAACCTTTGCAACTGGGACGGGCAGGACAATCCTCCGCGTTCGGCCACGTCGATTCGCTGGGCAAGGTTTTTGAACTCCCGGTTGTCGGCGATTTCGCCGACGGCGTCACCCGGGGTATCAGCACACCGGCCAGCGGCACCAGCTACACATCATCCAATGACAAAGTCATTAAGATTGTGAAGGCCGGCCTGCTTCAGATTGTCGGCAATGGAAAGACCACCATCACCGTCACCAATCGAGGCAAACAAGGCTCTCTTGACGTGGACGTGAATGTGAACGATGAACCAAACGACCCGCCGATCGCCGACGCTGGGACGAACAAGTCGGTCAAGGCCGGCTCCAGAGTGAAACTGAGCGGCCTCAAAAGCCGCGACCCGGAGGGCGAGGCCTTGTACTATAGTTGGAGCCAAGTACGCGGCAGCAAAGTCTCCCTCCTTGATGCCAACAACTCAGAGGCCTCCTTCCTAGCACCGTTGGTTTCAGAACCACGTACCTACCGCTTCAAACTACGGGTGACGGATAAAAAGGGAGCGGATAGCTTGCCGGCCTTTGTGGATGTGACGGTGGAACCGTAGTAATAGCTTCAGTCTCTAGGCGGCCCCGATGAACCACCACCATGCCGCCTACGCCTTGCTGAGCTTCACCGGTCCGTAGGTTTGGCGGGCTTGCTGGAGCTCTTTGATATGTTTCCGTAGTGTCGGGCCGAACTTGGAACGATCCACATCGCGCTTGAATCGCTTGCTCTCTCGCTCGACGTGATTGATGGCTTCCTCCAGCTGTCCGACTAAGCGCTGACCTGAACCGGTGAGCCACCCGAGATGATGATCGGCATAGTGCAGGTCTTGTAGCGAGTAGCGGACGGACTCGACCTCCTCCAAGCAACGAAATCGCGCTCGTTGCAGGTCTCGCCGGGTGAGCCCCGCGCTCTTCCATCTTTTTGCCCCGTCTCGCCCTGCGGACCAGGACACGAGCCGCTCGAACAAGAGCGCACCCATGGTAAACGTGAACGTGGCATGAAGAATACCGCGTAGCGGGCGAAGGCTCCGCCGCCAAGGCGAATAGAAGATCTGCTGATTATGGTCGCCCAAAAACATGACATGCTTGCGCAGCAGGAGATTCAAATGGTGATGGCTATTCTCATGAACGAGATCGTCGATCAAATCCAGATTGCCGCGGTCGAAACAGTTGATGAAGGACAGCCCAGGCCGATGCCGATAGCTGAAACTGACCACGCCCTTTGCCCGGAGTGGAACAATCCGCGAGGTCAATAGTGCCAACACTTCATGGCCTTCCGGCCAAGCGCACTGGATGGTCCGCCAGGCGCCGGCGATGCGCTCCACCTGTCGCCGTGCCGTGAGCTTCATTGTCTTCGGCTGGCGATCCTTTCCGTAGACAAGGGATGGGCCGACGGTGATTGGGTTGTTCTCGTTTTGGATGGCAACCACAGGTGAATGGTAGGTCCACTCCCATCGCCCCTTTTCTCCCCATCTCGACCAGATTGAGGATACGGTCTTTCCGACCTTCACAGTGATGCCGGTCGGCTCCACTCGAAACGTGACGCGTCCCGGCGACTGCCGCAATGCGCGTTGAACCTGGGACGGCGCTGAACACCATGCTCCATCGAGGTCACCAGCGAGCGTTCCCGCGACTTCGCCACGCTCAAAATGATCGGTCAGCGATCCCGACACATCCCATGGTCCCATCCTCTTCTGGCCACACCATTTGAGCAACGACGCCGGGTCAAACCACAAGGACTCCTGGGTCAATTCCTGGGCCAACCGACGACACAGAGCGAACAACCGCTTTTCAAGTCCACCGACATGAGGTCGCCCGGTCGGGAAGAGATCGTCAAGATAGCCATGTTCAAAAAACTTCTCCTGACATTCGTCATATAACTGCGCCGCAAAATCGGGTCGATCCTGCTCCATCTTCAATTGCCCGAGCACATCGAGGAGATAGACCAGATCATTGAGTGTTTCGATCCACCCGACAACTTTCCAGCTGGAATAGGTCTCTAACTTGAGGCTTGAATGAAGGACGTCGAAGAACCCGGTGGGAAGCCAGAACTCTCTCGCCAGATCGGAATAGTCGGCATGCAGTTCTTGGCACAGCTCGATGAGCAACCGCCGCATCGACAGACGAAACTCATCTCTTAATTGCGCGAGCGGCTGCGGATCAAGAAGGAGCATACCGGGACGACTACGCAAGTAATGCTCCCCAGACTCTAGCGTAATAAGAAGTCGGGCGCAACTTCGAGCTCTGCATCGATACGACCCGCTCTGAATGGACGCAATGCCGATGACAAACAGTTGGTCCCGCTCTTGCGGCTTCTCACTCCACATCGTACAGTGTCCGCTACAACACTTACCCGTACCAATTACACTTGTGCCCGGGCTGCTCGTATGAGACACCATGCGAGTAGGCCGCAACCTACAGAACGGCGTTGGCATTGACTCATGACCCTCAACTCTTCCGACCTGTCACAGATAGTACAGGAGCTTTCTAGGTCGTTACTCGGAGGATGGATTCAGAAAATTCATCAGCCGACAACTTGTACGTTGGTGCTCGACATTCGAGTACCCGGACAGACACATCGGCTGCTTATCTCATCCGAACCGGAAGCTGCTCGTCTTCATCTCACCGACCGCTCACTACCCAATCCCTCGACACCTCCGCCATTCTGTCAATTTCTTAGAGCTCACTTCCAAGGAGCGAGGGTCGACGATCTTCGTCAGATTTCGAATGATCGTATCGTTGAACTCCAGATCACAGGCAAGGGAGGGGCCGGGACGATCGTGTGTGAATTAACCGGGAAAAGGGCCAACGTACTGGTCCTCGATGCCGAACGACGAGTGCTGAGGGACCTGCTCCACCAGCAAGCTCTTGTCGGACAACCCTATGCGTTGCCGGCAGCACACACGACCGGACGGGAACACGCACCTGCCAGATTCACCGGAGCTGCCGGCTCCCTGTTCCCGATTTCAAAGGAAATCGATGCCTACTACCAGCGCCAGGATGCCGCACGAGAGATTGCTCAGGCCAAGGATGTACGCGTGCGATTCCTCAAGAAAACACTCAAGAAAGAGCTGCGATTGATTGAGGCCTGGCGGGGTGATCTGTCAAAAGCGAATACCTATCGAGACTATGCCCGGTATGGAGAATTGATCAAAGCCAACCTCAGCTCAATCAAGAAAGGGACTGATCATATTGAGGTGACAGACTACTTCGATGACAAGTTACCCGATATATCCATTCCGCTTGATCCTACGAAATCGGCCCAGCGCAACATGGATGAATACTTTCGGAAGCATCGCAAATATCTCGCTGCCGAGCGCGAGCTCAAACCGCGCATCGAACGGGCGGAGCAGCAGGTACATACACTTCGTGACGAGCTCAAAGAGACCGAGCTAGGAACTTGGACGCCTGCCCCCAGAGTTCCTACCCGCCCTGCCTCCGGCACCATTGCTTACCCGACTTCTGATAGATGTCGCTCAGCCAATGACCGGCGAGGCCCCTTTCGGCGGTTTACGTCGACGGACGGACTCCCGATCTTCGTCGGACGCAACGCCCGGGAGAATGATGAATTGACGTTCGGCCTGGCCAAGAGTGAGGATCTCTGGTTACATGCCCGCGGCACACCCGGCTCTCATGTCGTCGTGAGACTCGCCAAAGGCACTGAGCCCCCACCCGAAACCCTTCGCGACGCGGCAACCTTGGCCCTCCTCTATAGCGATTTGAAGAAGAGCGGCAAGGGCGATGTCATCTATACACGCCGCAAATGGGTCAGGAAAGCAAAGGGCCAGGCAGCCGGCGCCGTGAACGTCACCCAAGAGCGATCACTCCACATCAGTCTTGATCCGGTGCGGCTTGCGGCGCTCAAGAGCCGAGGACTTCAAGAGTAATCACGCCTTTCTCGCACTGATGCGAGCCTCAGCAGGACCTCCATCCTAACCTTAGGTTGGATTACGTGCACAAATACAAGTTTCTCTCGCCCCTTAGAGCGTTCTGAACTATGATGCGAGCAGGAGGACCCACACATGGAGGGTCAGCGGGCCGACAGGCCATCAGAAGCTTCATCGACCATCTTGGTCGTCGACGACGAATTGTCGATCGTCAAACTCTGCAAGGCTTTGCTTGAAGGAGCGGGGTTTCACGTGATCGAAGCGGAAGGCAGTTCCGAAGCCCTAAAGATTTGCACGCAGCATGAGGGGCCGATTGATCTCTTGCTGACGGACCTTGTCTTACCCCCTCCGGACTTTCAGCTTTCCTCTGCGTCCAACCAATTTCCACACGTCAACGGCCATCAGCTGGCCATTCGCGCCGCGACGATCCGGAACGGCCTCCGCATCATCCTGATGTCAGGAAACCCTGATAAAGAGCTGGCCAGTCATGGGATTACACGAGGAGCGTTACCGTTTCTCGCCAAACCGTTCGGAAAAGATGAGTTGGTGACCTTGGTGCGGGAGGTACTCGCACAACCGGCATCAGCACCCAATCTCGCGGAGCAGGGCAAAGCGGCGAACGACGTCGACTGGTTCGGCTAAACCGGAAAAAGGTTGTGGCCTTCTATGTCTGCTAAGAGACTAGGCATGCTCTGTCATGAACCATCCGGCGATCGACAATCGGCGATGCCGGCCCGCCATGGTATCCACACGACAGACCCGATGGAATCGAGGCACGGTGAACATCACAAGCGACCCGGGGCGGGGCTCGATACAATACATTGGGACAAGGTTGACGGAACCGTCAGCACGATCTACTCGTCGCTCGTAAATGATTAATTCTCCGCCCCAATCGGGCTTCCATTCTTCGTGAAAATACGTGACGACTGCAATGCGGCGCTGCAGCCTTCTGCGGCCCTCGACAAGACGCCCCTGATCCGTGTCATCATGAGTCAAGAGACAATCCCCTGCAGCATACGAATAGTAACTGAATCCCACGTGACGTCCGACGATGTTCGGGAAAGACTCGATACACTCTCGAATGCAGGGAAGCTGTAACCGCGAGAGAAACCGCTCACCCTCCAGCGAGCCGATTTCAGCCTTTGCCCAGTTGCCGGAATTGGGAAAATCGTCCCGAACGTTCGGCAGATCGGAGAGACTTTTCCAGGCCGCCTGGTTCATCCCTTCACGAAAGAATCGTCGTTCCTCCGCAGACCAAAAGTTCTCCACGACCACGACCGGACATCTCTGGAAGGAGAATGAGCGTAAATCGGTGATCTCTATCGTCGATTGAGCAACATTCATATCTTGTCACGGTCCCAGCGACCGGGCGTATTCATTATCGGCTCCGATCTAGTATCCTCCTGCCCAGTTCGCAAAGAAAGAAGGGGTTGCCACTCTCGATGGCAACCCCTTCAGTAGACTGCACACTGAACCGATCAATTACCAGCGATCGCGCTTTCCTCCCCCTCCGCTTCGGCCACCGCCTCCGCCGAATCCACCACGACCACCACCGCCACCGGTGCGCGGTTCCTGGGGGCGCGCTTCATTGACAGTTAGAGTCCGGCCACCCATCTCCGATCCATTGAGGGCCGTAATCGCAGCTTGAGCTTCAGCATCCGAAGACATCTCCACAAAGCCGAATCCACGGGATTGGCCGGTGAACTTGTCCGTAATGATCCGCGCCGAGGCCACTGCGCCATGGACCGCGAATAAATCACTCAATTGCTGCTCGGTCGCCGAATAGGGCAACCCACCGACATAAATCTTCGAACCCATCGGGGTTCCTCCTTTAGAATAATGACATTGTCTTGAGCACGAGGAACGGGGAAGGAGCGGGCCGAAGACGCGATCGATGCAGCGACTTAGGTCTGACTTCCGACGAGATTCCCGGACAAGGCAACATCGGCATTGTGGGCCTCCTCTCATAGACACTTGGTATCGCGAGGCCCGGGGCGATCCAAGTCAGGCATACACTAGCACAGCGATCTGTGGATTACAACCTTACTCCCCAACTCGGACCAGAAGTCCTTGGTCTTTACAGTACGCAATGGTGCGATAAAACCAGGCGATGACACCCACCAGCAACACACCGTTGAGCCCAACGGCCCAGACAAGATTTGAAAACGGAGCACTGCCTGTGCTCAAGACCGCCCGCATGCCCTCAAAAATGTGCGCGGCCGGGTTCGCCCATGCAATCCCCTTGAGCCACGTCGGAAGCACTTCCATGGGATAGAAGACGCAGGAGATCGGCTGAAACAAAAATACCATGCTCCAAGCGAGCACTTCAGCTTCTTGCCCGAATCTCATGATAAGTGAGGTCGTGAACACGCCGATAATCCACCCGGTGACCACGAGGTTCAGCACAAATGGAACAAGCCATACCCCGATCATCAAGACGTTATAAGAATAGAAGGCGACCGCACATACGCCCATGACGATCGAAACGACCGTAACCTTCAGCACACTCATCGCCATCGTCGCAGCCAAGAACTCGCTGGGCTTCAGGGGACTGGCAAATAGATTCATGAGGTTGCGCGCCCAGAGCTCCTCGAGGAAGGTGATGGTGATCCCCTGCTGAGCGCGAAACAGCATGTCCCAAAGAATCAGGGCTCCCAGGAAAAACGTGACGAATCCAGGAACCTGGCTTTGGTATCGACTGAGATAGAGCGTGATGAATCCCCAGATGACGAGATCCAAGAACGGCCAGTAAAAAATTTCCATAATCCGCGGTAAACTGCGGCGGTAAAGATACAAATGCCTGATCATCAATGCCGTGACGCGATGCAGCTTCATCGACAGGTCTCATGATCGTGCTCATGGTCGCAACCGCCGCAACCTTGATGTGTTCCCAGGATGTCCCCCATGAGATATCGAATCCCTTCAATCAGGTGCGTACCGGCTAGTTTTCCATCAGGCATCCGTCTCAAGCCGAGGGCCAACAACACCATCGGTACTCCCGTCAGGCCAATCCCGAACCACAATTTCTCACGCCCGGTTCCGCTCTCCCACCACACGAGCCCGACCAGCAGGAACATCGGCACAAGGCCTCCCATCAGACTCTTCAATACAACCCCCCATCCACAGGTACCTCGGCTCAATCCGATCACCCCGATAGCAAGCCAAAAGAATCCCCAGGTAGCGCTGACGACAAGCCCCCCCGCAAGGAACCCCACGCAAAGGTCGACGACTGTCTGCGTCATGATGGCAACAGGCTGTTCGATTCCCGTGCAAGCTTCAAAAAGACCTCCTCCAAGTCGGCTTTGCCGAACCGTGAAACGATGGCCTGTGCCGTCCCTTCAGCCACAAGCCGTCCGCGTTGAAGAAAAATAATGCGATCCGACATTTCCTCCATCTCCCGCATATTGTGCGAGGTATAGAGGATGCTCAAGCCGGATGAACGCCGCTCTTCTTTCAGCAAGGACCTGATTTTGTAGGCGATGTCGGGATCCAAACTGGCAGTCGGTTCATCGAGAAAGAGAATGCGAGGCTCCGTGAGAAAAGCCTTTGCCAACGTCAGTCTCGTCATCTGGCCGGACGACAACTTGCGGGTCACTTTGTGCCGAAATTCACCCATCTCCAGTTTTTTGACGATATGGTCCACCCGACGAACGATATCGGACAATCCATAGAGCCGCGCCACCACATACAGATTTTCCTCGACGGTCAGTGATTGAGGCATCGCAATATACGTGGAGGAGAAGTTGACCTGCTGCAAAACCGCCTCCCGATGAGCCGAAAGATCCAAGCCGAACGCTTCGATCACTCCCGCCGTAGGTGTGACCAACCCCAATAGCATCTGAATCGTGGTGGTCTTGCCGGCTCCGTTCGGCCCCAATAATCCAAGAATTTCGCCAGGTCTGATCTCAAAGGAGACTCCATCTACCGCCGTGAAATCCCCAAATCGCTTCGTCAGGTTCGACACTTTCAGCACGGGAGTCGTCATGAGGCTCATCGCGCCGTTCGGTTAATTGAACAACAAGGTGCCACTGATCCGATCCGGGATGTGGCAAGTCTCGCACTTTCGGTTCAGCACCTTACCGCGATATTCTGTTTTCCCATCGTGACAGCGGAAACAGTCATTGAGGCCCCTCACACGAAGGTGAGTTCCCTCCGGATGGGTCGGATACCAAGGTTTGCTGTCAGTGGACACATGGCCTCGAGGTATGACGATGGGATAGCCCTTGATCGGTTCATCATGCACCACACCGGCATGACAGGTCGTACACCCTTCCTCCTGTCCACGAGCCTGGAACGCCTCCATGTGTTGTCGATGGCCCATAATCAGCCCCACCTCTCTCACCGGTTGGGGGAGATCGCGCGGCGCCATCTCGGACTCTCGAAGGATATGGCGATGGCAGCTGAGACAGACTCCTGAATCCACTTTTGCCTGAAGATTGTGCGCATCGGTCGGCGTCCCGAACAAATAAATGGCCGCGTCTGTGGCGCCTGCCCAGACCTTATCGTGCAACCACCCATCGAGACCGGGCCTCACATGGCACGCAACACAGCTCACGTCTTTATGGGAGGATTTGGCCCAGCTCTCATAGGAAGGCGCGATGGTGTGACATCCGGCGCAGAACTTCGGCTGATCTGTATACGGCGTCGCAATTCCAACCAGAGCCGCAGCTCCGGCAACGAGGCTCAGGACCAGCGTGGCCTTAGACTTCCAGTTCATGCTCCCGGCGTCTAAGGGGGAATTGCTCGATCAAGAGGGCAGCGACACCGGCCACATCGTCGAGATGCAGCACCGGCACCGGCAGATCCATTGGTTTATCGGTGACCACTGCCAGCAGGCCGTCCGCAGAATAGGCGATCTCACCGAGTTGATCGCGGACAATCATGACTTTCGGGTAGCCCTCGCTCTTCCACCCTTCCGCGATGATCAAATCATACGAGCTATCCAAGAACCGGTCTCGGACTTCCTCCACCTTCATCTGCTCAGAGACGTCGGCAAACAGGGCAAGACTCCCTTTCGACACGACCACCACACTGCTGGCGCCGGCACGTTTATGGCGCCAGCTATCTTTTCCCTCCGTGTCGAGATCAAACCCATGACCCGCGTGTTTCACCGTCGCGACACGGTACCCGGCCTTCACCAACTCGGGGATGACTCGTTCGATCAAGGTGGTTTTGCCGCTGTTCGAACGGCCGATAAACGAAACGATGGGAATGGACATAGGAATCAATCGTCGCGCCTCAATCGTCATTCATCCAACCGCCGTGATTGATCACCGGCTCTGTGGACTCACAACCGATGAGGTCTGACCGCCTTTCTAACAACAAGAGACGCCGTGTGCGCCGGCATGCACATGCGAGGTCGTGCTGAGCCACGCGTCACCGCTTAACAACTGAACCGTTACTTCATCACCTGGATTCAATCGCTCGACATCTACGGGTACGTCGATGAGACAGTTGGCTTTCACCATCGACGTGAGAATACCTGATCCTTGATCTCCGGTCGTGCGGACTTTGAAGACGCCTTCTTCTCTGGTGAGGATCCCGCGTAAAAAGTGACGGCGATCACCGCGCTTGGAGAATGTCTCCTGGAAAACTGCCTGCACGACCGGACGGCCGTATCCTCGACATCCGCTCATCTTCAGCAGGGCAGGCCGAACCAACTGCTCGAAGGTTACCATCGAGGAGACCGGATTGCCCGGGAGACCAAAAGCGAGCTTGCCCTGAATTTTTCCGAAGGCCAATGGCTGACCCGGCTTGATCGCAAGCTTCCAAAAATTCATCTCGGCGCCGAGTTCAGAAAACACCGCTTTTGTGAAGTCATAATCGCCCATGGACACGCCACCGGACAAGACGAGAATATCCGCGTTCAACCCTTGAGAAATTTTTTCCTTGAGCGCCGTCGGCGTATCACGGGCAATGCCGAGCAACAATGGAACCCCGCCGGCTTCTTGCACAGCCGCAGCAATACCGTAACTATTCGAATTGATGATCTTCTCTTCACTGAACCGCTCATCCAAATCTGCCAACTCGTCACCGGTTGAAAGGATCGCAACCCGAGGCCGCTGGTGGACAAACACGAATGACTTCGCGAGGATTGCCAGCATCCCCGCTTCACCGGGACGAATTCTGGTCCCTTTCGCGATGATGCATTCCCCTTTCTTGACATCCTCACCCTGAGGTCTGATGTTGGCACCATGTGATTCCGTCTTGAACACGCGAACCGAATCAGGTGTATGTTCAGTATCTTCGACCTTCAGAACTGTGTCAGCCCCTCGGGGAAGCGGCGCCCCGGTCATGATCCGAATTGCCTGACCCGAACCGACCGTTTTCGACGGCATCATCCCGGCCGGCACATCTTCAATGACCGAGAGAGTCACCGGTTTCTGTATCGAGTGCTCCGGCTTGATATCCTCCCATCTGACAGCGAACCCGTCCATGGCTGAATTGTCCCATGGAGGATTGTCTCGCTCAGCAACGATGTCCTCACCGAGCACACGGCCCAACGCATCAAGAATCGAGATTTTTTCAAGCCCCAATACCGGCGCCGCATCGAGCACGACCTGTTGTGCGTCGTGCAATTGAGTCAGTCCGGTCATCGCATCGGCAGCCTTCACTGGGTGACTCCCTTCAACAATCCCATACCGGATCGTCCCGGTTTAGGCAACGACCCGCCCTTCTTACAGAACGCTTCAATCTGATTGGCGATTCGGTGGTATGCTTCAGCCGTCGGTGTGTCGGAGTTGAACATGGCAAAAGGCTCGCCCGCGTCCGACTGCGTCACCACATCCGGATCGAGCGGGATCCGACCCAAAAACGGAACCCCCATGTCCAGCGCGGAGGCCTCCCCTCCACCCTTGCGGAACACATCGATCTGGGCGTGGCAGTGAGGACACTCCAACCCGCTCATGTTTTCCACGATGCCGACGATCGGCACTTCGCTGTCCTTACAGAAGGTCACGGACTTCCGTGAATCGAGCAGCGCCACCTCTTGCGGAGTCGTGACGATGACGGCGCCGCTGACATTGCCGAGTAGGTCGATCGTCGTGACCGATTCGTTTCCGGTCCCCGGGGGAAGATCGATCAAGAGAAAGTTCAGGTCTTGCCAGTCTACCCCACCCAGCAGTTGATTGATGAATTCGTACTTATAGGCATCGCGCCAAATGATGGGATCATCCGAGTTCTGCAGCAAAAACGACATCGAGGCAATCTTCAAATTGTAGGCTTGGAAGGGAATAATTCCACCGGAGGTGCTGATCTTGAGCTTCTGACCTTCAGCCCCGACCATTTTCGGGATGTTGGGGCCATGAATATCCATGTCGCAGATCCCGACATGCCATCCTTTAAGCGCAAGGCTGACGGCGATGTTCGTGGTACAGGTACTCTTCCCTACGCCGCCCTTATTGCTCATGATCAGCACTTTGTATTCGATACGCTCCATCCGCTTGGCGACCAGCCAGCGACTATGTCCCTCCTTATCCTTTTGGCACCTCTCGTTTTCGTCGCAGATAGCGCAGGCCCACATATACGTGCAGGCATCCCCATTTCCACTGTTGATCACATTGAGTTCACGTGCCATAGAATTCTTTCCGGCGACTATATGATGTCCTTCGCCCGTACGACTAGTGGTGACGACCTCCAGGAACGTTCACATAATCATCGCCCGAGGATTTCGGCATCGCCATACCAGAGGCTGCTCCCCCGGCCCCAGCAACAGCCATCGCGACCGTTGGAACACCAGGTTGACTCCCTTCGGCGGGCGCTTTCTTGCCAAACACCTTAGCGCCAAAGATGCCGACCCAGTAAAGCAGGAACATGGGACCGGCCATAAGAGTTTGATTGAACGGGTCAGGCGTGGGAGTCAGGATCGCCGAGATGACGAACGATCCTAACAAGGCCCACTTCCAGTATTGTATTAGGAATGGCGCATCGACCCAGCCCAGCTTGGCCATAAGGGTGATCGCCAACGGCACCTCAAAGATGAGTCCAAAAACCATCAAGAACCAGAGGGCAAATCCGACGTATTGCGCGATCGAGATCTGAGGTACAAATCCGGCGTTGACGCCATACGAAATTAAGAAATTCAAGGCAAATGGAAGCACGAAGAAAAATGAAAATCCTGCCCCGGCGTAGAACGCCAGCGTGCTGACACACACAAACGGCCCGACGAATCGACGTTCCTGAGCGTGAAGTCCTGGAACCACGAATCGCCAGATCTCAAATAAGAGATACGGCATGGCGATCACGACGGCACACAATCCCGCCACCTTGACGTTCTGCCAGAGGGCCTCCGCCGGCGCGAGGAAGACAAAAGGCACGGTCGGCAAATCAGTAGGTTCCCAGGTCAATTTGCTTGGCACGAACATGTTCTGGAGCGGAACGCGCAACCATTTGACCAACGCATCGGCATACAGAAATGTCCCCATGAAGATGACCGCCATGGCGATCACCGCACGGGTGAGCCGGACCTGGAACTCCACGAGGTGCTCCATGACCGGCATCTTTTTGTCTTCCAGCGGCTTGAAAACCGAGTCTTGCAGCCACCGGTTCAGCTTGTTCAGCACAGGCCCTCGCAACGATGAGAACCCGTCCAACCGACGATCTGACGATCGCGGTTGTGGATTTCAACAGATCGACAGATCAACCCGTCCGACCTTTCTTCTACTTGGGATTAATGGCCACGAACAGGCTGTTCCCTTGTCGATTGACCAGCAACACCGCGAGCTCGTCTTTCTTGATCTTCTCCGCGGCCTTCTGATAATCGCTGATCGTCTTGACTGTCTCGTGATTGATCTCTTGAATGACGTCACCGCGCTGCAGCCCGGCCGCCTCTGCCTGTCCACCCGGTTCAACCGATATGATAACCACTCCGACGGTTTTCGCGGAAATGTTCAGTTGGCTCATCAGCGCATTGTCTAACGTTTGCACACGAAGTGACGCCAACACATTATCCGGGGGCTTGATCAGCTCTCCCGACTCCTTGGGCGGCCCCGGCTCCTTCTTGGCCAGCATTTCGTCCGATGGACGTTCAGCAACCTTCACCGCGATCAGCTGTTCCTTGCCTTCTCGTACAACCTTGACCTGCGCGTCCTTTCCGACCACCGTTCTCGCCACCAGGTTACGCAGCTGACTGACGCTCTGCACCTCTTTACCGTTGAACGCCACCACCACATCGCCCCGTCTGATTCCGGCGGCATGGGAAGGACCATTTTCATTGACATCGCTGATCAGCACACCCTTCCGCTGCTCCGGAAGTTTGAACGACTTGGCCAGCGCCGGTGTAATCTCCTGAATCGCGACCCCCATCCATCCGCGTACGACCTTGCCCGTTCGCTGGAGACTGTCCACGATATCAAGCGCAATGCTGCTGGGAATGGCGAATCCGATTCCTTCCGATCCGCCGGTTCGAGAAAAGATCGCCGTGTTGATGCCGATCAGATCCCCGTTCATGTTGACGAGCGCTCCGCCTGAATTTCCAGGATTGATCGCCGCGTCGGTCTGGATGAAATCTTCATAGTCGGCGATCCCAACATTGCCACGCCCCAGCGCACTGATGATTCCGAGCGTGACAGTTGAGCTCAGGCCGAATGGGCTTCCAACGGCCAACACAAGGTCGCCGACCTGTAGCTTTTCGTATTCAGCCCACTTGAGTGACGGCAAATCCTTCGCTTCAATCTTGACCACCGCTAAATCCGTCTTTGGATCGGTGCCGACGACCTTCGCGGCAAACTCGCGCCGGTCGCTCAGCGTCACGGTAATCTGCGTGGCTCCTTCAACGACGTGATTATTGGTCACGATGAAGCCGTTTGAATCCAAGATGACCCCGGAACCTGCACTCTGATCTGGGCGACCATGCGGTGCGGGCGGACCGTGAGGGCTCGGGGGAGGTGTCGGTAATTCTCCCCCGCCCGGCTCATCCCCTGGAGGAGGTGTCCCGAAAGGACTGGGTGGCGGAGTTCCACCACGGCGCCGGCTGCCCTCTCCACCGCCGGTCACGGCGATATTCACAACAGCTGGAGTCGTCTTTTTCACAATCTCCGAAAAGCCTTGAGCCCAGGCGGGAGGTACCCCGGCGGCTGAAGTCGGGGACACGTTTCCGCCGCCGACAAAACCGCACACTATCAGTCCGCTACCGATGAGCACTTTCGTCGCTTGTTGACGCCAATTGGTCATAACCGAATTCCTCCAGGATGAGACTCTCCCTGAGAGTCCTATTGGAAATGAGCATCTGCACCGACTCGAACACTACATATTACACCACTCTTTCAACAGGCTTCAAAGAGGAAAAGTCCGCTCCACAAGAGCGTGAAGTGGATCAAAGACACGCTCGATCCAATTCCTCGGTGCGGGAATGGCTTCGCCCCATACTGCACCGGCGGTCCGGTTGCTTTCATGCGGTCCTTCCAGTACGGTGACGCACGGCCAGAGCGCGATCATCATCATAGGCCAGGCAGTGATCCCCGAGAAACAGCTCAATCATAAAGGCTTTGTGGCAGGCGCATGGCTAGGTTGCACTCTGCTCTTTCTGGGCGCCTGTGCCGGCCACCTGGAGAATGCCAGATCGGCGGTTGGTGGCCAAGAAGTCACCCTCGATTCAACCCAACCAAATCCGTCAACCTTGCCTGCGTCCTCAACTTCAGCCTCGTCTCTCGCAGAACAGCCTCGTTCTGCGGCGTTGCCACCGTCAGCACTTCGATTCAAGGCGATGATCCTCGACGAAAACAGCAATCTGATTCTTGAAGGTGGCGAACATGTGCGAGTGCGTCTGGATGTCATCAATACCGGAATACACCTGATTGAAAACGCTTCCGCCTCGCTGACGGGAACTCCGGCGGTCATTGAGCAGTTTCCTACCACCCGCTTGGAAATTCCACCTCTGCCACCCGGCCAAACGAAATCTCTGGAATTTGTCGCGACCTTACCCCTTCTGACCCAACCACTGCATACCGAGATTCACGTCCACGTGGCGGAAGGAGATAGATCGGCAGCTCCCTCGCAGACCCTTTTGTTTACGGTCGCGCCGACAAGACCCGGATCCGACGATATCGATCAGCTTCCGACAGAAGCTTCGAGTCTTCAGCGCCGGCACACTTATCTCATTTCTATCGGACTCAGCTCCTATCTCGACCGTCGAATACTATCTCGCAAGTATGCCTCACGAGATGCAGAGATGGTCGCCAGGTATTTTCAGACTTTCGGTGGGGTCCCATCATCTAACATCCATCTCCTGGTTGATTGGAAGGCGTTTCATTCACATATGGAGAAGGCGTTCTCCGGCTGGCTCCGTTCGCAACCAACGAGCGATGCCGTCGTGATTGTCTATTTCTCCGGACACGCCATGGTCTCCCAGACCGGGGAAGTCATGCTGATCCCATACGACGGTGCCGCAGCAGCCACAACACTCTACCCGCTCAAGGCGGTTGAGTCAGTCCTTGCTAAGCTGAACCCCAAGCAGGCCATTCTCATTTTTGACGGGAAAGTGTCTCAACTTCAGAGCGGTTCCGAGATGAAGGTCACCCCTCGATGGGATTTGACTGGCGGCAATACCATTCGGTTGATCGCTGGTGAGGGACTGAGTCCCGGGCTCGACGACGACAGCCATCAGCATGGACTCTTCACCTATTACCTGTTACGAGGACTTCGTGGAGAGGCGGATTCGAACCGAAATGGGGAAGTGACACTCGGAGAGATCACCGACTACGTGCGACAAAAAGCTACTTGGGCGTCCAAATCGCAGTTTGACTCGGCGCAGCGCCCACAGATCATTCCCGCGCTGAAGCCGGGCGATTCAGCCGCCTTGCTCGTACTGACCGCACTTCCTTCCCTCACCGCTTCCGAAATGCCATAATCCGCGCGATTCCTGACGTTTCACCGGCAAGTGGATCCTCAGCAGCGCTCGCTACCCATTCCCATATTCACGGAGCCTATATAGGCAATGGCCGTCGCGGTCGGTTCGCGGCAAAAAAGAGGGTGGGGAGTTGCCTCCCCACCCTCTTTTGATCTGTAGCAAGTCTCAGTGCCCTGCAGAGTGTCGCCTCTATTGGTTTGCCACCTGCAGGTGAATACTCCCCGTTTCAGTCAGCGCAGGATTGATGGTCACTGTGTATGGTTCTGCTGAAGCCAGGGTCACCGGGTTGAGAGTAAAGCTCGATGCTGAACTCGTCATCCCAGCTTGCAGGATACCATTCGGGCTATAGAGATTGACTGTCACGTTGCCGAGATTATTGTTCGTGACCTTGATCGTGGCCTGTTGATTCGCGGCACCGGTAAACGTATAGCGCCCATTCTGGCCCGCGCGGCTGACCGTGATCGGCCGAGGAGCCGCATTCACCTTGAGCGAATCCGAAACCTCGCTCGAAAGAGTCAAGGTCATTTTGCCAGTGTAGCTGCCGACAGGATCAACGAGAACCGTGTACGTGCCGGTGGTCGGCAAAGGATTTTGATCTGCGAGGCCCCCGCCCGCCGTACCCACAGCCGTTGAGGCAAGAATGGTCCCATCGGATGTCAGAAGCGTGACCGCGGTGGATGTAATACTCACCCCCGTCAGCCCGAGATTCACCCATTGTCCGGCGTTGCCATTGAACGTGTACCGCGCCGTCTGGCCCGCCTTGTTCAGGCTGACCGGCACTGAGGCTCCATCGATTGCGATCGTACCCGTGACGGGAGAGGAAAGGGCGAGGGTCATACTGCCGGTGTAGTTACTAACCGGCTCGACCGCAATGGTATACGTCCCCGTCACTGGCAGAGCCGTCAACGGATCAAGACTGCCGCCACTTGGACCAACGGTGGTCGCTTCCCACTTGCTGCCATCCGGTTTCAGAATGGACACAGCAGTCATGGGAATTGACACCCCGGTCAGACCGAGATTCACCCATTGCCCTTCCGTCCCGTTAAATGTATAGCGTGCCCGTTGACCCGGCACCGTCAGGTTCGGTGTCACGGTTCCTTGGTCAACCGCGAGGGTGCCGGTCAGTTCTGGAGCGTTATACAGCGCGAGCTTGAGCTTCCCGGTATAACTCAGGTCCGATTCAATCAGGACAGCATAGGTTCCGGAAGCCGGAAGAACCTGCCCCGGAATCATAGTGCCACCACCCGCAGAGACAAATGAGACCGGCTTACCCAATAAACTCCCGTCCGGACCAACAATAGAGACATATCCGCTCCGGATTGTCACCTCACTCAACTGCAAACTCACCGATTGGCCACTTTGTCCCGAGAATTTATAGCGGGCCTTCTGCCCAGTCCGATCAATACCGACTGTTACAGCTGAACCATGAGGGACGATATCACCGCTAAGCTCGCTTGAAACCGAGATCTTGAAACTCCCCGTATACGTACTGAGCGGGTCGATGAATATTGTATAGGTTCCGGTCACCGGCAATTCTTCAAGATCGACGCTTGCGCCGTTCATCTCACTGGAAGAGATCGTGGCCGCCGAATCGGTTGAAAACTGGTACGCTGGCATGGAGGTATGCACCGTTGTCAGTGAGGAGACGGGCCGCTCGCCCATCGTCGCATAATAGTTCTTCACTGCGGAGACATGTCTGGGCATCACCCCGCCATCAGGCCGATAGACTGAAACGTAAAACTGTGTGAGCGTGACACCGCTGAAGCCGATATTGATCCGCTGGCCGGCTGTGCCGTCGAAGACCAGCAAGCCGTTCTTATTCGGAGTGGCAATTTTTACTGTGGCTGGTTCCCCATTGACTGCGATGCGACCGTTGTATTCAATGTCCGCGGCCGCGACGCCTGGCGGCGTGGCACTATCGCCGCCATAACTGATACCGATGGGTAGGAGAGCTGCCACGACAATCGCGAGCGCGGCTGTCGTAATCCCTGATCGACGGTTCACCCACTGTGAGAGGCTGCACATAGTCATCCTCCTATTGCAATATGAAAACCGACGGCTCGTTGTGGTTCTCACCTCGCTTGAGTACCAATCGCCACCCTGACCTGACGGGCGGACTTTACCCTTTTTTGTGTCCGCGGCGCAATCCCCTAGAGCGCTTTTTACTCTGATAACCTATACGCTCCCCCCTTTGGGGGGTGCAAACCACTGAACCACGGAGCGAGTGTTCCAGAACGCGAAGAGGTATGGACTTGTAGTGATGTTGAACGGTTGGAACCAGTCTTGAGGCGACGGTGAGAGGCACCGTCGGGCAGAGGGATAACGAATAAAAAAGGGTGGGGAGCCGCCTCCCCACCCTTCTTATGATTCTCTCGGACCTTCCGGACAACGACTCTTATTCGCCCTTGCAGAAGCTCCGCTCATAATTGATGATCGTCCAGGCTTCTTCCTCGGTGATTGCAGCCGGGATTAAAGAAACCATTCCCGTTCCAGGGCTGCCGTTCTTAATCACCCAGAAGAGCTCGCCATCTTTCCGTTTCTTGTGGAACTTGCAGTTGGTGAAGTCCCGTGGGCTGGGATTCAAAATCTTGCCGGCTTCGCCCTGGCCATCTCCGGCTTTACCATGACAGTTGAAGCAGGTCCCCTTCCCCTCGTACAATGCCTTGCCTTTGGCGATGCTTTCTGGGCTGGAGGCAACCGGATTCTTCATGCCCTTGGCATCTGCCGCTTGATCGGGCGGAACGCGAGGCTTCAAAGGATCTTTCTCCTCAGCCCCAACTACCGAGACCGAGAGGAATACAACTGCTGCGGTAATTCCTAAAAACTTGGACAAATACCCCATCACACATCCTCCTTTGTGTTTAACCTACCGACATCAAATTCAGCTCCAAATATCTATTTGCATGCGCAACGTTCGGAAGTCAGGTAAAACCGCTGGACTATACCAACGCCCTTGAATTCCTGTCAAGAAAACAACTATCTCATATCTACTGTATTCATAGTCTCTTGGTCTGAGGAAGATCAAACCTCATGCCAACATGAACTCAAAAAGAGGCAAGAAAAGGTTGGCATTTATGCGATGACCGCAATCCCATTCCAGGCTTTCATCCATTTCGTGACACCTTTGGGCCTCACCGACATCATCCATGCCTCATGGGCAGACGCGTGAAATCAACGGGGGATTCATTTACTGGCTAGAATAAGGAATACGCTCGAGAGAGGACTACCGCTTCAACACAATGTCGCGGGCAACTTTTCCGCTCGGCCCGAACGGCTTTTGAGGCTTCCCGTTTAACTCGGCCTTCACCCCTCCGGCGTTCCCAAGGGTGAGGATGAATTGGTCCTGCCCCTTCCAGTGAGCCCTTTCGCCCGGCCGAAGCAACGATTCCTGAGGACTCCCGTTGTCGATCTGCACAACGACCCAGCTCAACTCCGTCGCTTCAAGGTCCAAGACCAGCTGCCCATCGCCTTGACCCTCGATTGCATTCAATGAAATTCCACCCAATGGGCCATCGCTGCCGGGAGAAGCAGTCGATACCGACGAAACGATTTCTGGTTCCGGTCTGGAAGCCGCAACGACGGGTGGAGCCGCTTCGTGGCGCTGCGGAGCTTCGGTCACTGCCTTTGGCGCGACAGCAGGCATTTCGCTTGGCTTCGGAATCTCCGCCGGACGCTCAGGCTCGCGGATGATCGATTCTGCAGCATCTTTCGCCGGTGGGGTCGTTCGTTTGGCCACCGGAGCCGGCTCAGGCACGCCCCGCCGAAATACAGAAGATTGCTCTCGGCTTAAGAGAAAGATCAGGGTCAATACGGCGATCCCGATTGCAATAGTCACCGCTTTGCGATTGGCCTGACGCTTCCGATCCTCCTCGACCTGTCTTACCTTGAGCCGTTCACGCTCATCCTGTTTCTCGTAAAAGGAACCGGCCGATTGGATAAACCGGTGAATCGCATCTTCTTCATCCAATCCGAGCGATCTGGCGTAGGAACGCACAAAACCTCGAGCAAATACTTGGTCGGGCAACTTGGCGAAATTGCCGTCCTCCAGGGCTTTGACGAAATCCGTGCGAATCCTGGTTTTTGACGCGACTTCGTCTACGGTCAACCCTTTGGTCTCCCGGACTTGCCTAAAGAATTCGCCCACCGACTCCATAAGTCTCCTACTTCAATCGGGTCAAGAGTTCCGATGCGGCCGCCGCAAACTCCCCGCCTTTATCCAAAGTCGCAACTTTTTTCAGTACCTCGCGGGCTCGCGTCGTATAGCCCAGCTTATAGTATACTCGACCGAGTTCCAAATGAGTCATCGCCGGCGGCACACTGGGGGGACTGGCCGATGTTGCATCCTCCAACGCTTCCATGGATCCCTGAAGATCACCCTGGTGGGCAAGCGCGCGGCCGAGGTGAAATCGAGCTAAATCCGGCGTAGGGTAGAGTGGATTCGCCAGTGCCAGCCGGTAGGACTTGATGGCCTCCTCCCAGTGGTTTTGATTGGCCAAGACTTGCCCCAGATAGGTATGCGCCTCGGAATAGTTGTCATCGATCTTGATGGCTGCGCGAAATTGTTCTTCGGCGTTGGACAGCTTGCCTTGAAGCGCATAGACGTGTCCGAGCGCATACCGGGCTTCCTTGTTGTCCGGATTCAGTTGAACGGACTTTTGGAATGAGACAAAGGCCTTCTGGCGATCTCCTGGGAGACTGGCCACACCTTCCTGGTAATATCCTTGTGATTTCCGCAACGCTTCTTTGTCGGTCGCACAACCTCCCAAAATACTGATGAGTCCTAACCACACCAGTGTGGAGCATCCTCGCGGCCAATGAAACCGGCGGTTCGTCCTGTTCATTGAACATCCTCGAAGTGCGTTAACCGCTTGAACTCGGCAAACCGAGCCTGAATCTCTTTGTAATCCAGGATTCGCAATCGGTCAAGACTAAAGGCTTCTACTGTAAATGAGGCCATGACGCTTCCAAAGATGATTGCCTGTTTCATGGCTTCAGGCGAGTGATTTCCGGTCGCCGCCAAGTAGCCCAAAAATCCGCCGGCGAAGGTATCTCCGGCACCGGTCGGATCGCGCACGTCCTCGAGCGGAAATGCCGGAGCGCCGAAGACCTGCCTTTCGTTGAACATGAGCACGCCATATTCTCCGCGTTTCACGATGAGATGCTTGGGCCCTCGCGAAAGCACGAGCTTCGCCACTTTCACCAGATTGGAATCCTGGCCCAGCGCCCGAGCCTCACCGTCGTTGATGATCAGCACATCGACCTTCTCCAGCACCTTCCAAAGCGCCTCACGCTGGCCGTTGATCCAGAAATTCATCGTATCGCAGGCCACCAGCGCGGGACGTTTCACTTTGTTCAAGACATCCAACTGAAGCTCCGGGTGGATGTTTCCCAGGAACAACACATCCGGCGCGCGATAGGCGTCAGGAATCTGAGGACGAAACGTCTCGAACACATTGAGCTGGGTATCCAAGGTATGCGCTTCGTTCAGCTGATGGGTATACTCACCCTTCCAACGAAAGGTCGCCCCTGGGCGCCGTTCCAGACCCGTGAGATCGATTCCTCGGCTTTTGAGAAACGCAATATGCTGCTGAGGGAAGTCCTCTCCGACCACGGCAATGAGCGCCACCGAGGTGAAGAAGCTGGCCGCCGTCGAGAAATACGTAGCCGACCCCCCAAGAATTTCAGTTCCCTCGCCGAACGGAGTTTTGACCGTATCAAGCGCAACCGATCCAACAACCAACAGTTTCCCCATGACTAACAGGCTCCTTTCTTAGGTGTCAGCGCTCGGTCGACAAGCACGGCGAGTTTCCTCCGAACCGCTGCAGGGATTCGTTTCGGCGCCGTCAGAATGGCATTGTCCAATGCCCGATGACAGGGACACTCGATCGGATTGACGAACGACGGCATTGCCGAGCGGAGGATGTATTTGGCCAAGGCCACGTTGCGATGAAGGGTGGCCAACACGGCTTCCACCGTCACGGCTTCTTCCGTCTCATGCCAGCAGTCATAGTCGGTGACCAGCGCCAACGTCGCATAACAGATCTCCGCCTCGCGGGCCAGCTTCGCTTCCGGCATGTTGGTCATACCGATCACATCGACCCCCCACTGCCGGTAGAGCCGTGATTCCGCTTTAGTCGAAAACTGCGGACCTTCCATGCAGAGATAGGTCCCGCCGCGATGCAGTTTGGCACCCGCTCGCTCTCCAGAGGAGTGGAGAGCCTGGGCCAGCTCAGCACAAATCGGGTCACCGAAGGCGACATGCGCGACGATCCCACTATCAAAATACGTCGACACGCGCCGTTTGGTGAGATCGACAAACTGATCCGGGAGCACCACGTCGCCCGGCCGGATCGACTCTTTCATACTGCCTACTGCGCTGACTGAAATGATATGAGACACACCCAAAGACTTGAGCGCAAAGATGTTTGCACGATAGTTGATTTCGCTCGGATTCAAGACATGCCCACGCCCATGCCGGGAGAGAAACGCCACCCGAATCCCCTCGAGTGTCCCGACCGTGATCGTGTCCGAAGGCGGCCCGAACGGCGTACGGACACGGATGGACCGAGGTGACTTGAGCCCCTCAATGTCATAGAGACCGCTCCCCCCAATGACACCGACCATAGCCCGCTCAACCGTTTTTTTTCTCTTCATGCAGATCCTTTTCCCCACGTCGACTACTGCGACACCGCGGGCTGCTCCTGACGCCCAAGGGTTCCCAGAAATCGCTCAATATGCGCGGTTACTCGCTCGGCGGTTCGCTCATACGACTCGTCCTCTTTGATTGACAACCACACAACCCCCGATTCCTTTCGAAACCAGGTCATCTGTCGTTTCGCAAAGCGTCTGGTATCGCGCTTGAATCGACGCACCATTTCCGCGTAATCAGACTCGTTTGCCAGAAAGGCTCCCACCTGGCGATACCCCAGACCTTTCATCGCCCCAAGTTCTCGCCCGTATCCACTGTCGAGCAATGACCGAGTCTCTTCTACCATTCCATGAGTCAGCTGCCAATCAATTCGTTCTTCAATCCTTCGATAGAGCGCCTCTGCGGTTCGCTGAAGGCCTATGAGAAAAGCGGAAAAGGGCATCTCTTGAAATTGGTGTTCATCATGCATGGCGGACATTGGGCGTCCTGACAATCGGTACACTTCCAATGCCCGAATGACTTTGGATTCGTCATTCGGGTGCAACCGCGCCGCAGTCTGAGGATCGACACGCATCAACTCCGCGTAGAGGCCGTCGCGGCCCCGTTCTTCCTTCAACTTCTTGAGGTCTGCTCTCACCAGCGGGTCTGCCTGGGGCGCTGGACACAATCCCCTTACCAACGTTCTGATGTATAACCCCGTTCCACCGACAATGAATGGCAGCCTGTTGGCCGCATATAGCCGGTCGATTTCTTCCAGCGCGGCACGCCGATACCAGCCTGCGTTGAACGTTTGACCGGGATCGACCAAATCGATGAGCCGGTGCGGCACACCCTGACGTTCTTCGGTGGTGGGCTTGTCCGTTCCAATGTCCATCCCCCGATACACTTGACGTGAATCTGCCGCCAGCACCTCAGTATCGAAATGTTTGGCCACCTGCGTCGCGATCCGGCTCTTTCCGACGGCTGTCGGACCGAGAAGCACGACTAAGGGACGGTGGCGACGCACAAGTTCCGAAAGCATGTTCACGTAAAGGCCGGCGAAAATAGATCGGACGAGGCCACCGCTCTCAACCCTCCGTCCATCACCCTTTCTCCTCAGACTGTCTACGATGGTCTACCAGCCAACTCGCCCAAACATTTTCTCCAAATCATCGGTGCTGAGCCGGAATGAAGTCCTTCGTCCATGAGGGCAAGTTGTGATCTCCCCTTCCGCATGCCATTCCTCAACCAGGGCTTTGATTTCATCCAATTTCATCGGGCGGCCGGCTCGGACGGCGCCGTGGCAGGCCAACGATGCCAGCACCGACCGAACTCTTACCTCCAGACTGGGAACACTGTTCCATTGATTCAGATCGTCGACGAGGTCTTGCAGAAACGCTCCCGGATCGACTCGGCCAATGCCTACCGGGATCGACCGGATCAAGACCGTTGAGGCGCCGAACGGTTCGATCTCTAGTCCCAACTTCTCCAGATCATGCTGATACCGCTGGACCAGCGCAGCATGAGACGGGGACAGTTCCAGCGAATCCGGAATGAGGAGAGGCTGAGCCTGTATTCCCCGCGTGGTCCACGCGCGATACAGTCGTTCAAACAGGACCCGCTCGTGGGCCGTATGTTGATCAACCACCGTCAAATCGTTCCCGACCTGTGCGATCAAGAACGTGCGGTTGATCTGCCCCAACGCAATCACCTCAGCCGAAGGGGCTCGGACATAAGGCTCCGCGGCTTCGCTCACAAAGGCCAATTGAGCTTCAGACTCGGATCTCGTGCGGTTCGCTTCATCCGTCTCACGGAACTCGCCTGCATGCGAAGGCTCTACAGCCGAAACCATGGTGTATGGGGTGGACCGCTCCAATGACCGAGCCTCCTCGGATTCGTTCGTCGGTTCTCCACCACTCAACCTCTGGCGAACAGCTCGTCGAACGAGTTGATGTATCGTTTCGTTGTCCGAGAATCGTACCTCTCGTTTTGTGGGATGGACGTTCACATCGAGACGGTCCGGATCGACATCCAAAAAAAGCACAAATCGCGGATGACACCCTTTGGCAAGAAACGATCCGTACCCTTCACCGACGGCATGGGACACCGCCGGGCTACGCACCGGACGATAGTTCACAAACAGCTCTTGCGGGATGCGCGAGGACTTTGCATGGACCGCATCGACAATATATCCGCTGACGGTCGCCCCAGGGAGCGTGGCCTTGATCCAGAGGCTCTGATCGAGAAACGGTTGTCGATAGACTTGAGCGATCCGATCCTGCTCCGACGAGGCAGCCGGATAGTTGAAAATCTCTTCCGTGTTATGCGTCAAGCGAAACTGGATGGACGGCCAGGCCAGCGAGGCCTGCTGCACCACCCGGCTGATATGTGAAAATTCGGTGGAGATGGACTTCAAAAATTTCTTGCGAGCCGGCTGATTGTAGAACAGGTCCGCCACTTCAATTCTTGTCCCGGTCACCGGAGGAGCATCGGCAATGTCCCCGACGATTCCCCCCATGACTTCCAACTCGGTTCCCATCTCGGCGGAACGAGTCGCGGTCAGAAGACGGACCCGTGACACGGCGGCAATGCTCGGCAAGGCTTCCCCTCGAAAACCCATCGTGCGGATGGACCAGAGATCTTGATCCGACCGAAGCTTGCTCGTGGCATGCCGCAGAAAAGCTTGTGGCGCATCGTCAGGGCTCATCCCCTCGCCATCATCGATCACGCGGATCAACGAAAGACCTCCGTCCTTCACGTCAATCGTGATCGACCGGCTACCGGCATCGATGCTGTTTTCGAGAAGCTCTTTGACGACGGCCGCGGGGCGTTCAACCACTTCTCCGGCTGCAATGCGACCGACGACTTCTTCCGACAGAATGGAAATCTTGCCACTGCCGCCAGTTCTCAGCACGGCACAACGCTCCTCATGAGTGATGAGTCGGTGACGAGGCAGGGCATCAGGCCGCGGCGTCGGTCATCGGAGATCGGCCAACTTGTTCTTCGCCAGTTTGGATTCGTCCGACGAGGGGAACTCTTCGAGCACACGCTTCAGATTCTTTCTCGACTTCGCAAGGTCGCCGGTCTCGGCCGTCGCCAGACCCAGCTTGTACAGCGCGGCGGGCACTTTTTCGTTTCCAGGGTATTCCGCCACCAGATAATCGAATGTCTGGATGGCCCGACCATAGTCCTTCATATTGTAATACGACTCGCCCAACCAATATTGGGCATTCGGAGTCAGCGAAGTCCCGGGAAAGTCTTTGATGAACCGCTGAAACCCCGCTACCGAAAGCTCATACTTCCCGTTGAGATAATCGTTATACGCCAGATTGAATGCGGAGGTCGGCGTAATTCCCAACGCCGTCGCCATCGGTTCCGCCGATTGTGTCGGTTTGACCGGCTTCGATGCGCGCGGCTCACCCGAAGAATCCAGCCTAGCCGACAATTGACTCGACGTTTCTTCAAGCTTTGCAAGTCGATGTTCCATCCGTTGAAAGCGAGCCGCCAAATCATCGATTCGCGGCTTCGTCGCCTCCGAATCCTTGCTCCGCTCCATCGCCTCCACTCGACGGATCACAGTATCCACCCGTTGATGGTCCTGGTCCTGGGTTCGCGAGATCGTCGAGAGCTGATCGCGAATTTCCATAAAGTCCGCATGTTTGGCACAACCGGCGAGAACCACAGCCGACACCATCAGCCCCCATGTCACGGAACCGGACAGCACTGTACGGACACGCATGGTGTTACCGCACCTCTTTGAGTTGAGCCAGTTTGTCCGACGCTTTTCCCGCTTCGCTGCTTTTCGGGTACAGCGTGACCACTTGCTTGAATGCCGACGATGCCCGCTTCTTGTCCTTCAACGCCAAATAAGCAAACCCCTTTTTCAGGATCGCGGCGGGTACCTTCTCACTGCTGGGATAGTCGATCTCCACCTTGTCGTACGCATCGATTGCTTTCTGAAAATCCTTCTTCCCGAAGTACGATTCGCCCAGCCAAAAGCGGGCATTCGGGGCGAGGGTGGAGTTCGGATACTCGGAGAGAAAGCCGGTGAATCCTTGACGGGCTCCTTCCAGATCTCCCTCTCTAAACAAAGTCAGCAGTCGTTCATAGCGCACCCGATCAGGAGGATCGGCGCTGGCCTGCGTGGTTTCGAACGTCGGTGATTCTTGAGGCGGCACAATCGTCGTCACGCCTGCGGTGGCCTCCGGTCCACCGGATGAAGCCGACGCCTGGCCGCCTTCCGGTGTGGTCTCATTCGGGCCCGGCGTCGATCGCTGAGCCGGCTTGGCGCCTTGTTGCCGAGGAGCGGGCTTATTCGAAATCTGCTCCACGGCCTTCAGAAGCGAGTCGATCCGGCTGTCTTGCTCGTCAAGACGGGCGGTCATTTTTTGCCCGACGGCTTCCAGCGCCTTCGTCACAGAGAGCACGCTTCTGTTGACTTCCTCCGCATGAATGGCCGTGGTCTTTGAATCGCCGTCGAGCTTCGCCGCGACGTTCTTCGTGGCCTGTTCTTCCTCACCCACACGATCATTGAGGCCGGTCAATGCTTCTCGAAATCCGGTCAGCGCCTGATTAAATTGGGCAAACTTTTGTGAGACCTGCTCGATCCTATTGTGATTTTCCGTCGCTTCTTTTCGTTGTTCATCAAGTTTCACGTCTACCCGCTTGGCGAGACCTTCATTGGTACGCTGGACGACTTCGATGATGTCCTTCTTCATGGCCTCCATGGTCTTGGACATTTCATCCAGTCTGGCCGAAAACTTGGTATCCTGAGTCTCGAAACTCTTTTGCACCCACAGATGGCGCGTGCTGCCGTCGGTTTCAAGCTTGGCCGCCAGTTGCTCCAACTTCTTCGTCTGCTGCTCCAGCTGCGCCGACCGATGCTTGAGGTCCTCCTGTCTGGCCTGAAGCTCTTGTGTTTGGTGCAGAACCTTTTCCAGCTCTCCCCGCAGTTGCGGCAGCTCGTATTCTCGGAGAGTCGTAATCTCCTGACCTTGCCGAGCTCTGGTCTGTGAGAGCTGCTGCTGAAGAACTTTTTCGGTCTGTTTCAGGTCAGCCTGCTGTGCGACACAGCCCGACAAGACGGCCCCTACCGTTGCGATGCTGAGGATCACACCGTGCGTGGCTCGCCGTTGAGGTTTCATATCCAATTTCTTTTCTCCGACCGATTCACGAGAGGCGAAGCCGCCTATGCGGCGACACCCTTCCTACTTCCCCGTCTTGACGACGAGATGACCGCGGCGATTCTGCGAATAACAGGATTCGGCATGCTCATTACAGAATGGCCGTTCCTTCCCGTAGGAGATGACCGATAAGTGATTGGAGGCCACACCCAGCTCAACCAGATAGTTCCGAACTGCTTTTGCGCGTTTCTCACCCAATACCAAATTATAGGCTGAGGTGCCCCGTTCGTCACAATGTCCTTCGATTTTCAGTTGCACGCTCGGATTCGATTTGGCCCATTCCGCATCACCGGACAACGCTTGGCGTCCTTCATCCGTTATTGAAAAACTATCGTAAGCGAAAAAGACATCCCGCAGTCCGGCTGCCGCCGATGCCGCCTGCTCGGCACGCATTTCGTCCAACTGGCGAGCGGCGGTCCCGGGATCGGATTTCGCCACCAAGGTATTCCCGGAGCTGCCGGTATTCCCGTTATTGCCGCCGAGCCGTTCCTCGGAAGGATTGCGATCCAATCCGCGTAGACTGCTCGAATCCTCACGGCCGGAAAGGGACGTATCGGGAAAGCTCGAGCCGGTTCCTTCCTTGGCCATGCCTCCTTTGGCCATGTCTTCCTGTAACGACTGGGTCCCTCCTCCCGATTGAACCGCCTTTTTCGAACACGCAGGGGTACCTAGTACAAGGACCCCAAGAATCAATGGCAAGTAGCTGGCTGATAACTTTTTCATTGGATTCATTCCCTCCTCATAAGATGTCCTCTCCTTCATACAGCGGAGGACGATTATCGTCAATGCCTCATCAAAAAATCACGAAGCCGGCGACCATGTCGGCGCGCTGTTGTGAGTGCCCGTGAACGTAATGCGCTCGAAATCCTTGCCATCCGCATTGATCATGTAGATCTGGCTCTTTCCGTCCGCCGTCGAACTGAACACGAGATGGCGCCCATCCGGAGACCAGGAGGGAGAATCGTCCACGCCCGGTCCCGTCGTGAGCTGTACATGCTTCTGGCCGTCCGGTGTGATCAAACACAGTTTGTATTCTTTCTTGGAGGTCCGGCACACATAGGCGATCCAATTCCCTCGAGGCGACCACGCCGGCGCGGCATTATAGTCACCATCAAACGTCAATCGACGCACGTTGGATCCATCCGCACTCATGAGAAAAATTTGCGGGCCTCCGCTCCGATCCGACGTAAAGGCGAGCTCACGACCGGAAGGAGACCAGGAAGGAGAGAGATCTCCGGCGGCGTTCGTCGTCAGTCGTTGAACGGCTTTTGTGCGGGGATCCAAGCGGTACAGCTCAGCGTTTCCTTCATGGCTTGAAGAATAGGCCAGCGCATTTCCATCCGGAGAGAGAGCCGGCGTGATGTTCAACCCTCCCTGCGCAACCAGCGTCCAGCGCTTTCCAGTGGCAAGCTCAATCATGTCGATATTTTGAGCGTTTCGATTGCGGTACGCGGTGAAGACCAAGAATCGGCGATCCGGCGACCAGCGTGGCATCAGGTTCAAGAAGCCGTCCGCCGTCAGCTGACGCGGCTCATACCCATCGTAATCCATCACGAATAATTCGCGGGCCGATCCTTGCTCCGAGACGTAGGCGATCTTCGTCCTGGCAATTCCCGGCTCACCCGTATACCGGAAGACCAACTCATCCGCAAATCGATGCGCCATAAGCCGGACGACCGACGTGGAGCCGACGTATCGTTTGCCACCCACCACTTCATCGGTGCCGGCATCATACACGTACCCATCCATGTTGACATCCGGGTCCTTGTTTCCGTTCTTCATCCCCGCCTTGCCCCACACGATGACGGACACCCCGTTCTCCGCAGCTTGCTTGAAGGACGGATCAGGCTCTGCTCCCGATTGACTGACTTTAATGCCCAGGCTCGACAAATCGACAAGAGAAAACACGAGTGAGCGTCGCACATCCGCCTTGAGTACCTCTTCGATGCGTGTGCCCAGTTTGACACGCCCTTCAGGCGACTCCGATCCGCCGATATTATCGATCCCGGCGACTCCCAACGGAATCTTCTGAAAATCCGGTCTTGTGGCTTCAAGAAATACGTCCGCGGCACCGGATTCGATGATCCATACCAGACCGGCCAATGCACAAAAACCGACGATCACGAGAGCTCGAAACGTCATAGGTTATCCTTGAGGTTCACCGACGGTAAAAGTGAAATGCGCGTCGAAATAGGCATCCGTGATGTCCGGCGGGAATACAGGCAAGGGAACCGCGTTGAGCACAGCCCGTTTTCCGGCCAAGTCATAATATTCATTTCCGGAGGACCGTTCGATCGATACCCCGGTCACCGACCCATTTCGATGCAGTCTGAATTGCACAATGACGACATAGGCCTGCCCGGTCACATCCACCGGAGGGGCGCTCCAGAAGCCACTGATGCGTTGACGGACCAGCCCCAGATACGCGTTGGACCCCGGAGCCATCCCCGGAACCTTGAGCGTGGTGTCGACAGTTTTAATGCTCACCGCTTTCGCCTCCACTTGGGGCGCGGGCTTCGGCGGCACGTCAGCGGGAGCTGTTGCCTTGGGAGGTTCGAGCTTCCTGATCTTCTTGAGTTCTTCGTCCAATTCTTTCGCGACATCTTCCGTCAAGGATGAAGACGGCGCGGGAACGACCGGTTTTCTCTCCGTCGCTTCCCTTGTCTCCGCAACGACCGGCACATCGGGCAGTTTCATGGCCGGCAGCTTCTTAGGTTTGTCCTCTGGACTGATGTCCCCCAACCTCGGAGCGTCGGGCGGCAATTCAATGTCTTTCATGACATCGCGCATGATGTCATTTGACGGCTTTGCGGGAGCCACCGGAGGAGGAATCGGCGCTGCTTTCACAGGCGGTGCCGGCGACGGCGCTGCTTTGACTGGTGGTGCAGGCTTGGAGCGCTCAATGGGCTTGGGCTGCTCAACCGGTTTGGGTCGCTCTACCTCTTTTTTACTCGGCGGACTCTTCTCGGGTTCAACGGTCTTTACCGGAGGCGTCTGGAGATTCGCGAGGGATATTTCAATGGAAGCCAGAGGCCGCTCACCATGTTGAGGCAGTCGTATCCACCCGACAACGGCCAGTATTCCCACATGGAGCACCAGAGAAACGACGACGGCACCGGCCAAGCGACGAGTCAGCGTCGCCTGCCATTCATCATCCGCTAACATGCCGGCTGATGTCCAAGCCTGCACCGTGAACCTTATCCTACTGGTTATGTGGAGGGGACGATGGACCCTCAACTCGTTCAGGTCCCGTCGGGTCAGTTACCATACCGAGTTTCTCGATACCGGCTTTCTTGACGCCATCCATCACCTGAACCACAATGCCATACGGCACGTCGCGATCGGCGCGCAGATACAGTGAGACATCCGCATGCTCTTCTTTCAACACACGCAGCTTTCGCTCGAGTTGAGCCACACTCACTTGATCTTTGTCGAGGTAGAGGCGCTGGTCCTTCTCGATCGTCAGCACCGCCCGGATCTCCGGCTTGATGGTGTTCGACGCTGAAGTCGGCAGCTTGATGTCCATTCCCCGATAGAGCATCGGCGCGGTGACCATGAAGATCACCAGCAGCACGAGCACGACATCCACGAGCGGAATCACGTTGATCTCCGCCAAGAATCGACGTTGTCGCGTCTCGAAAATCATCCCTTCGCCCCAACGGGAACCTGAGCGACAGGTCTGGTTTGGGCTGGGACCAAGGCCAGGAGTTCCACCACGACGGAATCCATGTGCAATGCGGTTCGCCTGATGCGGGTGAGAAAATAATTATAGGCGATGACGGCAGGAATCGCGGCGAACAATCCGGCGGCGGTCGCAATCAACGCTTCCGAAACCCCCGGCGCAACGGCCGCAATACTGGCCGTGCCTTGTGTGCCGATTTCCCGGAATGAGTCGATAATGCCCATGACGGTTCCCAAGAGGCCCACGAATGGGCTTATGTTCCCGGTGGTCGCCAGAAACGGCAGATACGACTCCAGTTTGGAAATCTGACCTTGGGCCAGATGTGCCGCCGTCCGTTCCATCACATGCCGATCAAAAGCCATGGAGCCGGTGTCATTCAGTTCGGTGGGGATATGGCCCAATCGCTGGACGACGGTATGAAAAATTTTCGCACAGGGGCTTCCGGCCGTTTGTTGCGCGTGCCGTGTGACTTCCTCGACATCTCTTGCCCGAAGCAATACGGCCATGAAACGGCGGTCCTTTGCCTCGGCCGCACGAAACGTCGCCCATTTATAGAAAATGATCGCCCATGAAATGATGGAAAAGCAGACCAGAATCAGCAGAACCACCTTCGAGACAATCCCGAGCGACGCAATAATTCCCAGTGGACCGGCTTGAAACATACGAGTCTAGACTCTCCCTCCTCAGCGCTCAACGCTTCTTGGTAAAGTGGATTGTACCAAACACTGGGGAAAATGGCGGGGCCGACGGGATTTGAACCCGCGACCTCCAGATTGACAATCTGGCGTCCTAACCAGGCTGAACGACGGCCCCGTAAAGTCTCTCAATAGCGGAACAACAGCAGGACAAGTGGATATCGTTGGTCGCCGCTCAACTCCCGAGTGTAGGAATCGGATCCTTCGTTACGGAAGTGCTCTTCCTGTCGCTGCTTACCAGAGTCTTCCAATGGTAGGCGGAACAGGGATTGAACCTGTGACCTCTGCCTTGTAAGGGCAGCGCTCTCCCAACTGAGCTATCCGCCCGATTTTCTTGGCAACGTCCGCGGAGCGTACCAAGTCCGCATCTCCTTGTCAACCAGGATGCGCATAGCTCGTGCTGCTTTCTTTGCCATAGACGACACCATTTCATTCCTATGGTTTCCTCACCTTCTCTGAGTCAGTTCGTCGGCGACTGATCTGCCGCGGGAAAAATTGCCGATGGACTTGCTTAAGCCGGCTACGCTCCACATGCGTATAGATTTGGGTCGTCTCGATATCCGCATGTCCCAGCATCGATTGAACGGCTCGGAGGTCGGCCCCGCCTTCCAGGAGATGCGTCGCAAACGAATGCCGGAGCATATGCGGCGAAATCGGCTTGGAAATACCCGCGCGTCGCGCGCGGTGTAGAAGAAGCTTCCAACACGCCTGCCTCGTGAGTCCCTGCCCACGCCTGCTGACGAAGAGGGCACGGGACGATCGCCGTTTGAGCAGGGCTGGTCGTACCTGCTCGAGGTACTCAACTAATAGCTCCCGCGCTGTCTGTCCCACCGGCACGACTCGTTCCTTAGCGCCTTTCCCCATCACCCTGAGGCAGCCGAGAGTCATATCGATCTGGGAGAGATGCAGCCCCACGAGTTCTGAAACGCGCAGACCCGATGCATACAGCAATTCCAGCATGGCACGGTCACGTTGGTCCTCAAGGCGATCCCGCGCGGGCAACTCCAGCAACGCCGTCACTTCCTGATGCGTCAGCGTCCTCGGCAATCGGACCGGGCGACGCGCCGCCGTCACATCACGAACTGGGCTTGCGTCCACGATTTTTTCTCGAACCAGAAACCGATACCATCCTCGAATCGCCGAGAGTATGCGGGCAACCGATGATGCCGCAAGCGCGTCCTGTTTGAGGACCGCCAGGAACGACCGCACAGTATGCGGTGGAATGGAATCCTTCATGCTGAATTGATGCTCCCGCAGATACTCCTGCAATCGGAGGAGGTCCCGCCGGTAAGCCTCCAGCGTATTGGTTGCCAACCTTCCTTCAACCCTCAGCTGGCAGAGATATCGTTCGACCAGAGGATCCAATAATGGTGGTGAAGAGTGAGCCATAGCCATCGGATAATGGACTATAGCCAAGTCACTTGCTCGGTACAATGACGCCACGGTAGTTCTCCTTGACAGGTCGCACCCTTTCCGATACTAGTCACGTACGGCCTACCACGGGCCGAACGTAATGCTCGCCTACTCGTATAACCCTTTCCCCGTTTCAGCCAAGCCGCCGCTGATGGTCATCATCGCGCTTGCGGCGATGCTCGGTATTACTCTGCTATCAGCTGGATGGAGTGAAGCGGCGGATCCCGCTAAGAATCTTTCTCCTATTCCGCCGATCTTGAATCAGGCCAAACAACTGATTGAAAAAGGCGATCCCGAGTCCGCCGCCTCCACCTTGCGTCGATTCTTGACCACGACTCCACCGCCTGAACACCTCGATGACACCTACCTGCTGCTCGGCGCAGCCCTCTACGGCATGAAGGACTACGGCGAGGCGCTCCGCTATCTCAACCAGCTCCAGACAGAGTTCCCTGAATCCGAGCTTGTAGATCGAGGCAAGCTGCTGCTGGCCCGGACCCACGTGGCAATGGGCAATATCGACTTGGCCCTGCCATTACTGGCCCAGGTACGGACGACGACGCTGGACGAAACCACCAGGCATGAGGCTCAGCAACTGACTGCGGAAGCATTCGCTCAAAAGAAAGAATATGTCCGGGCCATCCACACATTACTGGAGGGAATGGCAGGCAGTTCGGGGGAACAGGTCAAGGAAACGCGGGAGCAGATTCGTCAATTTATCTCCGAGAAGTTGGACAAGAAAGGGCTGGCCCGAGTACGGGACGGATACCCGCGCTCTTATCCGGGTGACCTCGCGTCGATCCGTCTCATTGAGTATTACACCGGACGCGGCGAAGACCATTTAGCGGAACGGGAGATTCGACAATTCCTGGCCTCATTTCCAGGCCATCCTTATAGCCCAAAGGCCAGCGAGACCCTGGACCTCTTGAGGGCCAGATTGAAAGCCAATCAGTATTTCCTCGCGGCGGTCCTCCCACTGTCTGGAAACCTGTCCGTGTTTGCGAACGACGTCTTGGAAGGTATTCAGCTCGCAGTGGAACGGGCCCGCGAGCAGCCCGGTACTCCAACCGTTGGGTTGCTCGTGAAAGATCATGATGCCGACCGGCAGGGATTTTTAGATGATCTCTCAGAGCTGCTGAACGACGATCGTCCGCTCGCCGTCATCGGGCCCATGTTGTCAAAGAATCTGCCGGTCATGGCAGAAATGGCGCAAAGGACGAGAGTGCCCTTGATCACACCGGCGGCAACGCTCCCGAACGTCCGCCGATTGGGCACCTATCTGTTCAGCACGTCGCTGACCTACGCGATGCAAGCCCAGCGTATCGCCGCGTATGCCGCGAAAGAACGAGACTATCGACGGTTCTGCATTCTCCACCCTGACACAGTCTACGGGCGGGAACTGGCCCGCCTCTTCATTCAGGAAGTGCGTCAGCGCGACGGCGAAATCATCGCGATCGAAACTTTCAAGGAAGGGGAAACCGATTTCGGACCTCAAATCCAGCGGCTCAAGGCCGAGGACCTGAAAAAGTATGGGCTGGCCATTCCGGTGGATGTGCCGCGTCTACCCGGCAAACCGATCAGCCGAACAGAAAAGCGCGTCCTTTATACTCCGGGATTCGACGCCATCTTCATCCCGAGTCGCTCTCATGAGATCGGCCTCATCGCCGCCCAGCTGGCCTATCACGACATTAAAGCTCCTCTATTGGGCACGAACGGCTGGAACTCGCAGGATTTCGCCCGCACCGCCGATCGAACGGTCGACGGCGCCACATTCGTCGACGGCTTCTTCGTCGACAGTCCGACCCCTGCCGTGCAGGAGTTCGTCCAGCGATACCAGAAGCGTTTCCAAACCACCCCTTCCCTCTTTACGATGCAGGGATATGATGCGGCTCGAATCGTGATCGAAGGAATCCGTCACGGTGCAACCTCCGGCGAAGCCCTCCAAGAATTCTTGATGACGCAGCACAACCTGCCGACACTTGCCGGTCCCGCCAGTTTCGGACCGGACGGCACCCTGCACCGACCGCTCTTTCTTCTGCAGGTCAAACAGGGTAAGTTTGTACAATTGGACTGACGAATTTCCATGAACTCCCTCTCACACATCATCCACACGATCTCGTATATGGCGCTCCCTCTGCTGTTCGCGATGGTGCTCCATGAATACGCACACGGATGGATGGCAGAGAAGTGCGGCGATTCGACCGCGAAAAATGAGGGTCGGCTCACCATCAACCCCCTGGCTCACATTGATCCCTTCGGGACCGTCATTCTGCCCTTGATCTGTTTGGTGTTACCCGGAAGCTTTCTGCTGGGCTGGGCAAAGCCGGTTCCGATCGACCCTCGGAATATGCATCGACCTCGGCGGGATATGGCGCTTGTCGCCGCGGCAGGTCCGGGGATGAATCTGCTGCTGGCAGTCGCAAGTGCCTTGCTCTTGGCCTTGCTGCTGACCATCGAACCAACCTTATCCCTCAGAAATGCATCTGAGGCTGATGCGTCATCGAGCCTCCTCGCCACCATGATCTTGCGTCCGATTGCCGTCATGGCGCTGTATTCTGTGTTGATCAACGTCTTTCTCGCGCTGTTCAACCTGCTTCCGATCCCGCCGCTCGACGGTGGCCGGATTTTGACGGCGCTGCTCCCTGCCAAACCGGCCATGGCATTGGCACGATTGGAGCCCTATGGGATGCTCATCTTGGTGGGCCTAATCGTATTTGACAAGGAATTACACGTCATCCATACGATTACCGGCACCTTCGCCTCAGGTGTGTCCGGGACGATTCTGTCGACCGCGCTCGGCCTCCGCCCAGGAGGTGCGGAATGACGGCGCCACGGAGCCGCGTGCTCAGCGGCATGCAGCCCAGTGGCCTCATGCATCTCGGGAATTACCTCGGAGCCTTGGAGAATTGGAAGGCGCTACAGGCACAATACGACTGCTACTTTTTTGTCGCCGATTGGCACGCCCTGTCGACCAACTATGCCGACACAAGCCGCATTCGCATGTTTGTTCGGGAAATGTTGATCGATTGGCTGGCCGGCGGCATCGACCCGGATCGGTCTACGATCTTTATCCAGTCGCGTATTCCCGAACATGCCATCTTGCACCTGCTGCTCTCCATGATGACTCCAATCTCATGGCTCGAACGTAATCCGACCTATAAAGAGAAGCAGGACGAGATCAAAGAGAAAGATCTCACCACCTATGGCTTTCTCGGTTACCCGGTCCTGCAGGCTGCCGATATCCTCTTGTACAAACCGGATTTTGTGCCGGTAGGGAAAGATCAACTCCCTCATCTCGAATTGACAAGGGAGATCGCTCGGCGGTTCAACGACATCTACAAAGCACCCGTGTTCCCCGAACCGAAGGAACATCTGACCAAGTTCCCCAAAGTAGTCGGCACCGATGGCCGAAAAATGAGCAAGAGTTACCACAATACAATCAACCTGTCGGACCCGGAGCCGGTTGTCCGGCAAAAGCTCAAGACCATGGTGACTGATCCCGCCCGCGTAAGACGCACCGATCCCGGCAATCCAGACCTCTGTCCTGTTTATGAATTTCACAATATCTATTCTTCACAGGCGGTCAAAGACCAGGTGAACCGAGAATGCCGGACCGCCGCGATCGGCTGCATCGACTGCAAGAAACTCGTGGCGGACCGTATGGTGGAACAGTTGATGCCGATCTGGGACGCTCGCGCCAAGCTGACTCAGCATCCATCCCGCGTTGACGAGATTGTCGAAGCCGGCAGCAAGCGGGCTTCCGCGGTCGCCCAGGCGACTTTGCGCGAAGTGAACGAGTCTATGAAGATCTAGCCAAGTCTTTCTCGTCTCGAACCTCCTCCTGCAAGATTTGCGAATCCACTAGAAGAACACCCGAGACAGTGGAAAAATGCCTCGCAGGGCATCTATCAGCGGGAGAAATCGCTATGGCTTGCAGGACGATTGAGGTCAAAATCATAAAGAGTGCACTGCTTGTGGGACTGGTCTCGCTCACCGGGTGCGGCTCCTGGTGGCACGGCGACCATCAGTCCGTCACCATTTTCACGACGCCGCTGGATGCAGAGGTTGTCGTCGATGACCGCGTCCACTTGCTCGCACCAGGAACCGTCTCTTTGAGCCGAAAAGGCGACCATCAGGCCATCATCACCAAAGAGGGGTACGAGCCGAAGACCATGGCCCTCACGAGAACCTGGTCGTGGTGGGTTCTTGGCGATATCTTCGGCTGCGTCATCATCTTCTCACCTTCGTGCATTTCAACCGACAAAGACAACGGCGGGTATTACATCTTCGCCGACAAGGTTTACGTCACGTTGGAGCCGAAATCGGCCGCGGCACTCCCTTCTAATCAATGAGACGGCACTGAGCCATCGGGACGTTACTCGCTCGTAAAACCTTAGTCAGCCAGAGATTCAGCCTCTCGCTCTCGTAGCAATCACATTGAGCCATCTTCCCTTGCGTTCTTGATTGTTCACGACTCGCATCGATAGCACCGTCCATCCTGCTCGACAGAGTGTCCTTGCGAGTTCGTCTTTTCTCCAGCGCGCAAAATACCGGCCCGGCATCCAACCTGTCCGTTTGACGCGGCTGAGGCGTCCATATGTCAGCGTCGCGGCAAAGAAACCCTCTGGTCTCACAAGACGGTGAAGCGTAACCAACACATCCGTCATGCTTCTCTTCGGTAGGTGAATCAATGAGGCCGCCGCCCAAATTCCGTCAATGCTGTCGGCTCGAATGGGAAGCGCTCTGATGTCCGCGAGGACAAGCGGCACGAACGGGGATTGCCTTGTCGCAAACTGCAACAAGGGCATGGTTCGATCCAGACCGATGACTCGGTGCCCTTGCTTCGTGAGATACCGGGCGTCTTGACCAGCACCGCAACCCAGGTCGAGGAGCACACCTTGTCTAGGAAGGAATGTTAACCACTCAGTCAACAGGGGTGGCCGCTTGTATCTCCTCTTTCCCCAATGTTTCAGGAAACGCTCGGCATCCTTCTCATAAGTCTGAAGGGTCTGCGAGATTTCAGAACTTGTGGTATGGTGCTGCGGCCGACGGACAGACATTCCGATGGAGAAACGAATGATTCACTCGTGGCGATACTGGTCGGTTCTGATCATCAACCTGGCCGTTCTACCTTCGATTTCTTCTGCCGCCGATCCACCCTGCGACAAGTACCCGCCGGCCAAACAGCCACGCTGTGCCGAAATCTGGAAAGAGCTCAACAAAGAAGACGGACCGATCATCGCGCAGTTCGGACTCGATCAGCAAAAGCGGCGCGACGAAGGAAAGATCACCGCCCAGCAACATCTCGCCGAGAACATGATCTTCATCAAACAATCCACTGAAAAGCGGCTTGAGCGACTCAAGGAACGCCTCGCCAAAGAATAGCGCAGCGATTGAAAATGCCGCTTGCGTTGTTCTCGTATCACTTAGAGGGCTTACCGTACAGCCCAACGTACAATTCGCCGCTTCGTTCGCTGCGGCCTAGGAGGACGACCTTTTTCAATCGCTGCGCATCTTGCAACAACCTGAGACATTACAGCTCCGTTTCTTTTTCTTTTTCCGGAACCTTCCCGGCTGATTCGAGCAGATCACGCCCGACGAGAATCGGCGCATTGAAATGTATCGCCAGGGCGATTGAGTCGGATGACCGGCTGTCGAACACTTTGACCTGATCGTTGAGCGAGACAGTGAGTGCTCCAAAGTACACACCGCCTCGCAACGTGATGACCGTCTGGGTCACCTTCCCACCATAGGCCTCCAGGATCGCGCGCATCAGATCGTGCGACATCGGACGAGGCAATTGTTCCCCATTCAACACACCTTGAATCGAGAGAGCCACCGTCACATCAACGAAAATTGGAATGGTGCGGCCTTCGGCCTGCAGCAACACGACCGGACCGTGATCCGAGACACGAACCTTGACCTCGGTAATCGTGATTGGATCAGGACGAGCGGTTGGTGGCTCATCCGTCAGGGCAAGCGCATGAACCGGCACGAGACAGAGCAGCGTAACAAGTACCAGCAGCCTGTATGGAGCCATGGTCCCTCCCCGTCCTGTCATGCACGGACAAACTGATTCGTCTCCTTTTCGACGCCGATTTCAGTTTCCGGCCCGTGTCCGGTCACCACGGTTGTGGCTTCGTCGAGCGTATAGAGTCGCTCGCGAATCGATTCCTCGATGGCCTCAAAGTTGCCGCCCCATAAATCGGTCCGGCCGATACTTCCCCGAAAGAGCGTATCGCCGGCCAGCACGAGTTGTTCATTCGGCACATGAAAACTCATCGACCCGGGCGTATGGCCCGGCGTGTGAATCGCCACGATCGGGATCTGACCCAGCATGACCTGTTCCTCATCTTGAAGCCAATGGTCCGGAGGCAGCGCCGGGACATAAGAAACCCCGAACACGCGACATTGCAATTCCAGATTTTTCCACAGATCGAGATCACCCTGGTGCAGGCAAATCGTCGCGCCGGTCGCCTTCTTGATTTCGCTGGACGCTAAAAAGTGGTCGAGATGGGCGTGCGTATGGAGGATGTGACTGACGGTGAAACCCAGTTTCTGCACCTCATGGAGAATTCGCTCCGGCGCCCCACCGGGATCGATGACAACGGCTTGCTTCGTGATCGGATCGCCGATGATCGAACAGTTACAGCCAAGCGGAGGGACGGAGAAGGTTTTCCGAAGCAGTGAAGGCATCACTGAGGCATGCTACAGCTGGACGGCACTGCGGTGCAAGCTAGTGACATTCATGATGCTGCCGCAGTTCTCATCGTAAAGAACATACCGCTGAGGAGGCGGAAGGATCAAACACTCGAATCCCACGTGGACAAGTCGGGCTAAAGCGTGGATAATCCCCGCACTTTATTCGGAGGACACTCGCGTGAAAGACGACATGTCTGTGCCCCAGTGGTCATTGCGGATCGGATCCATATTGGTCTTGGCCATCTCGGGATGCGCCCCGGACGACAGTCCCTTTCGCGCCGAGAACGACGCCCTCAAGAAGCAAATCACCAAACAAGAATCCCTTCTCGGCTCACTGCAGGACGGGAATAAGGTGATGCAACAGCAAATCGACCTGCTCAATCAGGAACTCCGTGACGCGCGGCACACGACCGAGAGCGCCAAGACCGAGACCAAACAGCTCACCGAGCAACTGGAACTGCAACTGGCGCAAACCAAACGCATGAGCGCGGAAGTCCAACGCACCACGGCGGCCCAAGCCGCTCAATCGCTCAATATCGATGAGAAGGGGGCACAAGTCGATACCTTACCTCGACCCATGACGACCGTTGCAAAGGCTATTGAGGAGACACTCACGCGGAACGGCTATCAACTCAAGCTGAGCGCCAAGACCGATCAACGGACGGCCTATGTTACGGCACGCAAGGTGTCGACCCCGACTTCACTCGAAGTGGCCGGCTTTCGGAATCAATATGTCATCTCCCTCCAGGCTCTTCCCGCCAATGTCACCAAACTCAGCGTGAAAGCGGAATTTGAAAAACTCGCGCAGGGCGGGCGTATCTTGACTGTCAGTGCTGAGGAAACCAGTGAAATCGAGCGCCGTCTGATCGGGGAAATCAACAAGGCGCTCGAAGCGCCAAGCAAAACATAGGGTTCCGTCTTCTAGGTTGATACCCCGCAAGAGCTCCACTTCAACGATGGGTTCATCAGGCAAGATCTACTTGTACCTTCGTCCGCCCAACATCCGGTGACATTCACCGGTTTTCTTGGCCCGGCCGATACCTCGTGCTAGCATTTCCACGCCATGGCCTTGTCGACCAGCGTGCACGATCTCCGCACCCTGATCCGTTCCTCCCACCCTCTTGTCGTCATCGAAACGGTGGAAGAAGAACGGGTACTGGCTTTGCTCCAATCGGTCACGGCACAAGAGCGCATGCCGCTCTTTGAGTGGTCCGTCACGAGAGGGCTCACCCGCGCCGACGAAGCCCCGACCCTCAGCAAGTTGACCGCCACTCCATTGGCGGTTCTTCAACATCTTCATGGCCTCACCGTGGAGGCGGTATTCTGGCTCAAGGATCTCGCGCCGCACCTTCAAGACCCAGCCGTATGCCGTCAGCTTCGAGAGGTTGCAGCAGCGTACAGCCGATCTCGTGCGACCTGTGTGCTCACCGGCCAACCCATCGCGCTGCCGTTGGACCTTGAAAAACTTGCCGTGCGGCTCGATCTGAAGTTGCCGGATCGAGCAGAACTCCAGTCCATGTTGCGCGGTCTCCTCCAATCGCTCGGCCCTCGAACCACACCTCGCGCCCGTTCGACGACCCTTGCGCAAAGCATCCTTAGTTCAATCAGCGAGGCCAGGGCGGCAGACAAGGGACCCACCACCCAGGAGTCTGACGCAATTCTCCGTGCCCTACAGGGCTTGACCCTCCATCAAGCGCGCCAAGTCATCGCTCAATGCATCGTCGAGCGCGGCACCCTCTCTGCCGAAGATGTACAGACCATCCTCAAGCGTAAGGTTCAGGCAATCAAGGATGGCGGCTTGTTGGAATATTATCCTTTGGAGGACAATCGGTTTGAGTTGGGGGGATTCACCAGTCTGAAGTCCTGGCTGGAACGCGCCCAAGTCGGATTTACCGCCGAAGCCAAATCGCTCAACCTCACACCCCCTCGCGGCATTATGCTGGTCGGTGTGCCGGGCTGCGGCAAGTCGCTTGCCGCGAAGGCGATCGCACGCGAGTGGAAGCTTCCGCTCCTGAAACTCGATGCAGGTCGGTTGTTCGACAAGTTCGTCGGCGAATCGGAAAAGAATTTCCGTAAGGCGATTGAGATGGCGGAGTCCTTGTCCCCGATCGTCCTGTGGATCGATGAAATCGAGAAAGCCATGGTGGCCGGCGGAGGAAGCGGCGAAGCCGACGCGGGCTTGAGCCGCCGACTCTTCGGCGCCTTCCTCACCTGGCTGCAGGAAAAGAAGCAGGACGTGTTTGTCGTCGCCACGGCCAATGATCTGTCCTCGCTGCCACCCGAACTCCTTCGCAAGGGCCGGTTCGATGAAATCTTTTTCGTCGACCTGCCGGACGACGCCGAACGCGAAGCCATCTGGAAAATTCACCTCGGGCTGCGCAGGCAAGACAGCAAGAAGTTCGACCTCGGCAAGATTGTCAGTGCCAGCGACGGCTTTAGCGGCTCGGAAATCGAACAAGCAGTGGTGGCGGCTCTCTATCGGGCTCTCCATCAGAAAACGCCGCTCACAACCGACCTACTGGTCGAAGAATTGACCCACACCATCCCGCTCTCCGTCACCAGGCGCGAAGACATCGATGCGCTTCGACAGACGGCCAAAGACCGATTCGTGAACGTGCGGTAACCGCAAATGCGATTCCTGTTCATCATGGCCACAATCGCGATTGCCACCCTCGTGGGCTGCACCAGGCCGGCCCAGAAGCCGGACCGGAACGCCTTTGAACCACCGACACCGGCGGATAGCACTGCGCCGCCGGAATCCTCTATATCGGTCCAGCGCACAGCACCAGCCATGCCGGCCCCGGAGCATCCCCCCTTGCTCCTGAGGACATCGCTTCCCAGCCGATCCGCCATCGTTCAGTCCGCTGCAAGACTGGTCGGCGCACGAACGATCACAAGCCAAGGCAGGCGCATCGCTTACGACTGCGCCGGAGTAGCGCGCGCGATCTTCCTGGAACATGGCATCGATCTATATCGTGGACCTATCGATGATCAGAAAGGGAATGGCGTCCGGCTTATCTACAATCATGTGCGTCAACATGGTGTTGTGCATCAAGGGTCGGATGTCCACCCGGGCGACCTCGTATTTTTCGATAACACATGGGATTTCAATGGCGACGGTAAGCTGAACGATCCGCTCACCCATGTAGGCGTCGTCGAGCACTCGGACCGCGACGGCACCGTGGTCTTCATCAGTCGAGTCGCCGACGCGATCGCGCGCTACCGAATGAATCTGAGTCAACCTCACATTCACAAGACCGCTGACGGCCACGTATTGAACGACTATATACGGCGGAAGCACCCGACCGACCCCGACAATGCGGCTCGATTGACCGGTGAGCTCTTCTCCTTCTACGGAAGCCTCTTAGATCCTCAGCGAAGCACCTCCTTGGCCGACACCTTCACTGGGAATCAGAGCAGGCAGCGGGCTTCCGTCTCGGCGGTACCCGAACGATGACGCCAATCGCCGGACCGTCTTATGACAATCCAACTCCACGGAAAAGGCCAGGATTTGCCAGCCGAAGAGAAACAGCACGATGATCTGGCTCACCACTACAGAACAAGCGCATGGTATCCGATAAGGGACATATCAAGGCGTCAATCATATGAGGACCGGCACTGAGTCCCAATTCTTCCATTGACCTGGTAAGATTATTCTATGGCTACCTCATCTAAACAAACACATGTCCGAGAAACTAACCCGCTCCGTCGAACTCTCACGGATGTTCGGCATGGTCTGCTGGGCCTGCATAAGGCTTTGATCGTAGCGGAGCAGCTGACCTATGAGCGGATCTATGGGCGCGTGGACTCCACGGGCCAACTCCTACAACTGGTGATGAACGATCCGTGGTTTACTTGGCTGCATCCGCTTTCCAACATGGTCGTTCGCATCGACGAGTTGCTGGATGGAGGCGAGCGGCTGACGGTCGACGATGTCGCCATGCTGTTGACCGAGGTGCGCGCGTTGATTCGCCCCTCGGAAATGGGCGATGGGTACGAGCGGAGTTACTATGAAGCGTTGCAGCGCGCCCCCGACGTCGTCCTCGCTCACTGCGAGATGAAGAAGTTGCTGACACTGCCATCGCTGTAGAACCCATCACCACTCCAAGCCGTGAAAAATGAGGGCGGCCGGCTGATAAGGGGCGTCCTGTTACCCTGAGCAGGTCGCCTTTCTTGTTGTCGCTTTCACCCTGCCGGCACTGAGCCACCTTGTTCCCCACCTCACAATTCTCTGATAAAGCTATTGAGCAAGATTGCTACAATCTGGCAAAGATGCCTCATCCATGCGATCGACTTTTCAGAGAGATACATAGGTTTGCCCTTTGCCTGATAAGGAGCATGAGCACAGCTCACTCGATAAGAAAGAAGATGACGTTCATCACACCCCGACCGATGCTTGCTCTAGCGCTTGTTCTTCTTCTCTCCCCTCATTCGGCTTTCGCCGAAGTTCGTTCTGTCGACGTCCTCGTCACGGTCATAAAAGACAGAGTCGTCGCCCTGCCGGGAGGAGGAAGTCCTGTTGAGGAAGCATTAGGAGTCAATGAAACTGTCGTCGCAACGGCGGCACGAGGGCCAGCCGGTTTTGCGCAGACGTCCCGCAGACTCTTGGGATTTTCTTCTGGTTTACGCCGATGGACTGAGGTGCAGTTGGGTGTCGAGGAGCAGGTCGAGCGGCATCATGTGCTACCGCGTCTGCTTTTCGTTCAGACCAACCGGCGAGTTCATGGGTTTCAAGAAAGCCGAGGTCATTGGTTCAGCGAGGCGCTGGGACCGAACGAACTCGTGAAGCAAGTCCAGGGTCGAGGCCATGTGGTCATCGCGATTACCTCCGAGCGAGCGCTGGCATTTTCCGCTTTCACGGGAGGATTCTTCACCGTGCGTTGGACGGCGAATGAACAGGTGCAAGCGGTGGATCAGACAAATGACGCCGCGATGGTTCGCACCTCAGCCCGGCACCTGACATTTCGTTCCCAAACAGGCGGATGGGCGGAGATGAGGTAAAGACCCGTCTACTTCCTCGGTCATGACGAATGTTCCCCACATCACAAGCGGTCTTCATCAAGTTCGATGACATCAGCCCAGGTGGTCACAAGTGGGAGTGTCTCAACCCGCACACCACGCTTGGTCGCAATATCTCTCAATCGGCCTTCAAGTCGCAGACGGGCTGCCTCATCCTTCGGGCAGGAGGCCAGCAGTCCTTGGGACCATTGCGCAACCTCCTGATCGGAGACCTTGCGGCCGTTGGCCTTTACCCAGGTGAGCAAGTCTTCATCCGTCCCACCGGCTAAAACCTGCTGCTCAAATACCTTCGCATCGATGCCCAGAAAATCGGTCAAATATTTATCGAACCCAACCGTGATGTAGTTGTAATCCTGAATATGCCCGCCGTTGCGTAGACGAATCTTGTCGATAAATCGCCCCAAGTGGGCGATGCCGCCAAGAAGAGCTTTCGGGCTGCGGGGATACATTTCATGGGGCATCGATTAGTTCTCCGATTTGAATGATTGCAGCACGATACAAATATAAAACCCGTAAAGTCTAGTCAGATTGCCCCTCCCCTTGACACTTCCTGTGTCTTGCCGAAGTCCATTGACGTGATAATCGTAACGGCATACCTTACCGGAGTCTCAATCTTCCGATACACCTTGCGGGAAAGTTCGTGAGAACCATATGAATCCAGCTGACCTACAAAAACTCCCGTTGTTCGCGGGCCTTACCCCAGAAGAGACTAGCTGTCTCGAACAAGGCGAGGAGCTACAGGTGCCGGCCGGTGAGATCATCGCCAGAGAGGGGGATTCCGCGACCGCGTTTTACGTGATTCTCGAAGGAGAGATTCGCGTCAGCAAGACCTACAGCGGTCAAGAAGTGGTGATGGCGGTCCATACGGCCGGAAAGTTTTTCGGTGAAGTGTCATTGCTGTTGGACATCCCGTACTTCGTCGATGCCCAGACGCGAATTCCCTGCCGGCTCTTGCGATATTCAAAAGAACAGTTCTGGTTATTGATGCGCCTGTGCCCATCGGTAGCGAAGGAAATCTTGCGGACCATGGCGGCGCGGCTTCGAGGGCTGGAGGGGTTTTCCCAACAACGGGAAAAGCTCGTCTCGCTTGGGACCATGGCGGCCGGCCTCGCCCATGAACTCAACAATCCGGCTGCGGCGGCACGTCGCGCCGCTGCCGACCTGCTCAGCGTCGCAGGCGGCTTTCCAGCCCTCGCCTGCCGCCTGAATCAGCGGCAGCTCTCAACGGGACAGTCCGAGGCGGTCGCGCAGATTCAGCGCGACATCGCCACACGTCCTCAACCCACAACGCCGTTGGATCCCCTGACCCGGAACGATCGAGAGGAGGAGGTGCTGACGTGGCTTGAACGGCACCACATCGCCGACGCATGGAAACTGGCCAGTATCTTGGTCGGTACGGGACTGGATCGAGCGTGGCTCGAAGGGATCAGCAAGCAGTTTCCCGAGGAGGCGATGGGCGATGTGCTGAGATGGATGACGGGAACCCTGTCGCTACAGGAGTTGACTCAACAGGTCGAACGTAGCACCAGCCGCATCGCGGAATTGGTGAACGCGGTGAAGGCTTATTCGTACGAAGGCCGCGCCCCGCTGCAGGAGATCGACATCCACGAAGGGCTCGAGAGCACGCTGACTATGCTGTCCCATAAGCTGAAAGGCGTCACACTGGAACGGGAGTACGATCGTTCGCTTCCCCCGATTCCCGCGTATGGAAACGAGCTGAATCAGGTGTGGACGAATCTCATCGATAACGCGACCGATGCGGTGAACGGAAAAGGGAACGTGAGAATCCGCACGCGTCGCGAGGATCATCAAGTGCTTGTGGAGATCCACGACAACGGATCGGGCATCCCCGAAGATGTTCGGCCTCACCTCTTTGAACCGTTCTTCACGACGAAAGGCGTCGGGAAGGGGACCGGCCTCGGACTGATCATCAGCTATCGCATCGTGGCGGACCGCCATGGCGGAGAGATCGAATTTGAATCGAAGCCGGGACACACGGTATTCCTCGTCCGCTTGCCGATGACGCGCAAACCGCCGGCGGCCGGCCCCGGACAGAGCGATCCGTCCAGGGAAAAGGCCTGAGCATGAAACCGTTTCTTGTCACGGTAGATGACGATCCCGAAGTTTCACGTGCGGTCGAGCGCGACCTCCGCCGCAACTATGGTGAACAGTACCGAGTCCTCCGTGCTGAATCGGGAGCCGACGCGCTCGCCTCACTGAAACAGCTCAAACTCCGAAATGAGGCGGTTGCCTTGTTTTTGGTGGATCAGCGGATGCCTCAGATGACGGGAGTTGAATTTCTCGCACAGGCCATCCCGCTCTACCCCAACGCGAAGCGAGCCTTACTGACCGCCTATGCCGATACAGATGCGGCCATTCGAGCGATTAATGACGCGCAAGTCGATTACTATTTGCTGAAGCCATGGCACCCTCCGGAGGAACGCTTGTATCCGGTCATCGACGACCTCTTGGACGACTGGCATGCCTCGTTCAAGGCCCCGTTCCAAGGAATCCGGGTGTTGGGCCACCGCTGGTCGCCTCACACGCATCAGATCAAGGAATTCCTGGCGAGAAATCAGGTTCCCTATCAGTGGCTGGATGTCGAGAAGGAGACCGAAGCGGAGTCTCTGCTTCAGTCCGTCCATGCCGGCCACGATCAACTCCCGGTGGTCGTGTTCCCCGACGGATCGTTCCTGATTCATCCGACCACGCTCCAGGTGGCGGAGAAAGTCGGCTTTCGGATGAAAGCCGAACAACCCCTCTATGACCTCATCGTCATTGGAGCCGGACCAGCCGGATTAGCCGCCGCCGTCTATGGCGGATCCGAAGGGCTCAAGACGGTACTGATCGAACGTGAAGCACCGGGTGGGCAGGCCGGCATGAGCTCTCGGATTGAGAATTACCTGGGCTTCCCAGCCGGTCTCAGCGGCCAGGATCTCGCGCGACGCGCCTTGACGCAAGCGCAACGCTTCGGCGTCGAATTGCTGAATCCGCAGGAAGCCGTCAGTGTGCGTGTGGCCGGCCCAGCGCGGATCGTCGCGCTTGCCGATGGCAGCGAGCTCAACGGAAAAACCGTCCTCATTACAACCGGTGTTTCCTATCGCACGCTGAACGTACCGGGAATGGCTCAGCTGACCGGTGCGGGGATCTATTATGGTGCCGGGATGACGGAAGCGTTTTCGTCAAAGGGGGAGGATGTCTATATCATCGGCGGCGCGAATTCAGCCGGCCAGGCGGCCGTATACTTTGCGCGCCATGCCCGTCAGGTAACGATGCTGGTCCGTGGCGACTCACTGACCGCCACAATGTCCTATTACCTGATCGAGCGCCTCAAGGAAACGCCGAACATCGTCGTCGAAACCAGCGTGGAGGTGACCGAGGTCCAAGGCACGTCCCGGCTCGAGTCGCTGGTTCTCCAACATGCCAAGACCAAAGACTGCCGCACGGTGCCGGCACAGTCCCTGTTCATTCTCATCGGCGCCCAACCGCATACCGACTGGCTAGGAGAAAGCGTCCTCCGCGATGAACACGGGTTTATCTTATCCGGTCCGGATTTAGTGCGGGACGGCTGTTTGCCCCCGACCTGGCCGCTCGAGCGAGCGCCGTACTTATTCGAAACCAGTGTGCCGGGAATCTTCGTGGCAGGCGATGCGCGACATGGCTCGATCAAGCGGGTCGCATCCGGGGTCGGTGAAGGCACTATCGCAGAAAAGATGATCGAGCGCTATCTGGATGAAGTTTAGGAGGGGGCGCCATGGCCAAGGACCCTGTTCATGCGCCGGCATTCGTCATCACGGAACATGATCACTCGGAGGGGGATGGTGCGGCTCGAATCACGCTCGTGGAATATGGCGACTTCGAATGCCCATATAGTCGAGAAGCGGTCAAGACCGTTCAGATTCTACAGCGCGACTTCGGCCATGACTTCCGATTCGTGTTCCGGCATTTTCCGCTGGCGCACAAGCATCCTCATGCCGTACAGGCCGCCGAGGCCGCGGAAGCAGCCGCCGCACAAGGGAAGTTTTGGCCAATGTATGCCATGTTGTTTGCCCACCAATGGGAACTTGAATATCGTGATCTCATGGACTATGCGGGCCAGCTCGAACTCGATAGAGTTCTATTCGGCGAGGGCCTAAAGCAACATCGCTATCTCGATCGCGTCCGCGCGGACGCGGCCTCGGGTCATCAGTACGGAGTGACGGGAACGCCGACGTTTTTTGTCAATGGCCATCGGCAGGATGGAGCGGACGACGTGCATGCGTTGTCGGTCGCCATCCGCAAAACGCTCGGCGCATCAGCCTAACGCCATGCAGCAGGCGCTCGAATTTCTGCTTTCTCACATCGAGATCGTGGTGTTCCTGACCGTCCTTGCCGAGCAGATCGGCCTTCCAATCCCCGCCGTCCCGGTCTTGCTCGCCGCCGGAGCCGTCGCAGCGGAAGGGGAAGCACATCTCGCCGTGCTGACCGGCCTCTCCGTTGCCGCATGCCTGCTGGGTGATATGGTCTGGTTCGAACTCGGCCTCCATCGCGGACGGCAGACCCTCAGCCTGTTGTGCCGGATTGCGCTTGAGCCCGACGCCTGCGTCAGACGCACAGAGAATCTTTTTGTCAGGCATGGGATCCGTGCGCTGATCCTGGCCAAGTTCATCCCGGGGTTGAGCACGCTGGCGCCCGCGTTGGCAGGCCTCTTCAAAGTCTCGATAGGGCGGTTCTTGCTCTTTAACGGCGCCGGATCGCTGCTCTGGAGCTTTCTGTTTCTTTTTCTCGGCTATATCTTAAGCGAACAGATCAGCTATCTAGCCGAACAGGTCATGCGGCTCGGGAAAACGGCTGGAATTCTGCTTGCTGTCATCCTTGGCGGATACGTGCTCTATAAGTATCTCCACCGGCAAAAACTGCTGCGGGACCTGCGAGTGGCTCGCATCAGCCCATCGGAGCTCAAGCAACTCATGGACGATGGTCATTCGTTGTCCATCGTGGATTTGCGGGGCATCGAGGACCATGTGGCCGATCCCTATACCATCCCGGGCGCCTTGCGAATCTCCGCCGAAGAGCTCGAGCAACGCCATGACGACATCCCACGGGACCGGGACGTCATTTTGTTCTGCGCCTGTCCAAACGAAGCGACGTCCGCGAGGATGGCATTGATGCTGAGACGAAAAGGGGTGACCCGTGTCCGGCCGCTCGTGGGCGGCATCGACGCCTGGCGTGAGTTGGCCTATCCGCTTGAGATAGACGATTCCAAAGTCGGTGTTGTGGTGACTACGGAAATACGAACCTGATCAGATTGCTCCCTCAGTGATTTTGTCTCATCGCTGTAACGTCCACGTTCCGTCACTCGCGATGCTCTTCCTTATCGGACTCTCACCGCACTTCTCCTGGATCACGAGTTCATCGATAACCTCAATGCGCGTTCACCTTTTGTCATGCCCCTGTAACATCGGCGTAATTCGAGTTTAACGCCATAGTGTCATAGTGACGCCTGAACAAGGAGGTCACACCATGATGTTGTCAGAAGATAATGGGCGGCCTATTTATCCGGCCGATCTTCCTGTGACACAGGCCCTTCGCGCGACACATCGCTCCCCGAGCTGGAAGTTGTTTGACGGGTGGCGCCCACGGCGTAAGAACCGGCAGGCCGGCCTGCTCGGCAGCGGGACGAGGAGAGGACAAGCGTTGTTAAAGAGGCTGGCGCAACGAGAGGGCACTAATCTGGCGAGAAATCACTAGCCGAGGCGTTCGGCTCTCGGCCTTGCAATGGGTTCCATTGACGCAGTGTGTGCTCCAATGAGGCAACGGATGAATAAAAGCCGTTGCCTCACTTGGAAAACACAGGGTAACGGCCTCTCCCGCTTCACCTACCGGCAGTCTCGTGACAAGCTGCCAAATGAGATGAAGCTGAGTTAGGCAATCGGTCTTGGTTCTTCCCTTCCGGAATGTATTTGTGCCGCCGTCCGAGTGAGCAGTGCCTTCTGCAGTGCCTCGATATCGGCCTTTGCTCCCAGCGCCAGCTCTTCAACCTTTCGTTCACTTTCCGGACCCGGCACATGGGAAAACTCATGGCTGTCTTCATAAGCCTGTTCCGTCGTGCCGGTCGCTCTGATCAGTGCACCGGTAATGAACCCTCCGATCAATGCGATCATCAGAGTAAGAGCGATTCCGGTCAGTTGTACACCGGCGACGCCGGGAACAACGAAGATCGCCGTGAGTCCACCCAGAAGCCCGGGCATCCCGTGTAGATTGTGCACGCCGCAGGTATCCACAAGCTTGATCTTAGATTCCAGCATGGGCTGAATGAACACGTAGCCGATGACCGACAGGGTACCTGCGCAGACACCGATGGTGAACGCGCCTCCGGCCCCGACGAGATTGCAGGTCGAGCCGATGGACACCCCACCGGCCAGTGCCGCATTGGCCATATCCACCATCGAAGTTTTTCCTTTATGGAAATAGGTGCTCAGAAAATACGTGGCGAGCGTCGCGCCGCTCAGGGCCAGGATCGTATTCACGATGGTTTGCGGCATTTGCTCGAACGGCACGATCGCCGTCGCAAAACTCGGCCAGAATAACCACAGCACCATTGACCCAAGCATGCCAAAACGATCAGACGTGGGATCGGACTCGATCGGCTGGCTCCGCTGTTGGGCGGTCGTAATGACCAGAGAGGCAGCTAACCCGAAATATGCGCCGAATGCATGAATGACGATCGATCCCGCGGAATCTTGAAACCCCTTCGTAAGCCCCGAGCCATTGTCCAACACCAGGTATTCGTTCAGCGCATAAATGGGCACCAGGAGCAGCGCGAGTATCGCATACTGAAACACGCGTAGCCTTCCAAGCACGGCCCCCATCGCGATCAGGGCGGTCGCCACGGAAAATTCGGCCAGCATCAGCGTTTCCACCGAATGCGCCTTCAACCCATGCCCGACCAGACCGTTGGCCCGTAGAAACATATACAGCGGCAATCCGGTCGCCACGACCAGATAGGTGCCCGTTGTTGCCCCGAATCCATACCTCCGGACGAACACCATGAGAAATCCGAATCCGACCACCAACATGGCCAGGATGTGGATCGAGTAATTGTACTGTGCGACCAGACGCGCTTCATTGATTCCGCCCGCGGGCTCTTCGGCGCTGACCCAGCCGGTGAGACACAAGAGAAACAGGCTTGCTGCGCTCAGCACCTTCAAACAGAAGCTGTTCTGCATTGAGTCCTCCTTGGACAATAGGAGTAATGGGGGCTATTGGGGTCGCAGTGTACCCCACTTGCAAGCGCCCTTGTCAAACCCCACCAAAGGTTTGTTCTAGGGGCTCCATCATCCGAGCAACGGTATCAATCAGTGAGGAGAGGGCTTTGCGGATGGGGATCTGGAAGAAACTCCTGCAGTTGATTGACTATACCATTAGAAGCGGAAGAACTCTCTCGACACGTCCTGATCGTTATCCACGCCGGCCCATAAGCAATTGATTTGCTTGGGCCGGCTTGTCTCGTTCCTCACCGTTTCTTTCTCGCTGCCAGGTGTCCGGATCGCACCTGACATGCCAAGACATCGCAGATCACCCGCGTGGCCATGAGACTCGTGATCTCAGCAGCGTCGTAGGGCGGTGAACATTCCACGATCTCCATCCCTGCCAGCGGCTTCGCGTCCGCGATAATTTGGAGGAACTTCAAGACTTCGCGAGGTAAAAATCCCCCCGGCTCCGGCCAGCCTGTTCCGGGGACAAAGGCCGCATCCAAGCAATCCACGTCGAAACTGAGCCAGACGGCATCGACCCCATCCCATGCCACCTCCAGCGCCTGTTTGGCGGCGTTCTCGATTCCCATCTCCACGCAATCCGTGACGGTCATAATGCTCGTTTGGCGATCACGGCCGCTCTTCACGCCCGGCCTCGGCGACTGCCAGCCACCGATCCCGATTTGCACCAGATTCTTGGCGGGAACGTTGGGGATATTCGTCGCGTGAAACCAAGGCGTCGTGTGCATGCGCTCATCGAGATCGGTATCCTGCGTGTCCACATGCCGGTCGAAATGGATGATGCCGAGCTTCTTACCGTTCAGATGCTGAGCCACTCCCCTCACCGTCGCGAAGCCCAACGAATGGTCTCCTCCCAACACCACGGGAAACGCGCCGCTGGAATAGACATGGCCGACCCCTTTGCTGACTTGGTCGAATGTCTTTTCGATGTTGGCGGGGATGGTAAAGACGTCGCCGAGATCGCACATAGACATCGATTCTCGCAGATCCACGCCGAGTTCGAAGCTATAGGTCCCGTACAACGCCGAGATCTTGCGAATACCCTGAGGTCCGAACCGGGTGCCGGAGCGGTAGGTCGTGCCGCCGTCGAACGGCGCACCGAGAATGGCGACGTCGTACTCGCCGCACTTCCGAACGTCTTCCACATAGGGCGACTTCACGAACGTGTTGATTCCGGCGAAATGCGGAAGCTCGCCACGGCTGAACGTGGGAATCCGGCGATCGACGATCGAATCAGCAGCGGGAAGACCCAATTGAAGGCCGCGCGCTATTTCCTCTTCGTGTTTGGTGGTCGGAAGCAGTGCTTCCGCCTCGACGGCATACTTTGCCTCAGGACCATATCGATCATGAAGGGGAACTTCGCCGCGATACTTTCGCTCCTTCGCCATGAAGATACCTCCTTGCTGAGATGTTTCACACAAACAGAATGGACAGAATACCCATTTACATGGTGGAAATCAGCAACGAATTGCGCGTGCCCAACGTGAGGACCATTCATCGCTTGACGGAGATGATGTCCCATCCAGCGGACCATCATCACGGTCTCCCGCCGATAAACCTCCCGCGCTTTTTTCAACCATCGAGGCGATGACACACCGCTTTTTACGGCCCGCTAGACAGCAGTGCTGTCCCGAGTATAATGACAACAGTTCATGTGTATGATCAGACTTCTGGCCCTGCTCCTCAGCCTCATATTGCCGTTCCCATATCCAACTTCCTCGTGGGCTGAAGCGGGTTATGAGGAGAGCCTCAAACAGTTGGCGGAAGGGGTGACAGAAAAATCCGCCAAAGCCAAAAAGCAGCGGCTCGCGATTCTCGACTTTACCGATTCCACCGGAGAGCCCACTCCGATAGGACGGTTCATTGCCGAGGAGCTCGGGACACAGATCATGGTGGGCGGGGAGCTAACGGTGGTTGACCGCACGCTCACATACTCGACACTGAAAAAGCAGAACGTGGATCACTTCGACTCGGCTGATACGAAAGTCCTACGGCGCGCGGCCAAAGCGATACGCGCCGACGTATTTGTGAAGGGTATGGCAATCGAGACTCCCGAGGGCCTGCAGGTCTCCGTGAAGCTCATCAGCCCGTCGAACGCCCACCCGGTCGGCGCTGCGCGCGGAACCATTCCAAAAGCCGGTCCCCTGAGTGCCTTTTTCAAGAAGGAGGAGCCGGCGCCACAACCACTCGTGATCATCGAGAGTCCGAAAGAGTCGGCGCCGCCGGCTGGGCTCGGAACGCACCGGAACGAACACTACGAGTTGGTCGTGACTTCGATCGAAAAGCAGGACGGGCGAACGAAGGTGGACGTGACCATAGAAAATCATTCTCCGCGCGATCTAAAACTCCTGTGTCACTTGCAGGACACACTGCTGAAGGACGATCATGGAACCGCCTGGCATCAAGGCGTCGAGGAGAATCGGGAAGGACTCTGTACGCGCGGGCTTGAACTCTTCTCTCGCCGAAAGGAACGGACTGTGCTCACGTTCACCGGCTCTCCGCATGTCTCGGTCGCTCAGTTCACGTTGCACTTCCACGAGAAATTGCCGAGACGGGACGCTTCCTTCGTGATCGATGGGCTAAAAGTCGGATCATCGTCAGAACCAGCGCAAGCTGTACCGTAGAGGGTATATGTCGAATACGTTAAAACAAGTGCTGACCATTGCTGGTTCAGACTCCGGAGGAGGAGCGGGAATCCAAGCCGACATCAAAGCCATGTCCGCCAACGGCGTCTTCGCCATGTCGGTGATTACAGCCATCACGGCTCAGAACACCGAAGAAGTGACGGATATCTTCGAACTGCCGTCCGCAATCATCGCGGCTCAGATCGACGCGATCTTCGATGATTTCGAGGTCGCCGCCGTGAAGACCGGGATGTTGTCTTCTGCTGCCGTCGTCGACGTCATCGTGAAAATGCTGACCCCCCAACACGTGGCCAATCTGGTTGTCGATCCGGTGATGATTTCCAAGAGCGGCCATCCTCTTTTGAGACCGGATGCAGTCGAGGCCGTCAAGACGACACTGCTTCCGCTCGCCTTGGTCGTGACCCCGAACGTGCATGAGGCACAACAACTTTCCGGGATCGAAATTACATCTTTGGCGGACGCCCGGCGAGCGGCCAAGGTGATTCATGGCTTCGGCTGCAAGCATGTGCTGATCAAAGGCGGTCATCTCCTCAATGAACGGGCAACCGATCTGCTCTATGACGGGAGATTTTTCAACGTCCTGAAGGGGGAGTTCATTGAGACCCGACATACCCATGGCACAGGGTGTACGTTCGCCTCCGCATTGGCCGCTCATCTTGCCCAAGGGCGGTCCGTCTTAGACGCGGCGCAGACCGCGAAGTCCTACGTCACCGAGGCGATCCGGCATGGATTAGCGATCGGCCATGGCCAAGGCCCGACCGATCATTTTTATTTCCTGGAGCGATAGGTTCAGGACAATGTTCGCACGAAGCTATCATCCACTTACGTTTTGCTTCATCGGTTTTGGCTGGCTGGCGCTCGCTTCGATCCTCGGGTTGGCGATGCTGGTCGGACTGGTCGGAGGCACTCCACTGCCGCCATGGGTGCGGGCGCTCCACGTCCACGCAGTGCTGGTCGGCGGGGTAACCCAGATCATGCTTGGCGGATTTCTCTTGCTTGTTTCACCACTACACTCAGTCGATCGAAGAGAATCGGCATCCCATCCCCTCACGCTCTGGGCCATGAACGGCGGTGTAATCGGAATGCTCGTCGGTTTCTGGCTGCATCAAGACATGGTCGTGGGCGGCGCCGGATTCGTGGTCATCGCCGCATTCTTGTCCGTCATACACACGATCTGGGGTCGGGTGCGCGAGACGTGGACGGCTTCGTTTGGATATTCATGTTATTACACGCTCTCCCTCCTCGCCCTAGTCAGTGGATCAGCCTTTGGGGAAATCGCAGCATTTGGGCTCATGCCGGAATCTTACGGCTATGTGCGGCTCGCGCATATTCATCTTGTTGTGCTCGGTTTTGTAGTCTTGGCCATTATCGGGATGACGCACCGCATCCTGTCGACGGTCTGGAATACTCCGCTCGTGAGACCCTGGCTTGCACAGGCAGTGATGGTCATGATGTCGATCGGTGTGACTGTTTTGATCGGCGGATTTCTGAACTCGTCCGTCCTTGTTGAAATGGCCGCCGGCGCTATCCTCTTCATTGGGGGAACGCTTCTAATCGGCGACTTGTTCAGTGCATGGCGTTCCTCAACCCATGGCGGCAGCGCCGCCTCGGACCATCTCTTGATCAGTGGCTTCTTTCTCCTGTTCACCATCATTCTGGGTGTGCTTGTCGGAGCCAATAACCTATCCAGTCCCCAAACGTTGCCTTATGGCAAACTGCACTTGATCGCCTATACACATGTGACATTCGTCGGCTTCGTCGTGAACGCCGTCATGGGCGCCTTCTCACACCTCGTTCCCGTTACCTTGGCAGCCCGTCGCATCTCTAACAGCAAGAAACGCGGCCCATATCTTGAGCACCTCACCGCAATCATGAATCGATGGAGAACCGTCCAAATCGCCGCCCTTTGCCTAGGAACCATGGGACTCGGCATCCTGGCGGCGCTGGCCTGGAATGTGCCGCTGAGCTCCATCTACATTCGAGTGACGATTTGGTCTTGTCTTGGCCTCATCTTGACCAGTTTCGTGATCTTCTCGGCCAAATTGACCGCGGTCGTGGCCAAACAACCAGAGGCTCTCGTCACCCCGCACGTTTCTCCCGAGGAGTTGAAGCTCACGGCCTAACCATTCAGATTCGCCGACCTTCACGCTGACCGCTCAAGCCGACTCTGATACAATCGCTCCCGTGGAAGAACGAATGTCATTTCCCGGTCCTCACGGACATCGAATAGCGTCCATTTTGACCGAGCCGAGCGGCGGGACCGATAAAATCGCCATCCTGTGTCACGGATTTTTGTCATCGAAAACCAGCTCGACAAACAACGCACTGACACGACTGCTCATCGGCCACGGTATCGCCACCTTCCGTTTTGACTTTTTTGGACAAGCGGAAAGCGAGGGTTCATTCGATCAGATCACCGTTACCCTAGCGGTCGAACAAGCACACGCAGCCGTGGATCTCATGAAACAGAGGGGATATCGCCGCATCGGCCTGATGGGATCCAGCTTCGGCGGTCTTGTCTCGATTCTGGCGGCTTCACAACGGACAGACCTGGCTTGCCTTGCCCTCAAATGTCCGGTCGTCGATTTTGCGGAAGAGCTACGGCTGGAGTTCGGAGAGGAAGGAATGGCGCAATGGAAGACGACCGACACCATCCCCAACATCATGGGGGGGCCTGATGCGATTAAGCTTCGCTATGCCTTTTATGAAGACTGCCTCCGGCAGATTGCCTACGATCCCGCGCAATCCATTACCGCTCCGACCGTCATCGTGCAAGGTGACCACGATGAACATGTCCCCCTGCACCAAAGCCGCCGACTCTATGAGGCGCTCCGGGTCAAGAAGCACCTTGAGATGCTGCAGGGAGCCGACCATCAGTTTACGAAGGGGGCGGACTTCATGCGGATGACGAATGTGATAGCTGACTGGTTGAACAGCTATCTCACCGGATAGGAGATCGGGATGCTGAAGCTAGCCAACCAGAGTAAAAATCTTGCGTGAGATTATACCGTGATGATCTGACCTTCCTCTAGAAACGCCACCCATTGGATACCCAGCCGGCTAATTTGCTCTTCAATCTGGTTACGAAATTCGGGCTTCATGTGATAGGCGTAGATGGGCAGTTCGGGACGCTCGAGTTTTTGAAACTCTTTGAGGAACAGCGAGGGGGTGAGGTGTTTGGATTTTTGTGCTAATTCCCCCAGTTCGTCAGGAAAGGATGATTCAAGGAAGGCGGCCTTGAGTTCGGGGATCATCCTGCCCAGGCTCCAAATCTCCTCCGTCTGATAGGTATCACCGCTATAGAGCAGGGCAGCTCCCCGGTCTTTCACGACATATCCCACGGTGGGGACTGTATGGTTGACCGGAATGGGAATGACTTCGAGATGGCCCAGCATGACCGGTTTTCCGGGGTGGAGAACTTGGGCTTGCAAGACCGGATGTTCTCGATGTGGCAGCTTGAAAAAATTCGGATAGACCTGGTCGTTAAACACATGGTCGATCAACCCTTGAATCACCGGTTCAGTGGCCGCCACGATAACAGGAGCAAGGAACCCTTCGGCTAGATTATCGACCAGTAGCGGAAGGCCCTTGATATGATCAAAATGAAGGTGGCTGAGGAGCACGAACCGGATACGTCGCTGCTCCGCTAATGTGAGTCGCGTTCCGATCGTTCCAGCATCCAGTAGCACGGAATCATCGATGAGGAATCCACAACTCTCCTGACGGACTAGCCTACCCGCTGCCTCCGCGAGACAATCCGCCCCGTGGCAACCCAACACACGTATCTTCATGTAATACCTCGATTATTTGAGGAGATGTGCTCCGCCCTAAAACCGCACCATACCACGGTGAGCTTCTCTCCGTCAGTTATCAGTCGATTCTCCTGAAAAAATCCGGCGAGTCCCACATACCAGCTTTGGTATCTCAATGTTAGTGGTTGCAAATGCATTTAAATGGGGCTAATGTCCGCCACTCTAGGTCCATAATTCTCAGGCCGTTCGGCCTACCTTGCAGTATTTTTCTAGCGCTGATTGACTACATGATTGGTGGAGTTGTTCTTCAGATGGGCCAGGCAGTGCGATCACCCCGAAACGAGTTGTCTAAGGTGGGAGGTCTCTATGAAGTATCTCCGGTGGGTTGGGTTGATGCCGAATCTGCTGCTCGTCGGAGCCATTGGAGAACTGATGGCGCCCCTGCCTTCGGAAGCACTGACCGTGACGATCGATGGGACGACTGTTCAAATTACTACAACATCAGCGGCTTGTACCTCGGGCTATAACCTCTGTTCGTTTATTCCTCCCGGTCGATACGGTAACTGGACCGTGGGGGACGTCTCTTCGACGAACAAGGCCAGAATAATGATTGGCGACAACAGCGCCGCGAACAGTCTCGACCTGCTGAAGTTGACCGGAATCACCTTCACGCCGGTGGTGACGGCAGGCACGAAGACAACCACGGTCGTCGTCACGCATACGTACAATGCCGGCGGCGGGAATCCCGCGGGCGACTATTCGTGGGGCTATGGGATGGCCGGGTACTTCGATCCCCCTGGTCCCTCCCCTACCGAGAACATCGTGGGGAATAGGCTTCGACAAATCGGCAGTGGAAACTTCGCCGGCGCAATTGTCCAACTGGGGTCGGGGATTGATACCGGTGTGTTGGCAACCCCCACAACCAACAATCTTAATGGGAGCGTCACGAAGACTAGTCCGGCAACCGTGGTCCGGCAGAATTGCAATACGGGCAGCGGCAGGTGCGCTCCGACGATCACGCAGACGTTCACCATCACCGTGGCTGGCGCCGACAAGTTGGTGCTGTCCGACAGCGTGATAGCCGCCGGAGGCACCTGTCATCCCCTCACGCAGGTGATCCCGATTCCGCCGGGCCTGTATGCGCAGATGCGTGCGCTGGACCCCACGGCGAAGAACGATGTCAACAAACTCAACGAGTGGTTGGCCACGAAGGGCCCGCTTCTCAAGATCCAGCAAGGGCTGAGGGCTCAGCTCCATCGGTTGCTAAAGGCGGCTGGTCGAGGGACCTGTCCTGAGATTCAGGAGGAGATTGACGAGGTCGTCGAAGACGACGTGCAGGCGGAATTGGTGGCTGCTGCAGCGGCGGGCGCCGTGCCCGCCGAGCCTGGCGGCACGATCACGATCATCAAGAATACGGGCCAAGTGACGAGCGATACCTTTACCTTCCATATCAGCGGCGGACCTTCTGCGTCGACCGAGACGATCTCAATGGGCGGTCAAAATTCGCAGTCAATCGTCGTTACGGTGGAGCCAGGGACCTACAATATCACCGAAAATCCGCTGTCCGGGTGGTCTTTGACCACTTCTTCGTGCGGCGAGGGGGGACCCACAACGGGTGTTGTGGTCGAGGTGAGTGGCAATGTAGATTGCACATTCAATAACACTGGTGGGGCGATATATAACGGTCATGAGTATCGTGTGATCAACCTACCTGGCGTGACGTGGAATGCCGCACGAGCGCAAGCCCAAGGTCTGGGTCCGGGGTGGGACTTGACCACAATCACTTCGCAAGGAGAACAGGAATTCATCCAGGGCCTCTTACCACCTAATCCTAGAGAACTTTCTGGCACTCATGATTACTGGATCGCAGGGGAACAACCAAGCGGATCGCAGGAGCCCGGCGGTACTTGGCGGTGGGCTACTGACGGCTTCGTCTTTTACAACAACGGCGTATCCGCGGGGTATGCGATCTGGGGAACTACCTCCACGGGTCCGGACAATGAGCCGAACAATCTCGGTAACGAGAACCATGTGACCTTGGATAATCGCTATGGGTGGGGCTGGAATGACCTCAACGGAAACGTAGGAACTCAAGGTTTTGTTGCCAAAAGAGTTCACATGGTGATTCCATAGGTGGATCTACTGTTCTGTCGGACTGACGGGTGAGATTTCCGCGAGACAGACGGTTATTCTGAGCGATGTGGGCAGCACGGGTGCTCCCCACATCGCATGAACGAGAGGGGAATATGGATGCACGCAAGCCGCCCTCGCGCCATCCATCATCCAGAAGACATCCCGCTCAGTGGGCGTTCCTCCTCATGCTTGCCGTGATTCCGATGTCACCGTCAGTTGGTGACACGCAGATCACTACGGACATTACCTCCTCCGGCCTAAACACACAGGTCAATCAGGTCAGCAATTCGTATAACATCACTGGAGGCACCAGGCCAGGCAATGGTCCCAATCTCCTTCACAGCTTTGGAAACTTCAGTGTGGGAGGCGGTGATCTCGCCAACTTTCTCAACAATACGGGGCTCCCGACCTCGAACATCCTGGGCCGTGTGACAGGCGGCAACATCTCGAACATCGATGGCACGATTCAAACCACCGGTTTTGGCAGCGCGAATCTGTTCTTGATGAATCCATCCGGCATCATCTTGGGACCAGGGGCTTCGCTCAACGTCGGCGGATCGGTCAGTTTCTCGACCGCACAGTACATCCGGCTATTCGACGGGGTCAGCAGTGCAAATTTTTATGCCAACCCCGCCAACGATGGGTTGGCCAACAGTCTTCTCACGATCGACGCGTCCGCCTTTGAATTTCTCTCGGCCTCCCCTGCTGGATACGGTTTTCTTACAGCGCCCGACCCGAATGCCACAATCACAATCCAGGGCAGTGCCCTTTCCGTGCCATCAGGGCAAGCGATCTCGCTGGTCGGCGGAAAAGTCGTGATCGAAGGGGGAGCGCAACTCTCTGCGCCGAACGGCACCATCAATCTTGCCAGCGCTGTTTCTCCAGGGGAATTCGACGTCACGGCGCTCGGTTCACTTCCCAATGTGGACGGGACCTCGTTTACCTCGAGTGGGTCGGTTTCCCTTGCTTCGGGTACGAGCATCGATGTCCATGGTACCGGCACAGTTTTCATCAAAGGCGGACAGCTTGTCCTCTCCGTGAATGAGGCCACCCTCTCCACATCTGAGGCCCCCGCCCCGCCGGATACGATAGTGCTCAGTCCCGGTAGTTCCATCGCAACGGCAAATTCTGGAACAGAGCCAGGTGCCGATGTGCAAATGACTGTTGGGAACTTCAGGATGGATGGGTCCAACATCACAACGATCACGTCGGGACTAGGGAATGGGGGAGCTGTGCATCTTCAGGCCAACAGTCTCACGATGGAGAATGGCGCATCGATCGTGACGGCAACGGTTGACGGGGGTGGCATTGGAGGGGACGTGGTCCTGAATGTGAGGGCAGTTGACCTCATGGGTGGGTCCTTAATCCAAAGCCAAAGTCAGAACTTCACCCCTGGGTTAGGCCAGGGTGGCAATGTGACGATCCAAGGGCTGTCGGGCGCGGAATTCGGCGCGGCGGAGTCGGTTTCCCTCTCCGGTGACAGCAGCCTATCGACTCAGACGTTTGGAAGCGGTGCGGGAGGACGAGTGACCATCCTGTCCAAAGCTTTGACGATGGATGGAGCAGCCACCACCGTCAACGCGCAAGCGACGGACGTGGGTCGCGGAGGAGATATCGTCGTAAGCGTCCAGCATGCCACACTTTCCAGTGGGGCGACCATTTTGACTTCCACCGGCAGCGCGGATCCTAATGCTCCAGCGGCTGCCACAGTCAAGGTGCAAGGGCTGTCGGGAGCGGGGAGCATGGCGGATTCTGTCGACCTTTCAGGATCAAATTCCGGCATCGTCTCCGATACAATTGGTACGGCTCGTTCCGGTGACGTGGCGGTGCATGCTAAGACGGTCATCCTGAGGGAGGGTGCCGTGATCCAAACCGGCACTTCGATCAACACAGGTGCGGGAGGAAATGTGACCATCGATGCGGACACGCTTGCTATTTCCAGCGAGGCTCGCATCACGAGTTTGTCCGCCGCTGGGAACGCGGGGCAGGTGGCGATCACGGCAAATCAGTTAACCATGAATAATGTTTCTATCGCGAGCAGTACCAGCAGTAGCGGCAGAGGCGGAGACGTGGTGCTGAACGTGGGAATTGTACGCCTTTTGAACGATGCCAAGATCAATAGCAGCACGTCTGAGTCTGGCCGGGCCGGCGACATTACGATGAACGTCGGCACACTAAGCCTTGCCAATGGCAGCAGCATCAGCAGTGCCAGCACCGGGACGGAGGTCATCACCCACCCAGACGGAACGACGCAGGCGTCGGGCACGGCAGGAAATGTTGTCATCACGGCTGCGGGCCGCTTCACAAGTGACGCGAGCACTATCGCCACATCGGCGGAGGCAAACCATGGTGGAGACGTCTCCATTACCGCTCACAGCGTGCAACTTTCCAACGGCAGCTTAATTACGGCGAACAGCAATGCGCCGCTTACAGTAACCAACCTTGTGTTGGACGCGAACGGCCAGCTGGTCGAACAGGTGGTTGGCCACGGCAACGCAGGCAATATCGTGATTAACAGCGGCTCGACATTTCTCATGGAGCACAGCTCTGTAACGACGGAAGCCAGCCATGCCAGCGGCGGACAGATTACCATCAACGCGCCGGATATGATCCGGTTGATCGAGAGCCCGATTAGTACCTCCGTCGCCGGCGCTGCTGGAGACAGTAATGGGGGCAATATTCGGATCGATCCGCAGTTCGTGATTCTCCAGAATAGCGAGATTCTGGCCCAGGCGTTTGCCGGATCCGGAGGAGCCATCGACGTGACCGCCGGTCTCTTTCTTGCCGATCCTTCCAGCATCGTGGACGCGACTTCCACACTCGGGGTCAGCGGCACGGTGCAAATCAACGCCGCGATCAACAACCTATCCAGCGTGGTCGCGCAACTGCCGGAGTCCTTGTTGGCGGTTCAGACGCTGCTACGGGCCGCCTGCGCGGCGAAGCTGGCGCAGGGAGCAACCAGCAGCTTCGTCGAACGCGGACGTGACGGCATCCCTGCCGGACCCGATGGATTACTCGCGAGTCCCTACCTGCCCATGACATCCGAACATTCCGAGCTGCGACATGGCAAGCCGTCGACCGGAATATCAGGGATCCGATTGCGTCGACTGTTTGAGAAGGAGATGCCTTCGTCAGTCACGCTCTTCTCAGATAACGCCGCCTGTTCGTCATGAGCAGGAAACTCCACCACGCAATGGAGCGAGGCTCCGTGCGTGTGGGTCGACGGCGGTTGCCGTGGGTTGTGGTGATCGTCATGATCGTCTGCCTTGTGGCACAATCCGCGTCGGCACAAGTGTTTCTCCCTCCAATCGTCGATCCAGGCGGGCGATCACGCGAAATTCCATCGCTTAAAGACGAGCCGCCCTCCCCGAAGCTCGCGCCGATGGAACCGGCCGCTCCAATGCCTCCCACCGAGACGCAAGAACGCCTCCCACCTGTTAGAGTCTTCGCGCGGGAATTCCAATTCGAAGGTCATACGGTCTTAACCGTGCAAGAACTGCAGGTTGTGGCGGCACCATATACGAAGCGCGAGGTCACGACCGAGGACCTGGAAAGCTTGCGGTCCGCAGTGACGCTGCTCTACGTTCAACGGGGTTACGTCACGTCCGGAGCGGTGATTCCCGACCAGGCCGTGACCGATGGTCTTATCAAAATTCAAATCATCGAAGGCACGCTGGCGGAGATCCACGTCGAAGGCGCACGGTGGTTGTGGCCTGGCTATTATCGTCGCCGCATTGCACTCGGTGCCGGGCCGCCGGTCAATATCTACACGCTGCAAGAGCGATTGCAGCTTCTCCAACAAGATCCACGTATACAACGCATCAATTCCGAGCTCCGTCGAGGCGTCGCGCGAGGTCAAAGTGAACTGAATGTGCGGGTATCGGAGTCTCGGCCGTTCAAAGCCTGGCTGGAGTTCAACAATTTTCAATCGCCGGCGGTCAGGGCGGAACGCTTGCTTGCGACTCTCGCCCACGAGAGTTTGACCGGGAACGGAGACCGGCTGCAGTTTACCTACGGGCAATCGATTCCCATAAACAACACGACCGGTGTGTTGCCGTTGATCAACGTTTCGTATGTTCTCCCGATCACTGCCTACGATACCAGCCTGGCTATCGCCTACCGTCGCTCCGATTTCAAAGTGGTCACCGAGCCCTTTAAGGCGCTGGACATCGAAGGCCATACCGAGATCTTCAGTGTCGCGCTGCAACAACCGGTGTATCGCACGCTCAATCATCAGGTGAATCTCGGCGTGCAGGGCGACTATCTGTACAATAAGAATCTGCTGCTGGGCCAGCCGTTCGACTTCTTCGCCGGTTATCAAAACGGCGTCGCGAACGTAGCCGCGTTGCGGTTTCTCCAAGATTGGACCTATCGGACGCAGGACTCCATCGTCGGGGTGCGCTCGCGTTTCTCCGTGGGATTGGACGTGCTGGATGCGACAATCAATTCTGGCCCGGTTGCCGATGGCCGCTACTTTTCCTGGGTTGGGCAACTTCAAGGATTGCACCGATTTGACCAGTATGCGGGCACGCAGCTGCTGGGCCGCATGGACTTACAGTTGACCAACGATCGATTGTTCCCTCTCGAACAGATGCCGATCGGCGGGCGCTACAGTGTGCGAGGCTATCGCGAGATCAGCCTGCTGCGGGATAATGCGTTTCTCTTCTCGATCGAGCCTCGTTTTCCCATAGCCCGATGGGTATTCGGAGCCAGGGAGGATTTGATACAAGTCGCCCCGTTCTTCGATTATGCAAGGGCCTGGGCCGCCAAGGGCTCAAACGAAGACCCCAGGAGTCTGATGAGCGTGGGTGTGGGGCTGCGGACCGCCTTCCTCCCCAAAAATCAAGGCTACTTTGAAATCTATTGGGGATATCGGTTGAGAGGTTCGGGAGCCAATGATCCTCCGTATATCACGACAGGCAACTTGCAGGATCATGGCATACATCTGCAGCTGGTCCTGCAGCCCTTCTAACGGGATGGAGGAGATGACCATGAACGACCCCTTCTCGCCCCAATACGCCTGCACACAAACCCGTGCGGGCATTCTCCGCCGTCATGGATGGTGCGCCCCAGTCGCAAAGATCGGTATCGCCATTGTCACATTGTGCATCCCATTGCTGGCCTCCTCGTCCGCACCAGCTCACGAGATAGAAACCGAACCTTCTTTTCCGCATGGATCCCTACTGCACGAAGGGTACGATACCTTCAGACGTGGGGCCTTCGAGCAGGCAGCCGAGATCTGGCAACAGGCGGTCCGGGCGTCTCACGACGCCGGGCGTGTTGTAGAGGAGAGCGACGCCCGTGTTGCGCTGGCACGAGCCTATCTCTCGCTGGGATTCCATAACCTTGCCGCACAGAATCTCGATGTGGTCGTCGTTCTCACCCAGGGGAACGACCGTTCTCGTCAGGCTGCGGCGATGGAACTGCTTAGTCAGGCCTATCTGGCGGGAGGACGTCCGGACGCCGCGTTGGACACGCTGCAGACTGCCCAACAGTTGGCAAGCGAAGCAGGCGATCAGATTCGAGTGGCCTCGATTGTCCATTCGCTTGGTGCCGTCCAGAGCGCACTCCAACAGGACAAAGACGCATTGGCCTCCTATTCGGAAGCGCGGCGCCTAGCAGCATCAGCGCATGCAGAAACACTATTGACGGCGGCGACGATCAACGGCGGCAAAGTGGCAGTCCGGATGAGAGAGTGGGAAGAGGCGCGGAAGTTGTTCGACGAGGCGCTATCGCAGGTGCATCGCTTTCCGGATTCGCACGACAAGGCCTATGACCTGATTTCAATCGGGTTGGGGTTCGAGAACCTCCACGCCCAGCTCCCGGATTCCGGCGGGCGTTTGCGTCTGCAAGCGGCCGCGGCCCTCGAAGCAGCCGGCGAGGTCGCCAAGTCGGTCGGCGACGTGCGCGCCGCCTCTTATGCCTTTGGGTATCGAGGCCACCTGTATGAGCTCGACCGACGCTACGACGAAACACTGCTGCTCACACGACTTGCCATCGGCTATGCCCAACAGGTGCATGCCCCGGAGTCCCTGTATCAGTGGGAATGGCAGTTGGGCCGTGTCTTGAGGGCTCAGGACAAGATCGATCAGGCGATCGTATCGTACCAGCGCGCCGCCGACCTCGTTCAAACGTTGCGTCCTGAAATGGCTGCCGGCACCGCGCTGTCGACAGCATCCTTCAGGGAAGCCGGTGGTCGGCTGTACTTCGAACTGGCGGACCTGCTGCTCCGACGTTCTGGCACGACTACGACTCGAGAAGAAGCACAACCCTATCTCATCAAGGCGCGCGAGGCCATCGAGCTGTTCAAAACGGCCGAGCTGCGCGACTACTTTGCCGATGAGTGCGTCGACGCGTTTCAAACCCGCCAGACAAAGCTGGAAGATGTCTCGCGCCAGGCGGCGATTTTCTACCCTATCATCTTGCCGGATCGAACGGAACTGCTGGTCAGCCTGCCCGACGGGATGCATCGTATCACCGTGGCTATCCAGCAAGAGGAACTCAAGGCGGAAGCCGTGGCCTTCCGCCGACTGCTGCAAAAGGAAACGACCCGCGAATACCTTCGCAAAGGCCAGCGTCTCTACGATCTCTTACTACGGCCGCTCGAGCCGGAGTTCGCGAAATTCGACATCAACACGCTGGTGGTCGTGCCGGACGGGCCACTCCGCATGATTCCATTCTCGGCATTGCACGATGGGAAGCAGTTCCTCATCGCCAAGTATGCAGTGGCGACGACTCCCGGCCTGAATCTGACCGATCCAAAGCCGCTCGGCCGCGAGGGGATCGAAGTACTCTCCGCCGGTCTCACAGAAGGCGTTCAAGGATTCCCGCCGCTCCCGAAAGCAGCGGAAGAGTTGGAGACGATCGGCGGGCTCTACAAGACGCATCGCCTCCTGAACCAGGATTTCCGAGTGCCTCAGCTGGAACGAGCGATGAAGGAGAGCCCGTTTACAATCGTGCACATTGCGTCCCACGGGAAATTCGAGCGCGACGCGAAGAACAGTTTCCTGCTGACGTTCGATGGGAAACTCACGATGGACCGATTGAGCCAGATCATAGGCTTTTTCAGGTTTCGGGACCAACCGCTCGAACTGTTGAGCCTCAGCGCTTGCCAGACTGCAGCTGGAGACGACCGTGCGGCGCTCGGCTTGGCGGGGATTGCGATCAAAGCGGGAGCCCGCAGCGCACTCGCCACGCTTTGGTTCGTGAACGACGAGGCTTCGTCGGCGTTGGTTGTGGAATTCTATCGCCACATGAAGGATCCGGGCAATTCAAAAGCCGTGGCCCTTCAGAAGGCACAGCTGAAATTGATGGAGAATCCTGATTTCCAGCATCCGATCTATTGGTCACCCTTTCTTCTGCTGAACAACTGGCTCTAAATAGGATAGAGTACGGGCGTCTTGGTACTTTTGCGATGAACAGGCTTGCCGGCTTCGCACTCGTGTATTTTCCTCCATGCAAAGCGTGCTGAAAACCGTCTACCTACCGTTTGCCATGACCCTTGTGACCGGCTTTCTTTGTGGGCTGGTCATCCTCGGGGTACGCAGCACCGGCCTCCTCCAACATCTGGAGCTCAGTGTGTACGATTGGCTTCTCCGATCGAGACCGGCAACGACCGGCAGCGATTCACGAATTACGTACATCGCCATTTCCGAGGAGGATATTCGTCGGCAGGGACGCTGGCCGATCACAGATGAGACCCTTGCGCATACGCTCCGCATCCTTGTCGAATACCGCCCACGGGCAATCGGAGTGGACCTGTACCGCGACATCGAAGTTCCCCCCGGACATGACGAACTTACCGCGCTGCTACCCAAGCATCCCCAAATCATCATGATTTCGCAACTTGGCGGCGGCACAGTGGCCCGCATCCCTCCACCACGGGTGCTGGAAGGAAGCGGGCAAGTGGGATTCAACGATATCCTGGTCGATCATGACGGACTCATACGCCGGGCTTTGCTCTTCCAAGACGACGGCGATGATGTCGCCTATGCCTATGCCCTCAGGCTCGCCATGCTGTATCTGGCGGGGGATGGAGTTATCCCGGAACAAGACCCGGCAGTGTCGGAGTGGATTCGCTTAGGAAAAACCACACTGAAGCCGTTCGCCTCTTCAGATGGAGGTTATGTGAATGCAGATGATGCCGGATACCAGATCTTGTTGGATTTCGGCGGAGCAGCCAAGCCGTTATACACCTTTTCGCTGACCGATCTGCTTGCCGGACGGGTTGAAGCCCGTTATCTCACGGAACGGGTCGTCATGATCGGCGTCACGGCTGAGAGCGTGCCGGATGTGTTCCACATCCCGGTTCGCTACGGATTGCGGGGTAGTGACCAATTCCCCGGTGTTCTCATGCATGGGATCATTACGGAGCAATTACTCGCCGCCGCGATTGATGGCCGCAGACCGATCCAGGCGATGAGCGAAACTGCTGAGATCGCCTGGACGCTGGTATGGGGGATGCTCGGAGGAGCATTTGGGAGTTTAGCACGATCCGCCTGGCGCTTTTCGGTTATCACTCTCGGAGGGCTCGTACTCATGACCGTGTCGGTCATCACACTATTCTGGTATGGATGGTGGGTGCCTGAGATCCCTGCCACCTTTACCTGGTTTCTGGCGATCGCGATGGTCGTGGCCTCGACCCTGGCTCGAGAACGGAAGGATCGGACCATTTTGATGCAACTGTTTTCACGGCACGTCTCGCGCGAGGTCGCCGACAAGATATGGCAGGACAGAGACCAACTGTTCGAGGGCGGACGCCCACGGCCGCAGGATCTCTTCGCTACTGTATTATTTTCGGACTTCAAAGGGTACACGGCCGTTTCGGAAACGATGTCTCCGCAGGCCTTAATGGATTGGATCAATTCCTACTTGGATTCCATGACGAAAGTCATTATGGACCATGGAGGGGTTATCGACGACTATGCAGGCGATTCAATTAAGGCTAACTTTGGTGTCCCGCTGAAGCGAGATTCCAAGGAAGAAGTGGCCACCGATGCGGTCAACGCAGTGACCTGTGCGCTGGCGATGGAACAGCACATGCTCAGACTGAACGAGGAACATGAACGGAACGGTCTCCCAACGGTGGGCATGCGCCTCGGAATCCATACCGGTCCCCTGCTGGCCGGATGTGTGGGGAGCGCTCAGCGCATGAAATATACCACCATCGGCGACACGGTCAATACCGCAGCGCACTTAGAAACGTTCAGCAGGGAGGCTATTGCAGAACCACAGGGGCGTCGCCCGTGTCGGATCTTGATCAGCGAGAGCACCGCTCAGCTGCTCGGCAACCGTTTTCAATTGGAATGTATCGGAGAGGTGCGCCTCAAAGGAAAAACGGAGTCTTTGCTGGCCTACCGTATCGTCACCACGGCGTGTGCAAAGGAGCCGAGAGAGTAATCCGTACATCGAACAGACTCGGAGCGAACCTCAAGACCAACATTCCAAGAGGGGAACAAGAAAGCTTCCTTATCGGGTGGCCTACTCACTCTTCCGGACAGTGCTTACTGGGGCTGAGATGTACGCATACCCTGTATGCTCGCGGCCACCTCTCCCAGTCCACCTTGCTCAAGCAACGACGCACGCTGCTGACGCAATTCCATGTCAGCTGGATTGGATTGCATAAGATCAGAAATAGCCATGAGAGCATCGTACCAAACTCCTGCTTCAGCATAGCGCTTCGGTGCATCCGCCTTGCTCACATCACTCGTCAGCGGCTGTTCCAGCTTGTCGCGATCCACACGCGCGATCGCTCCCTTTGCCACGACATTGGCGGAAGGCTCATCGGGGTCCATCACCAGCGCCACCGACCATTGATAACGCTCTCCAGGCACTAATTTCGCGTTATAGTCGGCAAGCCTGATCTGCTGAACACCAGGTCGGGCGGGGCTTGGAAGTTTCGCTTCCACGGCCGGAGCCTCGGCACTGTCGGCGATGAGAGTGAATTCATAGGACAGGTTATGTTTGGTCGGGGTGAACCAAAACAGCACTGGTTGCTCATGAATCGTTAACCCCACATGGTCAGGAGCCAACAGGCTGATCACCGGGAGACTCTTATTCGTGCCGCGTGTTCCTCCTCCCCTTCTGAGTCCAGGCGCCGGAGCCCCCTTTCGGGGTGGAACATACAACAACGGTTTAATGGTCGACTCGGACTTAGGTTGGGATGCGATAGTTTGGGGTGCTTTTCCTTGCCCCTCTTCTGCCAGGGAGAGCCACGGTAGTGGTAATGCGAGACCGGCGGCGATGCTTAAGATAATGAAGAGTCTCATACTGCTCCCTCCTTTGTTTGACACCTCAAATCCAGGCGAGAGATAATTTGCTCATATCATACCGACTACCGTCTCGGAAAGAAGCGCCTCAACGCAGCTGCTATTCTTAGCCGCATAAAAACACTGCGGTTTCTTGCCTTCAGAACGCTACAGTCATTCTCGAGTTTGATGGGGGGAGTAATATACGCCTACATTCCAATGTAAATCCATCTCCTAGTGGGATCACTCATCGATCCAGGCCGCTTGGCCAATCTCACATCGCAGCGAATATCCGTGAGAATCACTCCCCATCTCCCTTGGCTGCAAGCCGCCTTGGGTCTGCAACCAAACCGCTCTGGCGGGCCGCCATCGTCAGGTTCTCCTTCGAGGTCAAGCGGACCATGCATGGGTGCGGTGCTCAAACGCCTTGGTGGATTACACGGTGTGGATTTGGTTATCATACGCATCGCCGAATCGGGCAAGCTCGTTCATTCACCTTCTCCTTCTCCATTTTCATTCGAACTGGTGCTAGAGGAAATCACGGTCCATGCACTTCGACATCGTTACCATCATCGGCCTATTGGGATGCGTGTTCTATCTTGCCAGTCACTCGCAGAAAGAGATGATTTCTCTGCGCGTGCTGGCCGTGGCCAGCAACGTCGTCTTTATCATCTTCAGTGTGCTGCATGCACACTTGGACATCTCACAGTTGGTTGGCATGCCAGAATTTCTTTTGAATTTCGTCCTCTTGCCGATCAACACCAAACGGCTGTTAGAAATCATCCGGCTGACAAAGCAAATTGAACAGGCCACCGTGGAGTCCCCCGTGTCGGAATGGCTCTTGCCACACATGCATTTAAAGAAGCACCGCGCTGGAGAAGTACTTTTCCGAAAGGGTGACAGGGCCCACGAAATTGTTTATGTGGCCGAGGGGCGCCTCAAACTTCAAGAGATCGACCACTACATCGGCCCCGGCGAGTTGATCGGAGAGATAGGGCTCTTCTCAGGTGAAAAGGTACGCACGATGACTGTGATATGTGACACCGACTGCGAGCTATACAAGATGACTGACGAGATGATTTACCGCCTGTACTACCAGAATCCGAAGTTGGGCTTCTTCTTTATGCGGCTGATCGTCCAACGACTGCTAGCCGATGTGCGGCGCGGCGCCATCGAGCCAGGAACCGTGTAATTGAATGATCCTCGTGAAGCGGTCGACGCAACAACCCTGGCCCTATGAAACGGCTCAGGGGCGCTGGATTTCTTGGAGCGTGAATTGCTTCGGGAGCAGAACCGGCAAGATCACACCGATAGGATCACCGCGCTTGATGGTCGTGGGCTTGTGTAATTGAAGAAGGAAGTTGGCTGTAAACGCTTCGTAGTCGGGCAACCAGTCATACTGATTCGGCGTACGCTTGTACTCCTGTGTCTTGATACCTTCCCAGACAGTAAACGTTCGCTCCGGATGGTGATAGAAGTGGTTGGGCACATCCTTCATCATCAATCCGACATGTTTGGGATAGTACAAGCGGATCCCGCAGCAGAGCTTGGGATAGCCGCTGTTCAAAATCAGGTCGACGTACATGCCGGAGAACGTCTTGTAACCCAGCAGTCGCTCGTCCGGTAGAATCGGAGGTGATTGCCACTTGATGCCCTCCGCCGTGCGGCGCAACTTCACATCGGCCGGGCAGCGGATGAGCCAGCCGTAGTTGCCCGCCGTGCGAACCGGCCCACAGTCGTCAGGTAGCACCTTGTATCCGCCGGCGGCCAGTGCCCGTTGGTCATCCAGCGTCATCTGGTTCAACATCGGCCGGTGCGGATGAAAGTCTAGCTTGAGCCGCTCCGGTGGAAACGCAGTCGAATATTCCCGTTCCCAATAGATGACAATCTTGTCGGCGTCTTCCCCCGTGGTAGGAGATGTGATGGGTTCTTCTTCCATGAGCAGTGACAGTAATCGAAGGCGAGGGGCCGGCACAAGAGGCTAGGCAAGGCTAAGAGGTTACTTATCGGAATTGAATGCCCCTGTGAAATTGGTCTCCAGCTCCTCCAAGGCTGAAAAGGAATTTGCCTGGAGGTTGAAAAAGAGGGCCGGAATAGTTTTTTACCACGCGTTTCATCGGGACACGACTTTGAAGGTATCACCGGCGATGATGAGCCCCTCGGTGCCGTCTGCAAGCTTGACTTGGAAGGCGTCAAAATCTTTGCCGTGATACACGCCGATGGCTCGTGCCGTCTCACTGGCCTTCAGGATCGCAATCACTTTCCCTGGCTGAGGCCCCGCACTCGAGGATTCAGGAGCAGGCGCCGTCTGCTCTATGCTGTGCACCTCTGTTGGTTTTTCGATCACGAGGATCGTTTCACGATTGTCGCATCCAACGGGAATTACTGCGCTGAGAGCACAAAGAGTGACGACGGAGATATAGTCGCGGAATCGTCTCACAACAGTGTTCAATCACATTCGGTTTCAAACTTCACTTTCACCAAGCATCAACTGGAAAGGTGAATATACCAGTTAGGCGGCGCCTATTCATTAGTGATGGCGAAGAGCTCCAAGGATGCAGACCAACCGTGCGCTGGACGCGCCGGACACGGAAACCCTTTCCCCCCTTGCGGGCCTCCGCTTATGACTCTTCCAGTTGAATCGTCTCGACACGGACCAGGGCGACTCCTTTGTCGACAAACCCAAGCTGTTCGGCGGCTCCTTCGCTCAAGTCGATGATCCTCTTTCCGGAATCAGGATTGTGCTGACTGGGAAAGGGACCGCGGTCATTCACTCTCACAACGATCGACCTCCCATTTTCAAGGTTCGTCACCTGCACATGGATGGGAAGCGGCAGATACTTATGGGCTGCCGTCAATCCTCGTGGGTTAAACAGTTCGCCGTTGGCCGTCATGGATCCACTGTTCTGACGCACTGTTTCTTCCCCATACCAAGATGCCATGCCTGTCTCTCCATACGTCTGTGCACTCGAGACGCTCATCGGCACATAATACCGGCCATTGACGGTATAGGGAGCATTTTTTACGCGCCCAAGGCGAATCGCCTCCTTGACCGGGAGTCCATCGATGGTCTGAACGTCGTCCCTCACCAAGGGATACTCCAACGGAGCACGGACGACTTCAAAGGTAAACTTGCCGATGTGGTAAACGAGTTTGGTCGTCTCTTTTGTAAATTGATAGGTTCCTCGCACGACCCATACGGTCCCTTTCACGGCTCCCTTAATGACACGATAACCTGTTTTGATCGTTGAGAAGGTCGCGTCGATCACCGAACAGGAGGCAAGATTTAGGAGAGCGAGAAGGAGAAGCAGTGAGAGAAAAGTACCCGCTCGAAAGTTTTCACAATCACGCCGTAAGGGTAGAAAATATAATTTCATTGCCCAACACTTGACACCGCCACAGCTCCTTCCCTGCCAGCGAATCGCTACCTCGCATCGGCCAGCTATGTTTATGCAAATCCCATAAATGGTTTTGGTCAATAAATGATGCCGCCGACCACCCAGTGGCGGTCGTCCGGGATATCGATCAGCAATCGTGTGAGATTCATGCGCGCCAGCTGGGAGCCGATCTCATCCTCCGTAAAAGCAGCGAGCAGCGAGTTGTAGAAATCGCGGCGTAAAATATCCGGTTCATTGGCGGCGTACTGGTCCACAATGGCTTGCGCGGCTTCCGGCGATTCCGGGCGGAGCAGATCCATCACGAGCACCGGGGAGCCCGGCTTCACGAGTTGCCGAAGTTTTTGCCAAAACTGCAGGGGGTTGGGCAGATGGTGAAGCAGGCTATTGGAGATCGCTGCATCGGCAATATTGGCTCCGGCTACGGCATCGAGTCGTTCGCAACGCAGCGTAATGCGATCAGTCAAGTCAACTTGCTTCAGTGCCTGTTCGCCCAACTGGATCATCGGAGCCGAGGCATCAACCCCGATGATCTGGCAGGCCGGATACAGTCTAGCAAACCGGATCGGGATGTCGGCAGGGCCGCAGCCGAGATCCAAAACACGGCCTTGCGAAAACTCCGGGAAGTATTCCTTGAATCGATCGACGAATCCTTGATTCTCTTCGGCAAAGTCGGCACGCGCATAGACTTCCGCCTGCTTGGGATCGTCCATCAATTCCGGTTCGAGTATTCGATTCATCATCCGCACCCCCGTCATCCGTAAAGCATGTTCGCAAAAATCCTACGAACTCCCCGTCACTTCATGATTCCACGCTCACCGCATCTCCCGGTCGGACAATCCCTCCTTGCAACACTCTCGCATAGACACGACTCCAGCCAGGGTTTAACTTCTGCGAAATGCGCGAGAAATCCTCGTCCCTAAACCACCGCCGATTGTGACTGCAGGGAGTCGTATAGCTCGTGACCTCGAGTTGAATCTCGGGACCGATCATCAATCGCACACCCGGCCGTACCAGCTCCCAATCCAGGCCGGACAAAGTCAGGTTTTCGCCGGACGATCCGGGGTCGATCGGATGACCTTCTTCTTGAAGTTGTTCGATAAGCTCCAGCGAAAATAGACAGACGGCCCGGTCGGGTCCGCCGTGAACCTTGAGATTCCGCTGCCGATCGCCATCTAACCCGTGTTCGCCCACTTTTGCTTCCCAAACGGGAAGCTTCGGAACCCCTCCGTCGGAGACATTGATCTGGTGGACATGTGGATACGGCGGCCTGGTCGCCATCAGGCCTCTCCGTCGCAGGATTCGGGCCTGAGAAATTTCATCGCCACCCACCCCTCCTCCTGGCGCCGTTCCGAGCACGCCAAGCCAAGATTGGCAAATCGATCGACGATCTCGGCCTGCTGCTCGATGAGAATACCGGAGACCAGTATGCGTGCGCGTTCCGACGCCGAGCTTGCCACATCGCCGGCGAGATCCAAGATCGTTCGCCGGTCGAGATTAGCCAGCACCAGATCGGCAATCCGTCGCTTCTCCTCCGGCAGATCGTCCAACGTGCCTGTCATGATGTCGATCCGATCGTCCACATGATTCACCCCGAGATACTCTCTTGCACATTCCACCGCAACCGCATCATGTTCAATACCGATGGCCGATGCGGCGCCGAGCTTAACCGCCGCCATGGCCAAGATGGCGCTGCCGGCGCCCACATCCAAAACCCGCTCTCCGCCATGTATTTCCCTCTGCAACCATTCGAGCAACATCCGAGTGGTCGCATGGTGGCCGGTGCCGAACGCCTGCTTCGGATCAAGCACGATGTCGATATCGTTCGCCCCCAATACGACTGGCTCCCAACTCGGACGAATGACCAGCCGCCCGATGTGAAGCGGCCTCACGGAGCGAGCCCAAGCCTCGTTCCAATCCTGAGCCGGCACCTGTCGTACCGAGAGCGGAGTATCCTCGATCGATGGTGCAAGGTCGGCAAGAATTAGGCGAACCGAAGCAAGCCGATCCTCGTTCCACTGGTCCTCCGGCCAATAGAGATGGACCGCCCCCTCATCCTCCCATGCGCCTTGGAGGCTCGGATCATCGAGTCGACTAAGCAGTTCTCCCGCGTCGACGCACCCGTGGATACAGACGTCAATCCAATCGTTGGGCATGGCCATTTCGTGGTTGATGAAACGTGACAGGTCGTCCTTCCAACGCGAGCCTACAAGATCCGCTTCATGAAATTCACGTTGGTATTTGACGTCCCCGACCCGTTCCCAGTAAGGTCGCTGTCATGGCTCACTCTCGTATCACCCAGATCGAGACAATGGTTCGGTTGGCCGACCGGCTCATTGCTCGAGGAACCAGGACCAGCGCCACCTTCACGCGATGGCGGCTGGCCATTTTCCTCATCGGCCTAGTCGTCACGATCACCCTCTACAAGCTCGATTGGTATCACAGCGGCAACCTTGCCCTTGGAGTATTCCTGGCCATCTTCGTCACCGTCGCCGCGTATCATAACAAGGTGGAAACCCGGATTCACCGGCTTCGTCAATGGAAACAGATCAAGCTGATTCATTTGGCGCGGATGACACTGGACTGGTCTGCAATTCCTCCAAGGCCAGGCGAAACTCCAAAGGCTCACCCGTACGCCGCCGACCTGGATCTGTTCGGCGCGCACTCCCTGACGCATCTTCTCGACACGACCGTCTCGGACCATGGCAGAGAGCGCCTGCATCATTGGCTGTTGGAACAACCTCCCACTCCATCACAGTGGCACACGCGGCAGTCGTTGGTGAGAGAACTGGCGTCCCGCTCCTTGTTTCGTGACCGTCTGGCGCTCGAAGCCAAACTGACCGGAGACCAAGAAATCAATGGCAGACGCTTGGCCGCGGTGCTTGAGCATCCGGTCGGCTTGCCTCACTTGAATACCTTTCTTGCCGTCCAAAGCCTGCTTGCCCTGACAACTATAGGTCTTGCCTTCGCCACAATGTTCGGCCAGCTGCCCGGTTATTGGATGTTTTCGTTCGCAGCCTATGTGCTGATCTACTTTATGACCGATCAAGGGGAAGAGTTGCTGGAGCATGCCGTCGGACTTCACCATGAAACCGAGCGGCTGGCCACGGTTCTCGGCTACATCGAACGCCATGCAAAACGGCGGGACACGGCACTCGCTTCAGCCTGGACAAACCTGATCGGTGCGGCCAGTCCCACACGGCACCTCAACCGCGCGGCACGCACGCTCCATGCGATCAGCATCAAGGCCCACCCGCTCGTTCATCTGGCGGTTAACGCGCTGTGTCCGTGGGATCTGTGGTTCACCCGGCAACTGATTCACGTTCAGCACGAGATCAAGGATGCGCTCCCGCACTGGCTTGACTGTTTGGCTGAAATCGAAGCCGCGTCGGCATTAGCAACGTTTGCCCATCTGCATTCCGACTATGCATGGCCCACCCCGCTCGTCGCAACCGCCGAACTGAACGGCACGCCTCCGGCTCTCCATGCAAACCAGCTCGGACACCCGCTTCTCCCCGCCAAGACCCGCGTGGCAAACGACGTTCATCTGACAGAGCTCGGCTCGATCCACTTGATCACGGGCTCAAACATGTCCGGCAAGAGCACCTTCCTGCGAACGATCGGCATCAACCTTTGTCTGGCGCAGGCCGGAGGTCCTGTTTGTGCGCGCTCGTTTGAGTGGACCTGGAGCCGCTTGGCCTGTTGCATCCGCGTTGATGATTCGCTCGATGCCGGTCTGTCGTTCTTTTATGCCGAGGTCAAACGACTGAAAACGATCCTCGATGCCACCAAAGAAAGACACGCGCCACCTGTGCTGTTCTTGATTGATGAAATATTCAAAGGCACCAACAACCGGGAGCGGCTCATCGGCAGCCAGGCCTACATCACCGAACTGTCGCAAGGAAACGGCTTCGGCCTCGTGAGCACCCATGATCTCGAGTTGGCGGAGTTGGAACCAGTGGTGCCCCGGCTCATTAATGCACACTTCCAGGAAACCGTGTCGGCCGGCACACTGGAGTTCGATTATCGGCTCCGACCGGGTCCTTGCCCCACCACGAATGCGCTGCGCATCATGGAGCTGGAAGGGCTACCTATTTCCCCAAACATCAATAATCGGGCAAAATAGACTTCACGGATGACCACCTCGGCTGGTTCTGAAGCTCAACCTCGTTCACATCCACTCCGCGCCTTGCTCCTTGCCCAGTTTTGCAGTGCGTTCAATGACAATGCCTGGAAGTTGATGGTCGCCCTCCTCGCAATCCGTCAAATCGCGGTCACTGTCGGGCAGACCGGGCCCGCATTCGAAGCGGCGTCTCAAACCCAGGCGACTATCGCCTTCGTGGTCTTCACCCTGCCGCTCATGCTGTTCTCTCTGGTTGCGGGCGTATTCTCGGACCGGTTGAGCAAGCGCACCGTCATCATCGCGATGAAGGTCGTTGAAGTGCTGTTGATGGGAGCCGGAGCTGTTGTGCTCTGGAACAACCCCACCGGCGGCACGGCTCTCCTGGTCGTGCTCGGAGCCATGGGTGTTCACAGCGCAATTCTCAGTCCTGCAAAGTACGGAATCCTGCCGGAACTGGTCCCGTACGAACGGCTCTCGATCGGGAACGGGCTGCTGAAGCTCTGGACGTTTGTGGCCATCATTGCGGGCACATCATCCGGCGGTGTTCTGCTTCAGTACTCCCAAACTGCTCCTTGGCAAGCCGGTCTCATCTTAACCGTTGTCGCAGCCATCGGAGCGGCAGCTGCCTATGCAATACCTCCTGTTCCCCCTGCCAGAACCGAGGGCGGCGTGCGTATGACGCTGGCCGTAGCCTGGTCGACCATGCGAGCAGACCGCCTGCTGAGCCTTGCGATCGGAATCAACGTTATCTTCTGGACTATTGCAAGCCTGTTTGGACAAGACATGCTGATCTACGCCAAGAGCCGACTGGCGCTTTCGGACGCGCTCTCGGGTCTCCCAATGGCGGTGCTTGCAATTGGAATCGGGCTCGGCGCGGTGCTGGCCGGACGACTTTCGGGTTCAAAAATTGAAACAGGCCTGATTCCACCAGGTGCGATCGGGCTGGCCTTGGGGCTGTTCGTCTTAGGACTCATCCCACCGAGCCTGACCTGGACGCTAGTGCTCATGGGCATGCTCGGCATCGCCAGCGGGTTCATCAACGTGCCGATCAATGCGCTGATTCAGTGGCGAGCCCCGGCCGACCGCCGGGGTGCCGTCATCGCTCTCGGCAACACCTTTGTATTCGGAGGCATCCTCGCCGGCTCTCTGGGCGCCGGTCTTCTGTCGCAGCTCGGCTTGTCAGCCAGTGAGATCCTGCTCGCCTGCAGCATCTTTGCACTGATCGGAGCCCTGCTCGTCATATGGTTGTTGCCGGACAGCGTGGTTCGATTCGTCGTGGCCCTCCTGCCCCGAATAGTGTACCGCCTCACCGTGATCGGACTGGACCACGTCCCCCGCCAAGGCGGGGCGTTGCTCGTTCCCAATCACGTCTCCTTTATCGACGGCTTCCTGCTGATTGCCAGCCTCGATCGTCCAGTGCGATTCGTGGTTGATGAACGATATGCCGGGCATCCGCTGTTCAAGCCCTTTATGAACAGGCTGAGGGTCATCCCGATTTCCTCATCAGGCAACCCCCGCCTGATTCTTCGTACCCTGCGTGATGCCGGACGGGCGCTCGATGACGGCGAACTTGTCTGTATCTTCCCTGAAGGTCAGATCACCCGTACGGGAACGCTCCTGCCGTTTCGACGGGGATTTGAACGAATCATGAAGGGCCAAACGGTTCCAATCATTCCCGTTCATCTGGATCGCGTGTGGGGCAGCATCTTCAGCTTCAATCACGGCCGCTTTCTCTGGAAAGTGCCCGAACAACTTCCGTATCCCGTCACCGTTTCGTTCGGCTCACCGCTGCCGCCGAGTACATCGGCGCACGAGTTACGCGAGAAGATCCGCGAACTCGGCGAAGCAGCCTGGCAGCTCAGGAAACCGAGCCGGCGGCCGCTGCATCGCGAATTTATCCGTTCGATGCGTCGCTATCCTTTCCGCCTGGCCATGGCCGATCACAATCGCCCCCACGTCTCATCCTTACAAGCGCTTATCGGATCAATCGTTCTTGCGCGGACGCTGCGGCCGTATTGGAAGGACCAACAACGGGTGGGTGTCCTGCTGCCACCCACGGTCGCCACGGCGCTGGTAAATGTCGCCGCGCCCCTCTGCGGCAAGACCGTCGTGAACCTGAACTACACGGTCGGGAAATCCGGTCTAGAGGCTGCCGTGGAACTTGCGGGTCTGCGCACTCTCGTCACGAGCCGCACCTTCGTTGAAAAGGCCAAACTCGAACTGCCGGATGGCCCGTCGGTGATCTGGCTGGAAGACCTGGCTAAGACGATCGGAGCCGGCCAGAAAGCGCTGGCTGCCCTGCTGGCTTTGTTCGCGCCCTGCCGTCTCATCGAACGCGCCTGCGGACAGACAACTCCGCTCACCCCCGACAGCATGGCCACGATCATCTTCAGCAGCGGCAGCACCGGTGAACCGAAAGGGGTCATGCTGTCGCACTTCAACATCGATGCCAACAGTCAAGGGGCCACGCAGGTACTCCATTTCTATCAGGGCGAACGGGTCCTCGGCATCCTGCCGTTCTTCCATTCATTCGGATACATGGTGTTCTGGTTCGTGATGTCCAATAATGCCGCGATGATCTTTCACCCTTCGCCCCTCGACGTGGCGGCAATCGGTGAGATCATTCGAAGGCATCGGATCACGTTTATCGTCACTACACCGACGTTCCTGCAACTCTACTCCCGCCGCTGCACGCCGGAACAGTTCAGCTCGGTGCGCGTCATCCTCACCGGGGCGGAAAAACTGTCGGCTCGGCTCGCCGAGGCCGTGGAGGATAGGTTCGGCATCGGCCCAATCGAAGGCTATGGCGTCACGGAGTGTGCTCCCGTCATCGCCGTCAACTGCCCGGACTTCCGAGCCGCCGGCTACTATCAACCGGCATCGCGCCGCGGCACGGTCGGCCAGCCGCTCCCCGGTGTATCACTCAGGATCGTCGATCCTGACAGCTACACTCCACTGCCACACGGCAGTCCCGGTATGTTGCTCGTGAAAGGCCCCAATGTGATGAAAGGCTACCTCGGGCGAGAAGATCTCACGACCCAGGCGATGCGGGACGGATGGTACATCACCGGGGATATCGCTTCCTTGGATGAAGATGGATTTTTGACGATCACCGACCGGCTTTCGCGTTTCTCAAAAATCGGAGGTGAGATGGTCCCGCATGGAAAAGTCGAAGAGGCCTTGCAACATGCAGCCGGAGCAGATACCCAAGTCTTCGCCGTGACCGGTCTTCCGGACGAGAAAAAGGGGGAGCGGCTGGCCGTGCTTCATACCCTTGACGACGACCTGATTCCGGGAATTCTGGCAAAGGTGTCGGCCAGCGGCCTTCCGAATCTGTTCATCCCCTCTCGGAGCCAGTTCGTCAAGGTCGATGCCTTGCCGGTGCTCGGCACCGGCAAGCTGGATCTGCGGGGCGTGAAGCGCATCGCGACGGAACGACTTCGAGGACAGGACGCATGAAGCATATTTCGTGAAGTGTATCTCGCAAGATAAGATCGCAGCGATGAGATCGCGCGGCGAACTGATGGCTCTTTCCAAACACGACTCCACGCGCGGCACTTCACGACATACGGCTCAGAAATCACTCATCGACTGTCATGTCCATCTTGCGGCATTGCCGGATGGCGACAACGGCTGTTTCATCTCGCCGAAGCTGCTCCGCAGCCCGCTCTTTCGATTTCTCTTGTGGAAGCACGACCTCTCCCCTGCCCATCCACGGGCGGCAAATCAGCACTACCTCGATCACCTTCTGACGGAGTTACGCGCTTCACGGCATGTCTCGAAGGCAGTCCTACTCGGCATGGACGGGTTCTACGATCAAGCGGGATCGCTCAATCGCCAGCACACCGACTTTCTCGTCAACAACGATTACGTGTTCAAGGTAGTGCAGACCTACCCCGATGTCTTTTTGGCCGGCCCTTCGATCAATCCGCAGCGGGAGGACGCGATCGACGAAGTTCATCGTTGCGCCGATGCCGGTGCCGTTCTGATCAAAGTCCTACCGAATGCCCAGCACTTCAACCCGGCTGACGAGCGATACAAACCTTTTTATCGGGCGCTGGCGCAACGGCGCTTACCCTTCTTGAGCCATGTCGGCTACGAATTCAGCTTGATCGGCAAGGACCAATCACTCGGAGATCCCTCTCGGCTCCGCCTGGCCCTGGAAGAAGGCGTGACCGTCATCGCCGCTCATGCCTGCAGTTACGGCCTCATGTTTTACGAAAAATTCATTCCGACCTTACGAGAATTGTGCGGGGGTTATCCAAATTTCTATGCCGACATTTCCGCCCTCACCCAACCCCATCGCTTGAAAATGCTGCTGCACCTCAGGCACCACCCTGAGATTCAAGCTCGGTTGCTCTTTGGAACAGACTACCCGCTGTCGGTCTTCCACTTGCCCGCCTGGGGCCGAGTCGGGTTCCGGACGCTTGGGCAAATGATCCGCACGAAGAACCGCTTCGACCGCCAGGTGGAGGTCTGCACAGGTTTGAACCTGAATTTTCAATCCTTCGGCGACCTTGTTTCGGGCCGGAGTTCGAATAGTTGACGATGCGGAACCGGGATGCGCGTGCTGTCTCTCCAAACAAAAAGGCCGTTCTCCGCGAGGAGAACGGCCTTTTCCATGTCCGTGGAATCTATCGCGCGATCTATGGATTAACCGAGATTCGATCCTTGATCAAGTCGAAGGTCTCTTTGGGGACGACATTCTTCGCCACCAATTCGCCCTTCACGCGATAGGGACGATTGTTCACGATTCGATCGGCTTCGTCTTGTTTCAGTCCCAAGAAGAGAATCATGTCGCTCGCTGACACCTTATTGATGTTCATCGCCGCGGAAGCGACCGGAGTGGCTGGAGCCGCTGCAGGAGCGGTTCCAGATGGCGCCTGGCTTGGGGTCAGCGTTGCTGTCTGTGCCGACGATCCCGACTGAGAGCGGTCCTTGAGCTCTTTTTGATAGCGAGCGACCAACGATTTCAGCGTATCGTTATGACGCTTCACGTCCTGATATTCCTGCCGTACATTTCGATTTTGCGCCGATAACGCCTTGACCTTGTCTTCCAGCTCCTTCGTCCTTCCTTCGACCGTGCCCCGCTCTGTGTCACGCCCATGCTCAATGCGCTGGAGTTCGTCCCGAGCCGCCTGCGCTTCATTGCCGAACTTTACATTCATTTCTTTGAGCGTTCGAACCTGTTGCTCCATGGCATTTTTCTGTTGGCGAGCTTTCTCCAGCTCCATCTTGGCATTGTCCGACTCGGCCAACGCCTCTTGGTATTTCTTGTTGGATACGCAACCCGTGGTTAATACCGCTCCAATCAACACTATCGCCGTCCACTCGCGTCTCATGCGATCCTCCCTCCATCAAATCCTACGACTTGACTGCGCTTCATGTGGATCTTCACTTCCATCCGACTGTGAGAGTCGTTTTTCCGTTTACCTTCTCTGTGTGTATGCCAACACCCGGACGTTGTCAACATAATTGCTTTTGTGCGAGGCCGTCCCGCCGAAACACATATGAGGACAAACTATCCGGCGCTTGACGGATCAGCGTCGCTCTGTGATTATCGCTCACATTCTATCAGACATGGCCATGGGGATTGATACCTCCGCCCTACTATTCCAGGAGTGGTGTACGCATGAACGAATGGGGTCCGGCGCTCGCGGTGATTCTTGGGGTCGTCGAAGGACTGACGGAGTTTCTGCCCGTTTCATCTACCGGACACCTTATTCTGGTCGGCCATGCCCTCGGTTTCACCGGCGACGTGGCCGCAAACGCGGAGATCTCCATCCAGTTGGGGGCGATTCTGGCCGTCATCGTATTCGAACGGGAAAAAATCGGACGGCTTCTCACCGGCGCTTGGGAGGAACAAAAAACGTTGCGATCGTTCTCACAAAACCAGCCGGCTGCCGCGTGGACCAACCGCCTCAAGATCTCGATGCAAAGTCATCCCAACCTATGGTTTCTGCTCGGACTAGGGATCGCCTTCCTGCCCGCTGCCATACTCGGTCTGTTGGCTCACGGATGGATCAAATCTTATTTGTTCACTCCCCTGACGGTGGCGTTGACATCGATCCTCGGTGGCATCATCATCCTCATCGTTGAAGCCACGAAACGAACCAGCCGTGCGATGCGTCTGGAGCAGGTGTCGGCAGTCCATGCATTCTGGATCGGTCTCGCACAGTGCGCCTCCCTGATTCCCGGAATGTCTCGATCCGGCTCAACCATCATCGGAGGCCTGCTCGCCGGGTTGGATCGCAAAGTTGCCACGGAGTACTCCTTTTTTCTGGCCCTTCCAACCATCATCGCGGCAACGGTCTACGAAACGTGGAAGGCACGGGGCTCGTTTACCGAGCAGGATTTTCTGGCGCTCGGCCTCGGCATGGTCATCTCCTTTCTGGTGGCCTGGGCGGTCATCGCCGCCTTTTTGACCTATGTCCAACGGCATACCTTGCGCGTCTTTGCGTACTATCGTATTATCCTCGGAATTGTGGTCCTGTTGGTCGTCCGCTGAAAGGAGTTGTTCATGTCCTCGGATACGATTCATGTTTACGATACGTGGGTCAACGGCAAGAGCGGTCGCATTCACTTCGATGTGATGACGACGGATGAAGCCACCGCCCTCAAGCTCGCTCAGGAGTACCTCATCAGCATCGGGGAACCGAGTGCGACGGTGACCACGAGAGAGTGCCAATTCTGTCACAGCGAACCGCTGTTCATGTTCTCGGCAGAGCAGCAGAAACAAGCCAAAGAAAAAGGCGGATTTATCGTAAGAATGCCGGCCTAGCGAGTATCGCAACCACGGGTGGTCGTTTGGATCTCGTATGTCGGTGAAAGGGACACGCGCTTCACGTGTTAGGGAACTGAGGAGGTCTCCGAAGCAGTAGGGGGATCGGCTCGTTTCTCAAAGGCGAAGTGAATGATGAGGACGATCACCCCGACGGTAATCGCAGAATCCGCCACATTGAATGCAGGCCAGTGGTAGTTGTCGATATAGACATCCAGAAAGTCGATCACTTCTCCAAAACGCAGCCGGTCGATGAGGTTCCCGATCGCGCCACCGAGAATTCCTGCAACACTGACACGCCCCATCCAATCCTCTTCCGGCATCCGTAGCAGAATCGTGCCCAGCAGGCCAAGGGCAAAAATCGACGTCAACCCAAAGAAGACCATCCGAAACGCGTTGCTGCTCCCGGCCAGCAAACCGAATGCCGCACCGGGATTTCGAATGTACGTCAAACTGAAGAGGTTGGGAATGATGGGGATCGATTCATGGAGCCGCATGGTTTTCATGATCTGCTGTTTCGTCAGTTGATCCAGGAAAATGATGCTGCCGGTCACCGACGCCAAGGCCAGATTCCGCAAGGTAAGGCCACTCAACGGATTGCCTCCAGGCACCGGTCACAGAGGGTAGGATGGTCGGGGAAGGTTCCGACAGCCGGCCGGTAGTTCCAGCAGCGCTCGCATTTGCCATGCGCCGACTTGGTTACGGAGACGGCGAGATCGGACGTCGCATCGGGCCGTTGATCAACGCTCACCTGCGAGACGATAAACAAAGCGCCCAAATCCTCGGGCGAGATATCCAGCCACTGACCGGTCGGCACATCGGTGGTGAGATGAACATGCGCTTCGAGCGAAGAGCCAATGACTTTCTCGCGGCGCCGTTCCTCCAAAACTCCTTGGACCTGCGCACGATATTTCAGCAGTCGCTCCCACCGTTCCGCCAGCCTCGCATCGGCCCAAGCCGGATCCGGCTCGGGAAACGAGGCGAGATGCACGCTCGTGGTTTCCATCCCTCCGGGTACCTGCGCGGCCAGCGTCCGCCAGATTTCTTCCGCCGTGAAACTCAATACCGGCGCCATGAGTTTTGACAGCGTCACCGCGACTTCAAACAGGACGGTCTGTGACCCTCGCCTCAAAGGTGAGTCGGCGCGGAAGGTATAGAGTCGATCCTTGAGAATGTCGAGATACACGGCGCTGAGGTCGACCGCGCAAAAATTGTTCAGGGCATGGAAGATCGTGTGGAACTCGAAATCTTCATACGCTCGTCGCACCTTCGTAATCAGTCCACCAAGACGCAGTAGTGCCCAACGGTCCAACTCGGGTAACTGCTCGTAGGGAACACGATGCGCCGCCGGATCAAAATCGTACAGATTGCTCAGTAAGAAGCGGGACGTGTTGCGGATCTTCCGATAGGCCTCGATCAGATGATTCAAGATCTCCTGCGAGATGCGGAGATCCTCACGATAGTCTTGAGCCGCCACCCACAAGCGGAGGATTTCCGCGCCCGACTGCTTGATGACGTCCTGGGGCGCGACGACATTGCCGGCCGACTTGGACATCTTCTTGCCCTGCCCGTCCACGACGAAGCCATGGGTCAATACCGCTTGATACGGCGCCCGATGATCGGTTGTGATTCCGGCCAGCAGGGCGCTATGAAACCAACCGCGATGTTGGTCAGAACCTTCAAGATACAAATCAGCCGGCCACCACTTCCTCGATTTCAAGACTGCCGCGTAACTGACGCCGGATTCAAACCACACATCGAGAATGTCACGTTCCTTCTCAAACTTGGTACCTCCGCACTTCGGACATGCCGTTCCTGCGGGCAATAAATCAAGCGCAGATCGTTCGAACCAGACATCCGCCCCCTTCGATTCCATCAACGCGGCGACATGCTCGATCACGACAGGGTCGGCAAGGACATGATGACAGGTATGACACGTAAACCCAGGAATCGGCACGCCCCACACCCGCTGACGCGAAAGACACCAGTCCGGACGGTTTTCAATCATGCCGAAGATCCGATCGCGGCCATAGCTTGGGATCCATCGGACCCGTTCGATTTCCACCAGTGTTTCTCTTCGCAAATCATTCGTCTCCATAGAGACGAACCACTGCTCGGTCGCACGAAAGATCACCGGATTCTTGCACCGCCAACAGTGCGGATAGGAATGGTTCAACAAGCCATGACCGAGCAAACGTCCATTCGCCTTGAGGTATTCGACAATCTTTGGATTCGCCTTCAAGACATGCTGTCCGGCGAATTCCTTCACGACCGGCGTGAATCGCCCGCCATTGTCGACCGGCGCCAGGATTTCGAGTCGTTCACCTGGTGACGCCTTGGCGTTGTGTTCCAGGACGAGGAGATAGTCCTCCATCCCGTGGCCAGGGGCGATGTGTACGCAGCCGGTTCCCTGCTCGAGGGTTACAAAGTCTCCGAGTAGGATAGGTGACAAGCCGGTGGAAAGGGGGCGTTGTGTCTCCAACCCCTCGAATCCTTCTCCGCCTTTCTTCACCCCCACCGCGCGATAATCAGTGAGCCCACAAGACTTGGCAACGCTCTCCAGAAGTTTCTCCGCCACAATCAGCAGTTCATCACCGACTTGGACGAAGACATAATCGAAATCACGATGGAGACAGACCGCTTGATTGGCCGGTAAGGTCCAGGGTGTTGTCGTCCAGATGACGACGGAGACCAGCTTCATTCCTTCCGGAAAGGAGATCCCGGGAAAGGCCTTTGCCAAAACAAGGGGCGAGGTGACGACCGGAAACTTCACATAGATCGATGGCGAGGTGTGGTCATCATACTCGACTTCCGCTTCCGCCAGTGCCGTTTGATCGTGGGTGCACCAGAGTACGGGCTTGAGGCCCTTGTACACCCCTCCATGCTCGACAAATTTCCCGAACTCGCGAATAATCGTCGCTTCATAGCCAGGGGTCATGGTGAGGTACGGGTGGTCCCATTCTCCCAGCACTCCGAGTCGCTTGAACTCATCTCGCTGGATGTTGACGTATCGTTCGGCATACTCACGGCAGAGCCGACGAATCGCCGACACATCTAAGTCCTTCTTCTTGTCGCCCAGTTCCTTCATGACTTGATGTTCGATCGGCAACCCGTGGCAGTCCCATCCGGGCACATACGGCGCGTGGAAGCCTGCCATGGTTTTGGACTTGACGATGATATCTTTCAGAATTTTGTTGAGGGCATGTCCGATATGAATTCGGCCGTTGGCATACGGAGGGCCATCGTGAAGTACATACCGAGGCCGTCCCGCACCCGTCGCTTGGATTCGGTCATAGAGCTTCTGTTGCTCCCACCAGACCAGCATCTCCGGTTCCCGCTGCGGCAAGTTGGCCTTCATCGGGAAATCGGTTTTGGGAAGGTTAAGTGTTGACTTATAGTCCATAGACACTGGGATCCACGCTCTCACCAGGTAATCATACAGAATTGAGGGAATATACCGGAACGGAGGGGGGAGGCACCAGTCTTAACTGACGGCCATCATGCGATCGAGCGCGACCTTCGCCCAACGCTTGTCGTCCTCCGCTACCACGATATGGTTTATAACCTGACCTTCGGCCAGATTCTCCATGGCCCAGCAGAGGTGTGCCGCATCGATCCGGAACATGGTGGCGCACTGACAGACCGTGGAGGACAGGAAGAATACCTTTTTATCGGTGAGTTCATGCTTCAATCGATTGACAAGATTCAGTTCTGTACCGACCGCCCACGTCGTGCCGGCCGGTGCGGCAGTCACCGTACGAATGATGAACTCGGTTGATCCGATAAGATCCGCTTTATTCACGACGTCTTCATGGCACTCAGGGTGAACGATAACCGTGCCGTTCGGGTACTGTTTACGGAAGTGATCCACATGAACCGGTTGAAACATCTGGTGGACGCTGCAATGGCCTTTCCAGAGAATCAATTTGGCTCGCTTGATGGCGTCTTTGGTGTTCCCGCCGTTCGGCTGGTAGGGGTCCCACACGATCATCTGGTCTCGCGGGATGCCCATCTTGTTTGCCGTGTTGCGACCCAAGTGCTCATCGGGAAAGAAGAGAATCTTCTCTCGCCTGGCCCAACACCACTCAATCACGGCTTTGGCATTGGAGGACGTGCAGGTGATCCCGCCATGTTCGCCACAAAACGCTTTCAGCACCGCTGCCGAGTTCACATAGACCGCCGGTATCACGGTGTCTTCCACGGGAACTACGCGCCCCAACGCTTCCCAGCACTGGTCGACCTGTTCAATCGCCGCCATATCGGCCATCGAGCAACCGGCGGCCATATCGGGCAAAATCACCGTTTGCTGAGAGCGGCTAAGGATGTCCGCTGTCTCGGCCATAAAATGCACACCGCAAAAGACGATGTAGGGTCGCTCGGACCGTGCAGCGGCCAGCTTGGCGAGCAAGAGCGAATCACCGCGGAAATCAGCATGCTGAATCACTTCGTCCCGCTGGTAATTGTGGCCCAGGACCATCACCCGTTCACCGAGCACTCGCTTCGCCGCCAGTGTCCGACGGTATAATTCTTCCGTCGATAGCGCTTGGTATTCGATGATCGGTCTGGGTAACGTCGCAGTAGCTGTCACACCTTCCTCCGAATGAAAAGGAATGTCATTCTACGATAGGCTCCCCGCACAATCAACGAAGAGCCCTACGAGGAAAAGTCCTAGTCAGCCGCCCCAAAGGATAGTAGACGGAATGGGGCTAATAGCCGATTGACTTCGCTCATCTCCGAGTACTACGATCAGGACCAGTAGTTAGAGCTAGGGGTGCCTTGAGGCTGAGAGTCCGAACGAATCGGACGACCCTCACAACCTGACCTGGGTAATACCAGCGTAGGGAAGCCGGACGACAGCGGATCTTGTGAGGATTCAGCCGCGTTCCCTACTCCCGGGAAAGCGGCTTTTTTTATTGGCGGCAGATGCTGCAAGCATTTGGCCTCACAGATTCGGCCACTTACGAAAGGATCTCACATATGAGCATCCATACTGATACGAACGGATCCGTCAACGGGACTGAGACGACTATCCCGTCTTCTCCATTGACCACGACGCCCTTTCCGGCATCGCGCAAAGTCCATGTGGATGGCGCACAGCCCGGTGTGCGCGTACCGATGCGAGAAATCACCCTCACTCCCACCAAAGGACCGGATGGGACGAAGTCTCCTAATACCTCTGTCATCGTGTACGACACCTCAGGTCCCTATACCGATCCCTCTATGGCGATCGATGTTCGTCAGGGTCTCACGCCGTTGCGGCGGACCTGGGTGCTGAGCCGTCGGGATGTTGAAGAGCTCTCTGAAGTGAGTTCGACCTACGGCCGCATGCGCGCGACCGACCCGAAGCTGGCCGAACTCCGGTTTCAACACATCCGCAAGCCCATGAGGGCAAAGCCGGGGATGAACGTCACGCAGTTGCACTATGCCCGAAAAGGCATCGTGACTCCGGAGATGGAATTTATCGCCATCCGCGAGAACCAATCTCGCCAAGCGGCATTCGAGACGGCGTCGCCAAACGGTCATGGCGGTGGTGTGACACAACATCCAGGGTTCTCTTGGGGCGCCAACATTCCCCGGGTCATTACACCGGAGTTTGTGCGTGATGAGGTCGCCCGCGGCCGCGCGATTATCCCGTCCAACATCAATCATCCGGAAAGCGAGCCGATGATCATCGGCCGCAACTTCCTGGTGAAGATCAACTCGAACATCGGCAATTCTGCCGTTGCCTCCTCTATCGAAGAGGAAGTCGAGAAGATGATTTGGTCCACACGCTGGGGCGCCGATACCGTCATGGATTTGTCGACGGGCAAGAACATTCACGAAACACGGGAATGGATCATCCGCAATTCGCCGGTGCCGATCGGAACGGTGCCGATCTATCAGGCACTCGAAAAAGTGAACGGCAAGGCAGAAGACCTGACATGGGAAATGTTCCGCGACACGCTGATCGAACAGGCTGAACAGGGCGTCGATTACTTCACGATTCACGCCGGCGTGCGCTTAGCCTATGTGCCTCTGACCGCAAAACGAACGACCGGAATTGTGTCACGCGGCGGATCGATCCACGCGAAATGGTGCCTGGCCCACCATCAGGAGAACTTCGCCTATACGCACTTCGAAGAGATCTGTGAGATCATGAAGGCCTACGACGTCGCCTTCAGTTTAGGCGACGGGCTCCGGCCGGGATCGATTGCCGACGCCAACGACGACGCGCAGTTCGCCGAACTCGATACATTGGGCGAGCTGACCAAGATTGCGTGGAGGCACGATGTGCAGGTCATGATCGAAGGCCCCGGCCACGTTCCCATGCACATGATCCAGGCCAATATGGAAAAGCAGCTTGAGACCTGCCATGAGGCGCCGTTCTATACACTGGGGCCGCTGACGACCGATATCGCTCCCGGCTACGATCACATCACCTCCGGCATCGGGGCCGCCATGATCGGGTGGTACGGCTGCGCCATGCTGTGTTATGTGACCCCCAAGGAACATTTGGGCTTACCGACACGAGAAGACGTGAAGACAGGCGTCATCACCTATAAAATTGCCGCGCACGCGGCCGACTTGGCCAAAGGCCATCCTGGCGCCCAAGCGCGGGACAACGCCCTGTCGAAAGCACGATTCGAGTTCCGCTGGGAAGATCAGTTCAATCTTTCCCTTGATCCGGAGACCGCGCAGCAATTCCACGATGAAACACTCCCGGACAACGCCGCCAAGGTTTCGCATTTCTGTTCGATGTGCGGCCCACACTTCTGCTCGATGAAAATCACCCAAGACGTCCGCGACTATGCCGCACAATTGCAGATAGACGAACAACAGGCGATTCAAATCGGCATGAAGGAGAAAGCCGAGGAATTTAAGAAGACTGGTTCTGAGATTTATCGTTAGCTATGGATACAGAAGACGGATGCTGAAGGAGCGCCCTATGGCCAAACCACGACCAGCCCCCTTGCGTGAACGGGACATCACCCGGCAGATCGCCCGTGAATACTATAAAGAGTTCGATCAGCTGATCGAGAGCGACGTGATCATCGTCGGCGCAGGTCCATCCGGGCTTATCTGCGCGCATGACCTGGCGAAAATGGGATTTCGAACGCTGATTGTCGAGCAAAGCCTGGCTCTGGGGGGTGGATTCTGGTCAGGCGGGTATCTCATGAACAAGGCCACCATCTGTGAACCGGCAAATGAAATCCTCGAAGAGATCAGCGTGCCCTGCAAGAAGATCAAAGAATGCGAAGGGATGTACATGGTCGATCCTCCGCATGCCACCGGTGCCCTGATCGCTGCTGCATACAATGCCGGCGCCAAGTTAATGAACCTGACGAGAGTGGTGGACCTGATCCTCCGCAACGACGGCTCGTTGGAAGGGGTCGTCGTCAACAGCACCACCGTCGAAATGGCTGGTCATGACATCATCCATGTGGATCCCATCGCCCTTGAGAGCAAGATTGTGGTTGATGCAACCGGCCATGATGCCGTCGTGGTCGAGCTCTTGCACAAGCGGAACCTCTACAACAAGGTTCCGGGAAACGGTGCCATGTGGGTTGCACGATCTGAAGAAGAAGTCATGGACCGGACTGGAGAGGTGTATCCAAATTGCTTTGTCATCGGCTTAGCCGTCGCCGCCGTGTACGGCACACCGAGAATGGGGCCCGCCTTCGGCTCGATGCTATTATCCGGCAGGTACGGCGCGGAATTGATTAAGAAGAAGCTCAAACAGGAGTAACGAGTCCAAGTAACCCCAAGCGGCCGGCAGTCTGACGACAAAGATCATCCGGCAACGAGCACGACGCTGGTAACTCTTTTCAGCAACCTGATCATGGACATGCAGGATTTTTTGTTACAAGGTGAAGGCCGCGAGGAAGATAAGCGCGAGGCCTGGAATCTATTTCAACAGGCCTTTGAGCGGCAAATGAAGGGGGATCTCGAAGAGGCGGTCAATCTCTATAAGAAGTCGATCGCCTCTCATCCGACGGCCGAGGCCTACACGTTCCTGGGCTGGACGTACAGCTTCATGGGACGCCTCGATGACGCCATTGAGGAATGTCACAAGGCCATCGCGCAAGATCCTGACTTCGGCAACCCCTACAATGACATCGGCGCCTATCTGATCGAGAAGGGCGAATTCGACGAGGCCATCACCTGGTTCCAGAAGGCGATGCAAGCCAAGCGTTATGAAAGCCCGGCGTATCCGCACCTCAATCTTGGACGCGTGTACGAACGCAAGGGGAACTGGACGGAGGCCATCGATTCGTACAAAAAAGCCCTCGCTCTGGACCCCAATTATGCGCTTGCCAGAAAGGCGCTGGGACGGCTGATCAGCTCACTGAACTGAAATTACACCTCCATGCCAACAACTATTCTCGTCGCCATCACCGACCTTTTCTTCTATACCAAAGTCCGGGACGCGTTACGGCAGACCAATTACCACATTGAGAAGGCCCGCGTGCAGCAGGATATCATCGACAAATCCGTTTCTACCGACCCAGGCATGGTCATTTTCAACATGAACGACCTGACCCTCGATGCCTTTCAGGCGCTGGAAAAACTGAAGGCCGATCCTCTGCTGAAGGGCATTCCGACGCTGGCATTTGCCAATCACGAAGAAGTTGAGACTTGGAACCGGGCCAAGGCGCTTGGCGTGACAAAGATCGTCTCCCGCAATGAATTTTCTGCTCGAACCAAAGACCTCGTAGACGAAGTTCTTGCCGCCACCTCACGGTAACCAGTGTCGGACGGGAAGTCGAAGGAGTAATCGATGAAACGATCCCGGCTTTACACACAACATACCCAACTCGGGGCAACCTTTGAGGAACTCACCGGCTGGGAAGTGCCCTCCCATTATGGCGATGCCACTGCCGAGCATCGCGCCGTCCGTCAGGCCGTGGGGCTGGCTGATCTTTCCCATCGTGGCAAGATCAGAGTAACGGGAGAGGATCGCGTGAAGTGGCTGCAGAGCGTCATCAGCAATGACATTCTCCCGCTTCAACCAGGCCAGGGTCGCTATTCCAGCCTGTTAACCCACAAGGGCAAGATGCTCACGTACTTCCGCCTGTATCTGCAGACCGAAGCGGTCATGCTGGAAGACGTTGGTGAAATCGGAGACACGACATTTCATGCTCTCCGAAAATTCCTGCTCTACGGCACCAAAGCCAAGATTGAAAACTGCGCCGAGAGTTGGGGACTACTCCTGATCAGTGGACCGAAAGCCGCTCAGGTGGTGCAATCAGCCTTCGGCGTCGAAGTCTCGGACTTAAAACCGGTTGATTTCGTCACCGCACAGATCGGAGGGCATCAGGCCCTCGTGTTGCGCACGGAAGAAACGGGAGAAACGGATGTCGAAGTGCTGCTCCCCATAGATGGCCTGTCGACTGCATGGACCAATGCCATGCAGGCCGGAGCGAAATTTGAGATCAAAGCCATCGGAAGTCAGGCACGGGAAGCCCTGCGCCTGGAGGCCGGCATTCCCAAGGCCGGACCCGATTTGAATGAAGAGATTGTCCCGCCTGAGGCCAACCTCGAAGGCAAAGCCTTCAGCCTGAATAAAGGGTGCTATCCAGGACAAGAAGTTGTCGCGCGTATGGATACATACGGCAACGTCCGCCGTAAGCTCGTGGGCCTGGTGCTCAAGGACTCCCTCGTCCCGCCGCATGGGGCTAAACTCCATAGCGGCGATCGTGAGGTGGGCTGGATCAGTAGTGCCGCTCGCTCCCCTCAGCTCAATAAAGTCATTGCGCTCGGATTTCCTCTGCGTGACTTCAGCAAACCCGACACTGTCCTCTCGGTCGAGATCGACGGGGTACCGCACGAGGCCATCGTTCACACCTTACCCATCTATACCAAGCCGTAACACCATATCCCGCGAATATTTATGCCACCTCATGAGCAGGAAGATGACGTCCGTACGACCCCATACCAGGAGGCCGGAGAACTGGCGGGGATAACCCGATTAGTTGATGCATTTTACATGAATATGGATACACTGCCGGAAGCCGAAACCATCAGAAACATGCACCCGCCTGACCTCTCAGAGTCGCGCAAAAAATTGACCTATTTCCTGTGTGGCTGGCTTGGAGGCCCCAAGCTCTTTCAACAACACTATGGCCCAATCAGCATTCCGGCGTTCCACAAACAGTTCGCGATTGGATATGCAGAGCGTGATGCATGGCTCTACTGTATGGAACGAGCGCTCGCCGTCCAGCCATACAACGACCAATTTAAGGATTACCTCTTGGCCGCCCTCAGTATCCCGGCAGAACGAGTCAGAGAAGTCAACGCGGGAGAGTATTAGGACGGGACGCACCTTCTTGAGCCTCCGATGTTCACGTTGAGATACAGAGCTGGATCTTTCCAGATACAGAGCTCGGATCTGCATCAAGATGTGAACTCCACATTCTCTTTCAAAATCACCGCGATGAACAGACAGCTCTAGCTCCACAGACACAATCTTCTCGTGGCATCCTCCTTGCTGTTGTAAAGAGAGAGTCAAAGCAAGGTCCCGGACAGAGCCTCCTCGATCAGGTTTAAGCGAGTCCTCCAGAATCACTAAAACAGCGCAGGCCTACGAGTGAGGTATAGGTTGCAAGAAGTGCGGTGTTGTAAGCTGGGAATCGTAAAAAGATCATTTCGGGGTAGTCGCGCTACGGCATACTAGGGAGACGACGTCACCGTGATCTTCTCATCCAATTCTTCTCACCGAGAGCGAACCCCTCCGATTCATGCAGAACAGAATTCGATGGGATGCGAGGCCTGGATAGACGTAAGCCGGTTTTATGCCAGAGACACGCCCTCGTACCAGACCACCGGCGATGCTAAGCACTCTGGAGCCCCCTCACGTTCAACTGCTTCTCATAGTTCCCTGACAAAGTCATTCGCCCTCCTGCGTAAACGGCTACGTCGCAATTCCTCCGAGAACCAAGACTAAACCTCAGATCGAGAACCTCTTTTTCTGCATTCATCACTCCACGACTCTGGTTGACGAACCCACCGCAATGTCGCCCTTGACTGAGCCGAAACAACCGCTCTCCATATCTCCTCGCAGTTCCACACCTTGCACAGACGCAACTTGACAACGTTTCGAGAAGTGCGGATAGTGCCGAAGACTTTGTTCCACCGTCGGTGATGCTTTGTTGAGGACTCAACTCTCAGGATGCAACTTCGCTCTATATTTCAGCATTCAACGTAGAGTTCGCGGCGAGAAGGGCGGCTCAGCTATAGACCATGTGTTGGCACGATAACACCCTGACCGGCTGATCAGAAAGGAGTTGCGATGAAGACACCACCCAGCAGAGAACAAATCGGCGAACGGGATGTGATGACCGCCGTCCAATCCTTGAAGGTCGCATCATTCAACTCACGATTCATCCGGACCGGCTGCAACGCTGCCGATCCAAAATGGAAATTGCCCAACGGCCAATCAATTCAAAAATATGTTCGCAATCAAATGAATGGGTTTCGAAAAGATGTGCTTCCCGTTCGTGGTCAACGCTTACACGGGGGTGTCTTCCACAAAGTCAATTCCTCGACGATACTGACGATCGCACATCACAATTTATTCAAGCCGGTTATCCCAACCGCGCGGGATTTATTCCATGTTTACGGGCCTGACCGTAACAACACTAAGGATTGGACACGGTATTATCGTTACGCCTGGAAGCAACCAGGACCGCACGCAATTATTTATTCGAAGGATTCGCAAATCGTCCAGGAGGGAAAACTTTCGTGCAACTCTTATTCATACTCCGGCCAGAGCTCTTACGCGATCGTCGGCGCCGGCATGTTCTTCCTGCCTGAGTTTGGCGATGCGCAAGTCAGCATCCGGCCCTATGTGCAATGGCTGACAAGCGCCAGCTTTACGGGCACCGAGAGCGCGCCAGCTTCGGCTACCGCTTATCTTGGCATTTATGTCGAGAGTTGGGCGCGAAGCGGCGGCATGCACTATGTCGATCGTGACTACTGGATTCCGGTCTGGTCACAGAACACGCAGAGTTACGTGACAAACCTGACGGCGGGAGGTGCTGCCACTATCGGCGATGGGTTAGCCACCGACATTCTCGCCGTCAGTCAGCGCAAATACGCGATTTATGTGTATGCATATCTCGAGACGAGTGCGGGACCGCAGCAGCAAAAGAATGAACAGCGTTTCGTTACGATTGATATCGACGCCACTGTTCCTTATGTCGTGGTGGAAGAAACGCTGTAGCGAGCCGGCCCCCAAGTGTCTCTTGATCTCATCTTGGCGCTGACGGTGCCAACGACGTTTCTTGGGCATTGTCCGAGACGTGTGCCGGGAAAGGCGCATTAGACTATGGCCCGCTGGATTTACGAAACACCACGGTTATTGGTAATGCTGGGCTTGGGTCAGAAAGAGGCTGGCGTACAGTCCTTGCCGTCGCATCAGTTCATCATGCGTCCCTTGTTCCACGATTTGGCCCTCATCGACAACAAAGATCCGATCCGCCATTTTCACTGTCGACAGCCGGTGACTGATCAAAATGGCAATGCGACCTTGGGCCAGCTCATGAAACCGCTCGAACAGCTCTGCCTCCGCTTTGGCGTCCATCGCACTGGTGGGCTCGTCGAGCACGAGAATTTGCGAATCTCGCAGTAACGCTCTAGCCAGCGCCACTTTCTGCCATTCCCCGATGCTCAGTTCAGACCCACCATCGAACAGCTTACCGAGCAATGAGTCATACCCTTGCGGCAAGCGTTGGATGACCTCATGGACTCCGGCTTGCTTGGCTGCGTGGATGACGGCGGAATCGTCAACTCCGGAAGATCTCACACCCATGACGATGTTCTCTTTTGCCGATAGCTGAAACTTCACAAAATCTTGAAAAATACCGCTGACCATACCTCGAACATCAGTGATAGGGTAGCCCCGCAGATCCGTTCCATCGATTGTGATGCGCCCACCTGATGGATCGTACAGACGACACAACAGCTTCACCAATGTCGTCTTTCCGGCGCCGTTGGCCCCGACAAACGCCACATGCTCGCCGGGCTCGATTGAGAACGTGAAGTCTCGAATCGCCACACGTTCTTCATGTGGGTATTGGAATGACACATGATCGAACACAATACCCTGCGTGATTGAGCGAGGCAGCGGTTTCGGAGGTATTGCCGTCGGCAAACGAGACTGAATACTCAAGAACTCATCCAATGTGGTGAGAAACAGATTGCTCTCATAGAGGCTTGCCACACTCTGCCCCAACCCCTCCAGAAACCCCGAAGCCCGCTGCACGGCCTGAAAACAAATGACCAGGTCGCCCACAGTGAGTAACCCATGGAATGTTCGGACCGCTACAAAGCTGCAGATTCCGAATACACCTGCGACACCAATGATTTGGGCGATAAGAGTTTTGACCGCCCAACGTTGCTCTAAAGCAATGAATTCCCGACGTAACACTGATCGGGTCTCTTGGAACCATTCTCGCAACCTAGGCCCCAGGTTGAACAGCCTGATTTCTTTCGCTGCCGTGGCCTGCGTCAACAGTGTATTGACGTACCAGGCCTTGCGCTCGAGTGGGATGCGTTCGCGCTCCCAAGCATAGAGCAGGTTGGATTGCTGCACCCTCACCAAGAGGTAGGGAATCGCCGTCAGTACTAAGACTGGAATTATCCCCCAATGCAGCCACCACAGTATGACCACCATTGAGAGCAATGAAATGCTGTTTTGCCCCGATTGAAGCAAGGCGTTGAGAATGGCAATCGGTCGGTAGGGAGCCTCTTGTTGTGCGTGATGCAATGTATCTTGATACTGCGCATTTTCGTAGTATTCAAGATCGACCTCAATCGACTTTGCCTGAAGGAGCCCGTACATGTGATCCGTGACGGTTTGAGCTTGTATCTTGGAAATCAGGCCTGCTGCCACATTCAGCATGGCACTAACGCCCGCAACACCCGCTAACCCCGCAAGGATCATGATGATGCGAGTCAAGAAAGATTCGTCCGAGGGAGTCTTCAGTCCTTCGGTCACGGTATCGATCAACAATTTCGTGAGATACAGCATCATCAACGGAAGAAGTCCCTGGATGACGCGCAGCACGATGCTGCTGATAGCTAATGTTGGACTGCTCTGCCATACGAATGAAAGCGCACGGCGGACCGTAATCAGAAATGGAGCTATGCGATTCATCATGATAGTCATGGGCAACGGAACCACGGAGCAAAAGTCTTCAGGACTTCATGGTTCTGAGTTGTGGACCGTGACTGGCAGACACCCGGCTCACGCCCGATATTGAATCGGAAGGATACGAAAAAGTTATGGTGAAGCATCGCCACTGCTTCCCCGGCTCGTAGAATGCCTCGGAATCCAACGTGAGCCATGCATGGCCGTCGAGATTCGACGATTCTTTCCTGACTCCACAGTGAAAACGAACCGGGTATCCCAGTTGCCGAGCAAGTCGATATAGCGCCAATGCCCGCGGAAAGCAGTTTCCCCTTTCGTTATAGGGAAACAGTTGGAGCCAACGATCCACATAGTAGATGAGACTCCTCATCGTAGCATCATCAGACCGTCCGGCCCGTGAACGCAGGCTTAAACGCTCCAGCACCAGCGGCAAACTGTTGAATCGCAACAAGATACGAACCCACCCTACGATCAGACCTACTCGAAGCACAGTCCAGTACTTTTTCACGAGTAGACTCATAAAGGATGCTATCTAACCACCTTGTGCGACCCAACGATTGATCGCTCCACGAATTTCAGGTGAAAGAAGCCGCTTGATCGTTCGATGAAGGGGAACAATCAAGCAAGAGAGACAAGAGAGGGCAGTGCGCCAGCGAAACCACCGAGGAGGAGTTGCCGCCACAGGGCTATGAGCACGACACAGCAGTAAGCCAAATCGCCACCGCTCCCACCATGAATCTTTTAGGGAAAAATAGAGTGCAGCCGTCTGTTCTTCCCAGACTCCATCACAGCCGTTCGTCAGTAAGGAAGCCGGCATTCGGTGGGCAAGTGCTTGTACATCTGTATCAATCCTGAGCCTCGCAAGCACCCCCTCAGGGAGAGGAGCATCAAGCATCAGGTGTGCAAGCGACAATCCCATATAAACCAGGCGTCGGCAGTGCCAATCCGACGCATCTCGGACAATCCTCTCCCAGTCGAGATCGGGCTGGGCGCGAAGGAGTTCGGCCACATCACATACCCATTTGAGATGTTCCCAGGCATGCTTCGATCCATGAACACACAGTACAATCAGCAAATCTTCTGGTGCCAATCCTGAAACCGTGTGATTCTCGAACACCACAGAGGTCCACCGCTTCCAGAATTCCGGGCGATCTAATCGAAAGACAAAGTGTTGATGGGCCATCTGCCATTGCAGATCCACTCGACACAGCGTCCGAGGCTTCACGAACACATGATGCGGCCCGTCATCATGATGCGCATTACCCAGCTCCGCCTTTGCCATTCTTCGCTCGTAGCCCAGCGTCGATAGGATAGCCTGTGCCTCCGCAATGGAGCCTTCGGCAACAAGCAGGTCGAGGTCGGTAAAATCGCGAAGAGCCAGATCGCCATACGCCAATACGGCTAGAGTGGCCCCCTTGATCGGAATGATCGGGACTCCACGCGCGTTGAACGTTTCACATAGCGTGATGAGTTCTTGGGCGAGCGACCAATTAAGTAGTGCGCCGACCTTGGTTTTGTGCCGTAACCGGCTTAATGATTCGGCCGGCACGAGGTCGGGCGCGACTGCGGAGAGATTCCTGTACAATAGTGGGATGACGCCATGATATTCCGCCATCTCACCGAGGATCGACCAGTCCAGCAATTCTTGCACTCTTTGCCTGATACGTGTCTTTAGATCATCGGTCATAACCGTACGGGCACACCAGACCAGGAGTTCGGATTCTGGTGACAGCGGGAACTGACGGTCGATGGGCCGTTCCATCATCATCTCGCCTGCTCAAGAAGTGGGGTGATTAATTGCGGGAGGTCAAGGATATCTCGTCCAAAGTGCAACCGGTAGCAATCCACCTGCTGAACGAGTTTCGCCAAGACCCGGAATTCTCGTCTCGCGACCTCAGAATCATAGACCAGCAAGGCCTGGGGAAGGAGGAGTTCCATTGCACGGCTCTTTGGAAGGGGTTCCAAATGGCTGTGAGTGGAGTGGACGACATGGGGGAACAGCATGATGGCTGGGTGGCAACACTCACCCACTGAGGTCGGGTAGAGCTCCTCCGCGTAAAACCCCCGCTTGGGGAAACCTGGATGCAGTATGTGATCAGGCGCATTTCTCAGTTCTGGGAAAAACGCGATTGTTTCTTCGGTCACGTTGATCTTGATTGGGAAGGGCAGAATATCGACATGTGTGCCGGCATCTCTGATCAACGGATGATCGTCGGAAAGATAGCGATAGCCTGATCGAAGCAGCGAGATAAATGATGTCGTCTTACCGCGTCCGCTATTCCCTGGAATCAAGACCGCCCGGCCATATTTCTCCAGCGCGGTTGCATGAACAGTATAGAGCTCCTCGTATCGCAGGAGTTCGATCAAGGCGAGGTGAAACAAGTACTCAATCAGACCTTCGTGAATAGTCTCGGGATTGATCAAGTAGCCATCGGCTTTCTGTTGCTTGGCATCAATCACCAGCACTCCAACATCGGAAAAGTCCGCTATTAGACGTCCTTCGTCATAAAATACCTCGTACGGCAACCCTGTCGGCCGTTGATCCCCGAGCTCTTCGCCGGTTCCAGAATATAGTCGACGCGCCAGCGGCGACATGATCAGAGGAATATCAGCTCGGTTCTTAGCAGCCTGGAACCACAGAGTGAGCGGAGCGGATTCGTCAAGCGAGGTTCGCTGAAAGTGTTTCAGCAATTCATTCACTGGGGCAGCAAGGAAGGGAGACATCGTGACATAGCGCACTGACTTCCCATAGAGAGAAAATAGATACTCGGTCATGGGCTGATTGACTACACAACTCGACATGCTTCTCCTCAAGTCGACGTCTATACTCACTTACTCGACGTGGATTGAAAGGTAGACTGGCTGCTTCTTGCGAAACAGCCAGCTCCCGGCCCATCAAACTTTAGTGACGGCCACCCCGATGACCAAAATTTCCAAAATTTCCAAAATTGCCCCAATTCCCGAACTTGTTCTTATGTCCATTGCCCGAACGTGTTGCGGTGATATCCCGCAATAGTTCGTGCTTGGCAAGAACTGGTTGGGCATACGATTCTTTCTGTTGTGCCTTCATGCTGTTTCACCTCCTTTCTTGTTGAAGTAGCCCTTCCTCGATCATCTGGGTTACCAGAGTGACGAGATCATCAAGGGCCCGATCTGGAGCGACATCAAAACGGTCACAAAGGACCGCATGGATGTTGCCGATTGTGTTGCCGCCAGTACATTGCTCCCAAATGACGCTACCTAGCCGGTTTAACGTGTAGTACCGGCCGGTACTCAGATCCAACAGCACTGTCTCGTCGTCCATGTTCGTACCTTGCACATCGCTGCTGGGCCGGAGAATGATTCGATTAAGCATTTCCTGACTGCCGAGGTGATTGGGCGCGATAGGAAGTGCGGGCGCATGTGAGGCGTCTGACATGGTGACTCCCTCCTTAGGCGGCTGTAACTACCGTGATCTCGTCGATAGCAGAATATGATATTCGGCCTGGACGGAAGAGGCTGATCTCCCCTGCGTTGGATTCAAAAATACATCAGTTTTGACGAACCAAATATGCTGCTTTTGGAGGGGCAGTAAGGTCCGCATACTGCACACTTTTGAACGTTCTCAGCATCCAGGATGGCTCCGTCAGGCGGGAAAGACCAATGAATTGTTCCGTTGAAGCAGCGGAGATGCCCCTGCAAGGGACCGTCGTTACAAAGAGAAAGTGATGTGAGCCAAATCGACAACTGGTTCGGCAGAAAGGGAAATCCTTGGGGAAAGATGAATTCAGCTTCAAACACCCGGTCACAAACACTTAATGATAAGTTGCTGGTGGATGAACCCTCTTAGGCAAGGTCATGAGGCAATCAGCCTCACAACCAGGCTCGCTAACTTTTCCCTTGCGAACGGAGCAGATTGATCGCAACATTGCCCGGCGGGGAGACAAGGGGCTCTACAAATCGGTGACTGTGATGATGGCCTCCATCCCGAACCACAAATGACGGATCCTAGCCAGCCCAGTTCCAACAGCGAGCACCAACAAGAGCAATTCGATCATGACAATCGGAAGAGCATCCTAAACAATCCCAAGTACGTTGTGGTCAGCTTGGTCACTCTCCTCGCAGTCGTCCTGATGACGGTTTCTCTGATCCTGCTGATGAGGAACACAACGCATCCTGCTGATGAGCGTGCGTGGGTGAAGGTGCAGGAGGCGACCATTGTCGGCCCTCTCGTCCAACATAACGTCCCACAAGCAACAGTGTTCTTTAACAATACCGGCTCCTCCCCCGCACTGAAGACTAAGATTCGTCTGGTGATGACGGTCTGGCCTTCGAACAAGCTCCCTGACTGGGAGATGCCGTTGAAGTTGGCAACTGATAGTGAAAGCATCGGTGAAATTGATCCAGGCTCTATCGTGTCTCGAACTGTTTCCTTGCTGGCTCCACTGACCGACGAACAGGGTATGTATCTAGAGCGCAAAGACTGGTTCATTGTGACGCTGGGAGTCGTCTCATACGTGGATACATTTGGCAACCGCCGTGAAACCAAGCTGTGCCTGATCTGGCGAGATACCTCCATCGAGCGTCTGAATCCCTGCGAGAAATGGAACAACGCCGACTAATGCAGGGGTTTCTCGGCGAATGCATTGAATCTTGTGTGACGAAACGATGGGCGGCGACCGCCCGAAACACGGCATCCGACGTTTTCTACCATTGAGGGAATTGCGACTATCGTGGAGGTATCGAAGCGTTCCTCCCTGAATACTACCTATTCAGCGAGACCTGACCTAACCAGAAAGGACCAACCACACGATTACAGAGTTACCGTTCTGGGTTTCGTGCTGCCGTCACAGCCGATGCAAACCTCAGGAGGCTCGCACGCTCGTCGTCGTCCAAGGCCAACAGAAGATGCGCTTCATCCCCGTGCATGAGGCGCAAACTCAAAAAAGGCTCTTCCCGGCGTTTTTCTTTATTGTCCCACATCGCATCGATCAGCTGTACTTTATCCAATTGCCCGACCGACACAACATCGTAGCGGAAGTAGGTATCCCCGATAACGATATCGAACAAGACGTTGCCGGCCGTCAACAGCGCCAGATTGAACCGACCTTGATCTTCGTACCCTTCCGGCAGAAACCTATTGACGTGGCAGAGCGCAACTTTACGGTCGCCCAACGCCTTGCGAAATTTCTCCCTCAGTGCGTCATAGTCGATCTGCAGAGCTTTTTCATCAGGCCCGGTTGCTGCTACAGCCGCCGCTTCTGCTTTGTCAAAGATCTCATCGGCGGACATCATTCCTGACATAACATTCTCCCCTTCTTTGTCGTTGGCGTAGATTTGACCAATGCCTTTGGGAGTCGTACGGTACCCGGCCATCTGTAGCAATTGCAAGAGGGCTGAGCGGTGGCAAACCTACGGACGAGCCTCCACGACGTGAAAAAATCGCTTCTCGCCTGCCTCGTCCACCACCGTCACTTCGAACGTGTTCTTCGTGACACGGATCAGGCCGAAGTTCTGGTATCCCGATTCGTTGATCAGCCGCCTTGGATGCAGCGTCTCACTGGCCGCAGTCATCCTTCCAGGCCGGGCCGAGAGAGGTCCAACCATATACTCGTGAAAATCAATGATACCGTCCTGATCAGGATCATAGGCATTGGCCTGTACCCAATGCACATCCCCCGCAAGGAACACAACGTTCTTGATCTTGTGTCCAAGAATTGCGTCGACAATCACCTGCCGTTCGCGCTCAAAGCCGGTGCCGTTCGGTTCACCGCCCCACCCATCGTTGCCCACACCACCTTTCACCACCGACAGCGGAACAGAGGTCACAATGACTTTCCAAGTTGCCGTGGACGCACGGAATCCGTCGAGCAGCCATCGCAATTGCGCAGTCCCGAGCATTGTTTTAGAAGGACCGTCTTGATCCTCGTTCCGGCTCCGATACTGTCGCGTGTCCAGAATAAAGAGCTCAAGATCGGCCCCGTAGCGAATGCTGCGATACATCCGATTCGGATCATCATCGGGAGAAGCGATGGGCCAGTATTCCCGAAGCGCCTGCCGACCACCGGGCATTTGCTCATCAAACGGGCCTGAGAAATTGTCACGAACCTCATGGTCATCCCAGACCACATAAACAGGCACCGTCCTCAAAAATCGCTGGAGCGCCGCGGCGCCGCGTTGATAGCGATGGCGCACTCGATAGGTCTGCAGCGTCGTGGCTTTGAAATCGGCTCCGGGCTCGTTTGGCGGCGAGGGGCAAGGATTATCGCCATAGACGGTATCACCGAGGAATAGAAAGAAGTCGATCTCCTGTCGCTGGATGACGTCAAAGATAGGATAGCCACCTGCTCCTTGGCGGCATCGTCCTTGGCCACCAAGGTCTCCGCTCCAGGCAAACGTCACGGGCGCGGAGGTCTTCTCATCCGGCAGGGTGAGAAATTCTCCCCTTGCTGCAAGCTTCCCCGCCAGCTGCTTTCCGGTCTGGTCGGCTGAACCGCTCAAAATATGATAACGATAGCGTGTCGAAGGGCTTAGACCGTCAAGAGGGATGGTCAGCGTGTAATCCGCTTCCGCGGTCGTCGTCACGTATGTCGTCCTCGATGCGAGAGCCACTACCGACGCCAGTTTCGAAGCCCGTTCCCACATGGAGACTGGTGCCCACTCAACCTGAATCGATGCCGGCCCATCAGTACGCAGCCAGAGTAAAGCCCCGTGTGAGCTGACATCACCAACAGCCAGACCTTGGGGCAAGAGATCCGATGCTAGGAAGGATTTCTCCTCAAATGAGCTACTCGACCGAATAGTCTCCCTGGTGAAGGCAGCACAGCCGACGGACAGAGCGACAAGAGCGAGAAAACCACCCAACAGGAAGAACCTGCGCATCGGGCACTCCTACCCTATGCTGATGAAGAAGGTCAAGCAAGAGACCGGCATCGGGCTTGATAATCGATAGATCCGAACGGCATACTGGGCAGAGTCGAACGAGGATCAGGTGCAAGACATAAACTGCTGCGTGCCAAACTGCCTAGCGAGACCCTATGCCCCGGCCGGGACCCGATCCGTCTGCAAAGACCATTTCCTCAACTTTCTCACGTGGCGACGCCGCCGCGGGCCGCAGATGTTCCACACCTATGCAGGCATGGCAATGGAGGAACGAGACACCATTGCCACCGAATGGATGAAGACCATTCGCATGGACGAAGTACCCGTCGCTGCTCCAAAACTTTGACCATCATTGTCCTGGGCTACAGCGATAGGCCGTACTGATAGAATTTGTCCCGCTGCCACCCTAACGCCTCATAGAGCCGTCGCGCCGAAGTATTCGTGATGGCTGTCGCCAGTTCCACACGAACCGCTCCAGCAGCACGAACAGTATCGACAGCTGATTTGAGCAACAAAGTCCCGATGCCTCTTCGCCGTACATGAGATGCAACGAACATGTCGCTGAGCAGATACATCCTGGCTGCGAGGATCGATGAAAAGGTCGGGTAGAGCTGGACAAAGCCAACTGCACTCCCAGCGCGGTCTTCGGCTATGAGGACTACCGATTCATCGCGAACGAGACGATTACTCAAATATTCACGGGCGACCATAATATCCGACTGCTGCCCGTAGAACTGACGGTAGGCGTCAAATAGTGGAATGAGTTGGTCAAGTTCGTGAAGCGTGGCTCGGCGAATGGTATGGGTCATGAGCACGTTGCGATAGAATTGTCGCCTCGTTTTTGCGACGCCGACTCGTTTCTTTCTCTCCCTTTTTCTTCAGCGAACGGCCTAGTGGTTTCCTAACTGCGCGCATTGAGCCAGCACCGTCATTCCTCTTCCTTCCGCTTTCCACTGTGGCCTGGCAGAGTGCAGAGTACCGTCGCCGAAGGAGCGGGGACCCGTCGAGACTCAGCCAAGAAGGAAAGCGGAAACTGACCGAGTCCGCGAGGGAATTTCCGAAGGCTTCCGCCTGGCGGAGTCCGAACGGATCGCTCCGAAAGGCGCTGGCGCGACTGCGCTCTGCCAGGCCCACCCTCCCCTCACCCCATCACCGGCGACCCGTGATGATGAATCATCAGCCACTCGTTACCGATGAGCTCGTAGAGGTTCGTGGCTAGCACCTTGGCTTGTTGCGGTTCATCGGACTGTTGCGTCGTGAGATTCTCGACACAGATAACCCATGCCATATCACCTGCCACCTGAACCATGACATCGGTGAGTTCGAACTTCATCGAGAAGGTATTGTTGAAGATCAGCACCCAGGAATCACGCACGGCAGGCCACCCGGAACGAATGGTCCAGCCCGGGTGAATACAGGTGACATATTCTTGATGCGTCCAGACCTCGTCCATCTTCCCAATGTCAAGACTCTCAAAGGCTTCGTAGAATTTCTGGTTGGCTTTAGTGACGTCTTCGATGCGTTGTTTCAACACAGAACGCCTCTCAGTCAGCGAAGTCGTATCATACTGCAACCGGATGGAGCACGGCGAGGACATTTCTCACAGGCATCAACGCGACTGCGAGCGGGAAAATGACGAAAAATCGAACCGCATCGACGGATGGAGCTACAGTACGGGTTGTGCGCTACCGTCTGGCCAAGTCGGTACGGTACTGATGGACTGACAGAACTTTCCATGGGAAAGGAACGATGCCGCAACCACTCCGGTTCTAAGGGAGGCGTTGCGGAAGGTTAGGGTGGGGTGGATCAGCTTCAGACTTTCAGGTTTGGCACAGCTTTACTCATAGTCCGGTCATCGCTCAGGTCGCCTCTCTCAACCGATATGGCCTGGCTCAGGCAAAAACACTCCGGCGACGCCCATCAAGTCACGCGAAGGGTATACCATAGATAAATCGGTTCATAGGCATGAAATCCCTGCGGCACCTCAACGATCTCGCAGTGGGCAATCAGCTCTTTATCGCCAGCGTGCAATGACCGCCCGACTCATCCATCGGGCCATCCAATCGTTAGACACCCTTCTTCACCCTCGTTACCACAGTTTCAGTGATCTGGCTCAATGGAACTCTCTTCCACAATCCCTAAGCATGTGTCGCAGGCGCCACACAGGAAGAAGCGGCATCTATGCTCGATTGGTCTTGGGAGACTAATAAACAAGTCATGAAGCGTGGTCAGCACTCCGCCAACCATCCTTCGAAGCTCCGGTTCCGTATACCGTAGAGGAACCAGTCGCCGCCGCTGCCAGCCCCTCAGAACAAAGGTCTTCCCCGATTCTGCATAGGGCTGTTGACACACCATCACGAGCTCTCTCCCCTGGTCATCTTCAATGATAAATCCCTTTACATTCATATTTATGCCACCTTCCTTTTTCGGAGATCTCGCTGTCGGCACTTAAGGATGCTGAGTAGCTGACTGCTTCCGCAGCTACCTACTCATCAATGTGCAAAGCGATGTACCCAATCATCGGGCTACAGACTGTCAGAAGAGAGAGGATCGGCCTATCGGGGAAACCCTTAGAGAGAGGTGAAATGCCTCCTGAGAAACCCTAGCAAGTTCACGGAACGATCGTGGAAATGTGGAGGACCTGGGATGAGGACTAAGAGTAGGGCTGGATGAGCCCGACACGGATAGCAAAACGGACGAGCCCAGGCACATCGTGAATTTCGAGCCGCTCCATCAGCTGCGATCGATGGGTTTCGACCGTTTTGACGCTCAAATTGAGATAGTTGGCGATTTCTTTTGTCGTGCGGCCTTCCGCAATGAGTTGCAGGATTTCGCGCTGACGCATGCTGAGCTTGGCCAGCGGACCGGATGGCCCTTCGGACTTTCCCCGATACGCTTCGATCGCATACTTGGCAACGGCAGGAGTGAGGTATCTCTCACCTTTACCCACCGTCCTGATGGCCAACTCGAGTTCAGCCAGTTCCGCACCTTTCAATAGATAACCGGACGCACCCACCTGCAAGGCTTGCTGGAGGTACTCTTCGTTGGCATGCATCGACAGCAGAATCACCCGCGTGTTCGGGGATTCCTTGACGATCCTCGATGTGGCATCAAGCCCGTTTAATCCCGGCATCGCAATGTCCATGAGTACGAGATCGGGAGCATCCGTTTGCACGGATTTGACAGCTTCCCATCCATCTCCCACATCCGAGATGACTTCGAGGCCGTTGATTTTTTGCAGGAGAGCCCGCATCCCGGCTCTCACCAACGCATGATCTTCCACCAGAAGCACCCGGAGGCAACTCATGGTGACATCACCTCAACCTGTCCATGCTGATTAGCCTGATCGTGCTGGGCGAGCGGGAAACAGAGTTGGAGTCTGGTCCCATGATCGGGCGTTGACGAAATCGCCAAGGTGCCACCCGCCAATCGCACACGCTCTTCCATGCCGAGCAACCCCATGCTTTCCCCTCCACGGGCACGTTGCCGCGCCAACATCACGTCAAATCCTACCCCGTCGTCTTGGATAATGAGGATGACTTCTTGATCTTGCCGACGCAGCGTAAGGTCGATGGTCCTCGCTCTCGCATACTTCGAGATATTGGTCATCGCCTCCTGCACGACTCGAAAACAGGCGACTTCCAGGGGAACCGGGACCCGCCCGACCATTCCTTCAACGGAGAAAGCAAGAACCCATCCATTACGCTCTGCCTGCCGGTTCGCATACCATCGAAGCGCGGGAACCAAGCCCAAATCATCGAGGAGTGACGGTCGTAGATCCAGCGCCAAGGTCCGCACTTGAGTCAACAGCCGGTCCAGCAACTGAAGACTATCCGTGAGAGAACCTGAACGGACCTCTCCGGGCCCACGACTCTGGATTTCCTGCAGATCGATTTTCAGTGCAGTGAGCAACTGTCCGATTTCGTCGTGCAGGTCACGTGCGAGCCGGCTTCGCTCCTCCTCCTGCACCTGCATAAGCCGGCTGGAAAGTTCCCGCAGGGAATGGTTGGCATTGCTCAATTCGAAGGTTCGCTCATGAACTCGTATCTCCATTGAGGCATGCGCTTGTTGGAGGAGTGTCTCCGCCCGCTTCCGCTCGCTGATATCCCGAATGACTTTCGACACACCCACAAACTGACCGACTGTGTCCTTGAGCGGCGATAATGTCACCGACACATCGATACGGCGGCCATCCTTGGTCAACCGGACTGCATCATAGGTATGAATATTCTGGGCTCCCCGCACTGAGGCCAGCAACCGGACTTTGTCCTGATGAAGATCGGCTGGAACAAGTGTCAGAATCGAACGACCGATCATCTCGCTGGCGGTATATCCGAAGATACCCTCGGCACCTGCATTCCATGTGGTCACGAATCCATCGGGTGTGACACTGAGGATGGCATCACTGCTGCTCTCCACGATAGCCCCCAGCCGCCTGGTTGCGTCGTCGAGTTTTGCCCTTCTCGCTCGCGCCACCAGCCCCGCCGTAATCCAGAGGAGAGCCATGCCCAAAACACGATTGAAGGTCGCGATGTCTTGCGGGATCCCCGGAGGAGACAACGTGTATCCAATTTGCAGGAGTACGGTCCCGATGCCCGCGACAATGTAGGGAGCACTCGGCCATTCGATCCAGAGCGCCAACAGCACAGCGAAAGCATCCCCAACAACCCACGCCGCATACCCCCATGGCATGAACATGTCGACAAGGAAGGTCCCGACGAGGATTAGCGGAATCAGGACTCGGGCGTAGTTAGTGCTCATCACCGTCCGTGACGTGAAGAAACACGACCATCTGCCATTCGACGACTACTAGACCACGAAGCAACAGAAGATCCCGCGTCGCCAGGAACCGTATCATACCTTAATTGATGGACCAGGATCGAGACCGAGAGTGATGAGATCAATGTAAGGGTTTTAGCTGTTTAGCTCGGCTGTTTGACGATTGACGACATAAACACCGGCCAGGATGAGGCCAATACCGATAAATTCAATCAAACCCACTGATTCTTTTAAGATTAGCGCGGACAGCCCCACTGCCGCGACGGGGGTCAGATTGCCCAGAACCGAGGCTCGAGAGGGACCGATACCCTTGACACCGAACAGCCAGGCCTGCTGCGCCACGGCCGTGGCAAAGACAATAAGATACCCCAATGCGAGCCAGTCGGACGTCGTCACCGAACCGAGACCGGCAGTCATCATTTTTTGATCTGCCCATAGCAGTGGGATCTGCAAGACTGTCGCGACCATCAACGTGGTCCAATTCACGGTCAACGCCGAAATCCGTTCCATGATAGTGCGGCTGCCGATACTATAGAGCGCCCAACTCACGACCCCAAGAAAGACCAACGTACTCCCCAGTAGCGGTCGCTCGCCGGCCGCTTGGAAACCTGCCACGGAAACCAATCCGACACCCGCGAAGGAGAGCAGTGCGCCGGCCCAGAGCGCCCGCAACGGTACATCCCGAATCAACATAGCCGAGAGCAGAGCGGTGACGACCGGGCTCGACCCGATGATCACTCCACCGACCGCGCCACTGACGTAGTTCAACCCCATGAGAATGAGCAGATGATTTCCCAACACGCCAAGACCTAAAAGGCCGAGTAAGCCGATGTCGCCGCGGCTTATCTTGATCGCGCCGCCTTCTTTCGCCCACCACGTTGCCAGCAGAATGGCCAATCCTCCGATATCGCGTAGAACCGAGGCTTCGACCGCCGAAAACGACCCCAAAGCCATCTTCTGCGCCACGATCGAACCGCCCCACAGAACCGCCGCAAGGACAACGGACCCATAGGCCATGGAGGTGGATGGCTGACTCATGGCCTCTGGGATACCGTCGTTCCCGCTCGCCGTCAAGCAGTATTCCTCGCTCAAGACATTTTCTTGACGGCGTTTACAATTCTGCGTAGCCTTCGTCCTACACATAAGGCCGGTTACAAAGGAGGTATTTCATGATCCGGAAGCAGGCTCTCCGCGGATGTTTGGCAATAGCAGCAAGCGCATCTCTCCTCTTTGCAGGCTGCACGACAGCTCTTGTCCATGATGACGTCAAATACCCGCAAACCGGTGTCCATTGCTCAGGCTCTCAGGGTGTCGACGACTCTTCCATCGCCGTGTTGCCCGTCCCCCTGGTCGCATTTTTTGTTCCTCACGCGAACCTTCATGAGATCAAGGCCGATGATTACCTGAAGCGCTGTGGAGACCCGACCAAGTTGATCAACCGCAAGGTAGAGGTCAACCGCACAGCTTGCATCCCGGCGGGATTGACGCGCATCATCACCCTCGGTATCTGGCAATGGTGTCCGGCCAATGTGTCGTGGGGAGCAGATGTAAAGGCTTCGTGAACGAAGAGGCGTACCGCCGTTTCCACCGCGGTACGCCCTTCACCACCGAATTCGAACCTGCATACTCTCCGTCTATCTCTCCCGCTCAAGACGAGTTATCGTAGACCTTCTCTCGATGGAGGGACTATTGGGTCTACGGCGAGTGCCTTGTCGATTTCTTGTTGCTTCGACGACTATCAGATAAGTGGTCATTCCACCATTTCTAACCATCATGAGGAGCCTCCTATGAAATACCTCTGTCTCGTCTACGTTGAAGAGAAGATCCTCAACGCCCTGCCGAAGCCCGAACGGCAAGCGCTCTCGGACGAATCGATCGCCTATTGTGGGGAATTGCAGAAGCTCGGCCGGTTTATCGCCGCCTCCCCACTCCATCCGGTGGAAACTGCGACGACGATCCGAGTCCGCGAGGGAAAGACCTCGACCACCGATGGACCATTTGCCGAAACCAAGGAGCAGCTGGGTGGGTTCTTCATGATCGACGTGAAGGATCTGAACGATGCCCTCCGCGCCGCCTCGAAAATCCCGGCCGCCCGCATCGGCAGCATTGAAGTGCGACCAATGCGCGAGCTGGAACACGGCTGCGCCGACTGAAATCGCCATGAGTGACGATCGTAGCAAGCGGGCACAGGCGAGGGTCGATGAAGTGTATCGATCTGACTCCCGCCAAGTCCTGGCAACTTTGATCCGCTTGCTAGGCGATTTTGACGCAGCGGAGGAGGCGCTCCATGAAGCCTTTGCCGCGGCGATGGAACAATGGCCGCGTGACGGGGTCCCGGGCAACCCCCGAGCCTGGCTTGTCTCCACCGGCCGCTTCAAGGCGATCGATGGCATGCGACGGCGCGCCCGTTACGACGCATCTCTGAATGAAATGGCCAAACAGATCGAGACCGCGACCGGCGATCCACTGGAGCAGGAGGACGAACATATCGAAGACGACCGTCTCCGGCTGATCTTCACCTGCTGCCACCCTGCTCTCAAACCGGAAGCACAGATGGCGTTGACGCTCCGCGAGGTCTGCGGCCTCACGACCGAAGAAATCGCGCGGGCCTTTCTCTCTACCCCGTCCACCCTGGCCCAGCGGATCGTCCGCGCCAAGGCGAAGATCCGCGATGCGCGCATCCCCTATGAAGTGCCGCCACCGTCAGATTTTCCTGACCGACTGGATATGGTGCTGCATGTCGTCTATCTCGTCTTCAACGAGGGGTACTCGGCTTCGTTCGGTCCCTCACTGACACGGGCCGATCTCTCCGGTGAAGCGATTCGCCTTGGCCGGCTCCTTTTGCAACTGTTACCTGAACCGGAAGTCATGGGCCTCCTGGCTCTGATGCTGTTGCACGAATCGCGACGCACCGCACGCACATCGACAACAGGAGATCTCGTGCTGCTGGAACAACAGGATCGGTCATTATGGAATCGTGGTCACATTCAAGAAGGTGTGACACTGATCGAACGAGCGCTGGTCTCACGGCGCTTTGGGCCATATACGCTGCAGGCAGCGATTGCCGCGGTCCATGCCGAGGCACCCGGCACCATTGAAACGGATTGGGCTCAAATCGTCGCGCTCTACGACCTCTTGCTGAGAGTGGAGCCGTCGCCGATCGTCGAGCTCAATCGAGCAGTGGCGGTCGCTATGCGTGATGGGCCGGAGAACGGCTTGGAGTTGGTCGATGAACTCCTGGCCCGTGGCGAGTTGGCGAACTATCACCTGGCACACGCTGCACGGGCCGATCTCTGCCGACGACTGGGAAAGAACGCGGAGTCCCGTGCCTCGTACGAAAAGGCTCTCGCTCTCACCAAACAGGAACCGGAACGACGGTTCTTGGAGAAGCGCTTGGCCGAGTTGGGCGTGAAGAGTACAGAGCAGAAATAGCGTTAACAGGGGATATCAATCACCGGATCACAGAAGAGAGGGCCGACCGTCGGGGGTCGCATGAATGGAGTCGTCGGATCACGCATGCCCGATGCAACTCCTCCGCTTCTGCCACGAACAACGTTCGAACTGCTGCGCAACTCTGAAGTTGCCGAGCGGTTGTTGGTCGATGGCGTAATGAGTTTCGCCGAAACGCCACTTGTTGGCGCGACGAGTGGTTGGAGTTGGGAAATCACGGCTGGGGTCTGTGGCTGAACGGAAGGGGTGGTGGAATCAACCTGGGCGAATCCCGTCGACCATCCGCTCAACATACCGACAACACTTACAACAATGAGTACCGTCAACAGCTGAGGCATCGGCGGACCTCGCCGAAAATTTTCATGAGTCTATTTCATACTCTATCTAAGCACTGTCACCATTGTGCGATACCTGGTTAATCCCCTAGGTCGATATATACTCGATTCAATCTTCAATCAGCCTTCATCATGCCAGACTGGAAGTCAGGGGTCAGAGAGAAAGAAGCGCCAGGAACGCTATAAATCTGGTAACATCATCGGACCTGCCCACGCTCATTAAACTAGAGAACGTTTTGGTTGGGAGGCTTTTAGCGATTTATCGTGAATAAAAACAATTGGATCGGATCAGTTCTCCTCGTCACCGTGGTGATCCTCATCGGGGTCGGTCTAGCAGCCTGGAAGTACGAATCATTCCAGAGCGAGCAGGCCGGTTCGGCCAATCAGCCTGAGCCAATGGAGGCGGTGACGATCGCTGTGGCACACGCCATCGACCACCGCCAGGCCACCACGTCGATCGGAACGGTCCTCGCATTGCGTTCGATCACGCTGAAGAACGAATTGGCCGGAACGGTTCGGGAAGTCCGACTGACGCCCGGGCAGATCGTCGAAGCGGGCACACTGTTGGTCGCGCTGGATGTCTCGGTCGAGGAGGCTGAACTTCGGGCGCAAGAGGCCCAAGCCGCACTCACGAAGACGGTCCTCAATCGCAGGCAAAACCTCAGCCATGAACTCGCCACGACCCAAGAAGAAGTAGATCGCGCGCGCGCAGACCTGGATATCGCACAGGCCCAGATCGCGCGCACTAAGGCGATCATCGCCCGCAAGACTATCCGTGCCCCATTCCGGGCGCGTGTCGGCATGGCGGATGTGCATCCCGGTCAATACCTGGATGAAGGAACACTTCTGACAACCCTTCAGGGCGTTGGTGAAGCGGTGCACGTCGACTTCACGGTTGCGCAACAGGTGGCAACGGGTTTACGCGTCGGCGAGACCGTCGAAGTATTCGCGGCCGGTGATTCCCCCGTCATCCAGGCGAAGATCGTCGCCCTCGACTCACGAGTCGATCCGACGACTCGGAACGCGTTGGTGCGCGCCAGAATTGAGGGGATCCGAAGTATCCCCGCGCCCGGAGCCTCGGTACGCGTTCGAATCCCGGTCGGCCCCGCACGGAACCTCGTGGCCATCCCGGTCAGCGCGCTCCGCAAGGGGCCGGGAGGAGACCAGGTGTTCATCATCGCACCAGATAAAGATGGCCGGACAAGAGTCCATGCCCGCCACGTCGAAAGCGGACCGATGATCGGCGACGAGATCGTCATCTATACCGGCGTGACTCCCGGCGAGCGGGTCGCCGCTTTGGGCTCCTTTAAGCTCCGCGATGGGATCCTGGTTGCGATCGCGGACACCGCTGCGAATCCGCCCCAAGAGCATCGCGAGGCGGAGAAACCGTAAACGGATCACGATGCGCTAGGACACAACCAGGCCATTGTTCACGGACCTGTTTATCAAGCATCCTATGCCGTCAAACGTCGTATGAACATCTTCTTTCATGAAGTATCGGCGTCAGTCGATGTCGAAAACAATTCCAGGAAAGGATAATGACATGAACCAAATAGTCCCCTACAAACGATTTGGAGTACTGCTGGTCGCAGTTCTCTGTCTGGCCGGTTGCGCCGAGTCAACGTATCAGCGTCTGAATGATCCCTCTCGGGACGCGTGGCAGAAGCCGCAAGGAGTGGTTGAAAAACTGTCAATCGCCCCCGGGTCACGGGTTGCAGACTTAGGCGCCGGCGGAGGCTATTTCACGTGGCATCTAGCCAAAGCGGTCGGCGCACGAGGAACCGTTTACGCCGTTGAAGTCAACGAGACGGCACTGAACATGATCTTCAAGGAAATGGTCGCCCGAGGGACTCCAAACGTGCGGCCGGTCCGAGCCGAACCCCACGATCCCAGACTTCCCGAGCCTGTCGACCTGGTATTCAGTTGCGATACGTACCATCAGATGGAAGATCGAGTGGCCTATTTTCGTTCCCTTGGGTCGTCGCTGAAGCCCGGGGGGCGAGTGGCAATTCTCGACTTTCATCCCCGCGGACTCGTCGCCGGTCTGTTCGGCCACAGAACCGCAAAAGAAGATGTTCGACTCGAAATGGAAGCAGCCGGCTACCGGCTCTTGAACGACTACAACCTACTGGAGCAGCAGCATTTCCAGGTGTTCGCGAAGCACGAAGGGTGAGATCCGGTTACTCTCGGTGGGCGGCAGGGACAGAGGTTTTGTCTGAGCAAACCTTCCTACGTTTCCATCATTTCCAACCGAGCATCAAACTCATGTCCGCAAGCCATGCACCGGATGCAATCCGACTCAACCGTAAATTCGTCGGAACGAATCCCCATGCCGCCGCAATCTGGGCACCGGGCGAGGTGAACTTTCTGATCGTCCACCATCTCGTATTGCACGCCACGAAGGCAATACACCGGTTTTCCGTCAAGCTGCCATGACCGGCCGGCATTGTCGATGACCGGTAAGACGAGGTAATGATGGTTCACGTAGTCCTCCATCTCGCGGCGACTCGCGAAGCCGTCTTTGATCAGTTTGCCGGACACTGCACCGTACAGCCCTCCGTCTTTTACGATCACTTTGGTCGGTCCCATCAGTCCACCTCCCGGCAAAAATCATAGTGAGTGTAGAGGCACCCCAAAAACCTGTGCCCTCGATCTCGTTGCACTTCAGATACAGCGAGTCCCATTTTGTTAGACGACACCGGAGTAGTATCGCAGAATATTGGAGACCGAGATGATGCCGATAATCTGTCCGTCTTGCGTGACGGCGAGGTGCCGGGTGGCCTGCTCCTTCATAAGCCGCACGGCATCGATGATCGGACGATCGCCTGCAATGGCCACCACCGGTTTGCGCATGCACGCTTTGGCCTGTGCGGTATTCGCGTTGACGCCGTTGGCGACCACTTCACGCGCAAGAATCGAATCCGTGATGAACCCCACGTACGATTGGTCGTCGGTCAGAAGCAGCGAGCCCACTTTCCATTTCTGCATCATCTGTCCCGCCTCCCGCAGGCTGGCTTCTTGCGAGAGACTCTGGATCTCGGGAGTCATGTGCTCCACCACTTGGGGTCCGATCAGGGTCCGCCGACTGGCCTTCACTCCTTTCGGTTCGGTCACGCGGCGGGCTTCCAATTCCGAGACGCAGCTTTCCAACACCCGGCTCCGCTGGAGCATGCTGTATCGTTGACCGTCCATACCGGCGCTTTCCGGTGCTTCGTCCGTCATGTTCACAAGGCCAGCCGCCTCACCCAGTTCAGCATATTCATAGGCATTGAGGAGATCGGAGGTCTGGCCAAGGAGATCGCCGATCAATCGCTCCGTGTCCAGATCGAACTCTTCCAAATTACGGGTCGGTGTGCCCCTGCCCAGAAACGTGGCCAGTTCAGCCAGCTGTTTGCGCATGCGTTCGATACTGCGATCAAGCGAGATCCGTTGTTTTGTGGAAGCGGTGCGTGTGGTCATGGCACCTCCGCTACTAATAAGATGGGGGAGGGGATCATACCTCCATCGGAATCTGCGAAGCAAGCCGATCGAGCTTGTGTCGTTTCACGGCGCGTGCGGACCTCTGCGGGAAAGCGAGACGGGAGAGCCCATGATGCCTCGACGTCGGCTAGAACTGATTCCAGAGCATTTGATTTGTGACTTCGTGGTGAAAGAGAACTTCCGAAGCCTTCACAATTGTGCCAAGTTCTTTCGGAGAACGATCCGCCACTAGCTGCTTGAAGCTAGAATATTTCTGCTTGCTATCCTCGCCGAGGATATCGGTGATAAATTTCGACTCATTAAAGAGCGCGATCGCGTCATTGATATTACTCGGAAGGAATCGAGCGCGGTCGCCGGCTGTCTGTTCCTTTTCCAAGCGCTCTCCTTCGAAACCGGTCTTAAGCATCGTGTACAGTACAAGGTAGGGGTTCGCATCGGGAGCGACCGAACGCAGTTCGATGCGCGCCGTTTTTTCATTGGCCATTGGAATGCGGATCATGGAGCCACGGTCGATCGCTGAAACCTTGACCTGGTTCGGTGCTTCAAAGTGCGGATCGAGACGGCGATACGCATTGACCGACGAGTTAAACACGAGGCAGATCTCCGGTGCATGGTTCAAGAGTTTGAGAATGAAGTCCCATGCCACATCGGACAGCCCATCCTTCCCCTTCGCGTCGTAGAAGATATTCTTGCCGTTCTTGCTCAAGGAAAAGTTGGTGTGCATGCCGGACCCATTGATCCCGACGAATGGTTTCGGAAGGAACGTGGCTGTGTGCCCCATGGATCGAGCCACTTGGCGGCAGATCAACTTGTAGAGCTGCACGTGATCTGCCGCGCGAACAACGTCGGCATAGGAAAAGTTCATCTCGAACTGTGACGGCGCGACCTCCGGATGATCTTTTTCGTTCTTGAAGCCCAGTGCGCGCTGCGCCTCCGCCGACTTATCAATAAACTGGCGGAGCGTGTCCATCGGGAGCGAGTGATAGTACCCACCCGTTGAGATAAGTTTGAACCCATTCTCGCGGTACCGTTGTTCGGCGTTCTGCCCTTCCACAAGAAAGCCTTCTATTTCACTGGCAGCATATGCCGTAATGCCCTTCTTCTTGAGATTCTCCGTGTACGATTTCAGCATACCGCGGAAGTCACTGCGATACGGCGTCCGATCGCTGTTCAATACAGACGCAAAGAAGATCACCTTCCCGGCTCCAATCACATCGGCCGGAAGGTAGCGGATGGATGACCAGTCGACGGCAAGACGGAGGTCCGACTCATGTTGTGGCGTAAACCCGCGAATGGACGACCCGTCAAAGGTAAGATTGCCCAACGACTCCAGTAAGAACTTCTTGTCGTAGTCGAGCATGTGGAGACGCCCCTCGATGTCTGAGAAACACAACGTCACGGCCTTGATGTGCTTCTCCTTTTTGAGCCAGGCCGTATATTCCCGCTCGAGCTCTCTTGCGCTGGCCTTCTTGGCGCGATCGGCCGCCTTGAGATTCATTTCTTCGAGCTCGTCATACGGGATCTCGAGAAAACTCTTAAGCTCCGCGGTGATATTTGTATCCATCGTTCACCTCTGGTTTTTTGCGCGAAAGGGTAGACTTGGCTCCTCATCAAAAAACAGCGATGCAGTAAGGCTTCTTGGACTGACCAACACCCTTTCGTAAGTTCGCCAAGAAAAAGCAACCCAGTAGAGGTTCAGTCTGTCATACCTTCTTGAGGCACGCAATATCGGCCGTAAAGAGTCCGCTTAGATTACATTCTTCCAAGCTACACCCTTGCCGTAAGTACGAAGACGCTCTGCTCGTCGATTTCGACTTATCAATACAGCTATCCTTATGCCACGGGAAGCATGCCATAAAATATCTACTGCTGGCTCACCACCACGAAGACCTGTTCAATAGAATCCCAAAGACAAACGAAAAGGAGATGTCGGCGGAACCGGCCACTTGGAGAGGGACCGCTGGTAATATGAAAAATCCGATGACCCTGAGATTGGAAGCGACTCGAAAGCCGACGATAAGGTAGGATGTAATGCACCACATGACTTACTGAAGGCGCGCATGAGCGACGACGACCGCATACCTCGACCGCAAGTCGACACCGATCCCCAGGAAACGCGAGAGTGGCTGGACTCCCTCGACTACGTGCTCGAGCAGCACGGCGTCGAGCGGGCAACATATCTCTTCGAACGACTCCGTGACCGGCTGGGCGAACGGGGTGCGCAGGTTTCCGCCGCGGTCAACACGCCGTACATCAATACGATCCCCGCATCGCAGGAGCCACCCTACCCGGGCAAGCTCGAACTCGAACGCCGCCTCCGCAGTGTGATTCGTTGGAATGCGATGGCCATGGTCGTGAAGGCCAACAAGGAGCGACCGGGGATCGGCGGACACATTTCCACTTATGCGTCGGCCGCGACCCTATACGAGGTCGCCTTTCATCATTTTCTGCACGGCAAAGACGCGCCCCAGGGTGGGGACATCGTCTACTTCCAAGGCCACGCCGTGCCCGGCATCTACGCGCGCAGCTTCGTCGAGGGCCGCCTCTCTGAGGAAGCACTGCTCCGCTTCCGAACCGAAGTGACCGCAGGGGGACGAGGCTTATCCTCGTATCCGCATCCCTGGCTCATGCCGGACTACTGGGAAATTCCAACCGTGTCGATGGGCTTGGCGCCGATCATGTCGATCTACCAAGCGCGCTTCAACCGCTACCTGCAAGACCGCGGCCTGAAGGACACAAGCCTGAAGCGTGTGTGGGCCTTCATCGGTGACGGCGAGACCGACGAACCGGAAAGTCTCGGTGCCCTCACCCTTGCGTCACGCGAGCGTCTCGACAATCTTATTTGGGTGGTGAACTGCAATCTCCAGCGTCTCGACGGCCCGGTGCGCGGCAACGGCAAGATCATTCAAGAACTGGAAGCGATCTTCCGCGGCGCGGGCTGGCATGTGATCAAAGTCATCTGGGGCAGCAGCTGGGACCCGTTGTTGGCGCAGGATGATGAAGGCCTCCTGGTGAAGCGCATGGGAGAAGTCGTAGACGGATGGTACCAAAAATACACCGTCGAAGGCGGCGCCTTCGCACGCAAGCATTTTTTCGGCGAGGACCCTCGGCTGCTTAAGATGGTGGAGAGCTATTCTGACGAACAAATTCATAAGATGCTGCGGGGCGGTCACGATCCGCGGAAACTCTACGCGGCCTACAAGGCCGCGGTGGAGCACCGCGACCAACCGACAGTCATCCTGGCCAAGACGATTAAGGGCTACGGCCTGGGTGAAGCGGGCGAAGGGCGCAACATCACTCATCAACAGAAGAAGATGAACGAGCGGGAACTGCGCGAGTTCCGAACAAGGTTCAGCGTCCCGGTTCCCGACGAGCAACTGACTGCGATGCCGTTCTACCGGCCTCCGGCCGGAAGTCCCGAGGCGGCCTATCTCGTCGAGCGGATCAAGGCGATGGGTGGTTCCATCCCTGAGCGGAGGGTGAAGGTCGAGTCCCTCGACACACCCGAACTCGAGCAGTTCAAGGAGTTCCTCGAAGGATCGGGTGAGCGTTCAGTCTCCACCACGATGGGGTTCGCCCGCATGCTGGGCCGTTTACTCGGCATCAAGGGGTTCGGACAACACCTCGTACCGATCATTCCCGATGAGGCGCGCACGTTCGGACTCGAAGCGCTCTTCAGACAATACGGTATCTATTCACACATCGGGCAACTCTATGAGCCGGTCGACAAGAGCTCCCTCCTCTATTACCTCGAGGCGACCGACGGGCAAATACTTGAGGAAGGCATCACCGAAGCGGGCGCGATGTCCTCCTACATCGCCGCGGGAACTTCCTACGCGACGCATGGGGTGAACACGATTCCCTTCTACATTTTCTATTCGATGTTCGGCTTTCAACGGGTCGGCGATTTAATATGGGCCGCCTCCGACATGCGCACCCGCGGCTTTCTGCTGGGTGCCACGGCGGGCCGCACGACATTGGAGGGCGAGGGCCTGCAACATCAGGACGGGCACAGCCACCTCTTCGCCGGCGCCTATCCGACGATCGCTTCCTACGACCCGGCCTTTATGTTTGAGCTTGCGGTCATTCTCCAGGACGGCATGAAGCGCATGTACCGGGACCAGGAGGAATGCTCCTACTACATCACTCTCTATAACGAATCCTATAAGATGCCCGCCATGCCGGCTGGCGCAGAAGAAGGGATTCGCGAAGGCATGTACCGCTTCCGTCCGGCACCCGAGCGTGCGAAACACCGGACGCATTTGTTGGCCAGCGGCGCGCTGGTCAACGAAACGTCACGGGCGCAAGATCTTCTTCTGCGATACGGTGTAGCCGCTGATCTGTGGAGCGTAACGAGTTACAACACGTTGCGCACTCGTGCGATGGAGGCTGAGCGCTGGAACATGCTGCATCCGCAAGAGTCACCGCGCATGAGTTATCTCCACAAGACGGCGCAGGCACTCGACGGCCCTTGTGTGGCCGTGAGCGACTATGTGCGCATGGTACCCCAACAAATTGCACCCTGGATTCCCGGAGGCCTGCTCGTCTTGGGTACAGACGGCTTTGGCCGGAGCGACAGCCGCAAAGCGTTGCGCCGGTTCTTCGAAATCGACGCCGAGCATGTGACCGTGGCGACGCTCTATGCCTTGTTTCGTCGGAAAATCATCGATGCGCACCTAGTCACGCAGGCAGCGCGGGATCTTGGAGTCTCAGCTGATGAAGAAGCTCCCTGGCGCCGGTAACCAGACCCGCGCCCACCTGTGAAGGATATGCCATGAATGTGGAACTACCGTTTCTTGCGGAAGGCGTCGAAGGCGGTGACGTCGTCCAGCTCTTGGTGCACGAGGGCGATCAAGTGACCGAAGGACAAGCGCTGATCGAGCTCGAGACCGAAAAAGCGACAGTGCCGGTGCCGGCACCGGCAGCCGGGAAAGTGGTTCGTCTGCTTGTCCGGCAGGGTGATCACGTGAAGGTCGGACAAGCGCTTCTTGAACTCGACGGTGCAGATCACGTAGCGAAACCGGCCGAGAATCAGGAGCCGGAAAGACCGGCCGTCCCCCCTATTTCCCACCCGCCGCCAGCCGTCGAAGCGTCGGATGTGAGACCCGTCGAGCGACCGAAAGAGCCGAACGCCTCGCCGTCCGAAGCGCCGGTGGACATGGAGCAGCCGACCGCAGTGCAGGCTCCATCCGCACCACCATCGGCGGGTTCGTCGTCCAGCGGCTCCGCAGTTCCTGCATCCCCGTCAGTACGCCGGCTCGCACGCGAATTGGGAGTGGATCTCGTACAGGTAAAAGGCTCCGAAAGCGGAGGCCGGATCACCGCCGAAGACATCAAATTGTTCGTACGGCAACGAAACAGCCGTGGCAGCGCACAAGCTGAAAAAGACCGTGTCCTCATGACGATGTACGGACATGAGCGCCGAGAAACACTGCCGTCAATCCGGCGTACGATTGCGGCCAACATGACACAAGCCTGGACGACCATCCCACATGTCCATCAATTTCAGGATGCCGACATTACGGATCTGATGACGCTCCATAAACGATACGCGCCCGAATTCAAGAAGAAGGGCGCCACACTCACGCTGACCAGCCTCGTCCTCAAAGCGGTGGTCCATGCGCTCAAGCAATATCCGCAATTGAATGCGTCGCTCGACCTCACGAATGGTGAAGTGATTTTCAAGGATTACTACAATATCGGCGTAGCAGTGGATACACCGGCAGGGTTGATTGTACCGGTGATACACCACGCGGATCAGAAAGATCTTCTGCAACTCTCCCTTGAACTTGCCGATCTTGCCGAGCGCACCCGCAAACGTGAAGTGAAACTGGAAGAGCTGCGCGGCGCAACCTTCACAGTGAGCAACATGGGCGGGATCGGCGCCGGTCCGTTCACGCCCATCATTTATCCGCCTCAGGTCGGTATTTTAGGCCTGGGCCGGGCCCGCATGACGCCCGTGTATCGTGACGGCCAATTCGTACCGCGCCGGGTCCTGCAACTGTGCGTGGCCTACGACCACCGGCTGGTGGATGGAACCGTCGGTGCGCGCTTTACCAACGAGATCGTCAAAGTGCTGGAAGACTTTCAAGCGATGTTCCTCGGGCTTTAGTGGCTGAACCATATCTCGTGAAGCGTCGCTCGTGCACATCGGAATCCAGCGAGATACAATCGACAAGATAGCTGGGAGGAATCGATGGCAGAATCCAACTATGACGTTGCAGTGATCGGCGCAGGGCCCGGCGGCTACGCGGCGGCCTTTCAAGCATCTGATCTCGGATTGCGCACGGCATTGATTGAGCAGGACCCGCAGTTGGGCGGCACCTGTCTGTTGCGGGGATGTATTCCGTCGAAAGCGTTGCTGCACGCTGCCCGTCTCCTCACCGATGCGGAGGAAGCGGACGCGTGGGGCATCCACTTCGACAAGCCGCGCCTGGACCTCGCAGCGTTACGCGGACGTTTGCAGTCGATCGTCGGCAAACTCAGCAAAGGCGTGCAGACCTTGGCAAACACTCGCAAGGTAGACGTCATTCAAGGCAAAGCTTCGTTCAAAAACTCGAAGACACTACTGCTGTCCGGCCCGGATGGGACGCGCGATCTGTCGTTCGCCCATGCCATCCTCGCCACCGGCTCGCAGCCGGCTATTCCCACATCCCTCAGGCTCGACGATCCGCGTGTAATGGATTCCACCGGCATGCTCGGCGTGCCGGATGTCCCCGCCCGTCTGCTGGTCGTCGGAGGAGGCTACATCGGGTTAGAGTTGGGAACCTTCTACCAAGCGCTCGGATCGGCCGTGACGATCGTCGAAACGCTGCCGCGTCTCTTGGCCGGCACCGATCCGGATCTCGTGCGGCCGCTGCAACAACGTATGCATCGCCGCTTCAAAGCGATCAGGCTGAACACCACGGTCGAGAAGCTGGAGACGCGAGATGAGGGAGTGGCTGCGACCTTGACGGGTTCCGAGGGAATGAGCACCGAGATCTTCGATCGCGTGCTCATTGCCGTGGGACGAAAACCGAATACGCAACAACTTGGGCTCGAACGGACAAGGATCGAGATCTCACCGAAGGGTTTCGTGCAGGTCGATCGGCAGATGCGCACGGCCGAGCCGACCATCTTCGCGATCGGCGACGTGGCGGGAGAGCCGATGCTCGCCCACAAAGCGACGCATGAAGGGCTGATCGCCGCCAGAGTGATTGCCGGCCGCCAGGCAGCCTTTGATGCCGCCGCGATTCCGGCCGTCGTCTTCACCGATCCAGAAATCGCTTGGTGCGGGCTTACGGAAGAAGGGGCGAAAGCGGCCGGGCAAGCGGTGAAGATCGCGCGGTTTCCCTGGGCGGCAAGCGGCCGCGCCGCGACGCTGGGCAGGACGGAAGGACTCACGAAGCTTATCCTCGATCCTGAATCCGGCCGTGTGCTCGGAGTTGGGCTCTGCGGTGTCGGCGCGGGAGAGCTCATTTCAGAGGGCGTCCTGGCCATTGAGATGGGGGCGCTCGCCGAAGATCTCGCCGCCTCGATTCATCCGCATCCGACGTTGAGCGAGACGGTCATGGAGGCGGCTGAATCGTTCCACGGATCGCCGACACATCTCTTCATTCCCAAACGGTCCTAGCATGCGTGCGCTCCGTTTGCTCGATCTAACCCTCCCCTTTCCCGTTGAGAATCTTGCGCTCGATGAGGCCTTACTGGATGAACTGGATGAGCGGGGCGGGGATCCCGTGCTCCGGTTTTGGGAGAGCAGCCGTCACTTTGTTGTGCTGGGTCGCGCCTCTCGATTAATCGACGAGGTTGACCTAGCCGCCTGCCAAGGGGACGGCATCCCTATCTTGCGGCGCGCGAGCGGCGGGGGGACTGTTTTGCAGGGACCGGGATGCCTCTCGTATGCCTTCGTGCTGCCGCTCGATCTGCATCCTGAGCTCGCGACTATTCGCACCACGAATCGATTCATTCTGGAACGGATCGCCACCGTACTGCGTCGATGGGAGCCTGCCACGACATTCCGAGGCATCAGCGACCTCGCCATCGGCGGGATGAAAATTTCCGGCAACGCGCAACGGCGAACGAGGAAAGCGCTGCTCTTTCATGGCACCATCCTGTATGACATGCACGCGGATCTCATCGCACGATATCTAAAGCAGCCTCTGCGACAACCGGACTACCGTTCGGATCGATCCCATGGCACATTCCTTCGGACGATCAACGTTCCGTCGAACACCATCAAGCAGGCCATTGCCGCTGCCTGGGACGCGGAGTCGACAGGCGACTTGTGGCCCTCCGCCCGCATGCCGCACACCATCGCGGCCGTCCTTGCGCGAAGTCCGGAAGAATCATAGAGCGATCCAGGCAATACACGAAACTGTCGAGACGGCCATTTCTGTCACCGGAGGTATCCCATGAAATTTCTGCTCCTGGTTCACCACAATGAAACCATGTTCAACAGGATCCCCGAAGACACACGGAAGGACATGCTCGCGGAATCAATCCAGCTCTGCCACCAACTCCACGACAAGGCGCAGTACGTCCATGCCTCACCGTTACAACCAGAGGCCACCGCAGCGGTCGTGCAGGTGCGCGACGGCAAACAGATGGTGACTGACGGGCCGTTCATGGAAACGAAAGAGCAGCTCGCCGGATATTTTCTCATTACGGCTGACGACTTGGATTCGGCCGTTCGTATCGCCACGCAAATACCCGGAGCGCGTATCGGTACGGTCGAGGTGCGGCCGGTCAGAGAGATCTCGGGTCTGCCGAATGAATAGCCACACAATAGAGCCTATTGATAGTGGCACGGCTGGCATCCAATCTTGAGCCACGATCATCGATCGGTCATACTCACTTAACACGCATACGGGTCGGCATGCAGACGTCTCTACCCAGATTCAGTCGATCTCTTGCAATGCTCCGACTCGATCGGAGCTCGCTCCCATTTGAACGTTGAGATAGGAGGTACATCATGGCTCGGATGCAAGCGGTACAAGCGAGTAAACCCGGCGGTGAGTGGGAGGTCGTCGAGCGCGAGGTTCCGGAACCCGGTCCAGGGCAGGTTCGAATCAAGGTTGAGGCTTGCGGGGTTTGCCATAGCGACATGTTTGTAAAAGAAGGCTACTGGCCGGGACTTCAATATCCCCGCATTCCCGGCCATGAGGTCGCGGGACGGATCGACAAGGCCGGACCAAACGTCACGGGGTGGAAACAAGGGCGACGGGTCGGAGTCGGATGGCATGGCGGGCACTGCGGCCGTTGCGAATCATGCCGCGGCGGCGATTTCATTCTCTGCCGTTTCGGGCAGGTCTGTGGCATCAGCTACGACGGAGGATGGGCCGACTACCTCGTCGTGCCGGTGGAAGCTGTGGCGCTCTTGCCGGATGAACTGGCGGCGGAGGAGGCCGCCCCACTGCTCTGCGCCGGCATTACCACGTTTAACAGCCTCCGGAACAGTGGAGCGCGAGCCGGTGACCTCGTCGCTGTGCAGGGGATCGGAGGACTGGGACACTTGGGAGTGCAGTATGCAGCCAAGATGGGATTTATGACAGTCGCCATCGGCCGAGGGAAAGACAAGGAACCTCTGGCGAAAAGACTGGGAGCCGGGCATTACATCGATGCGGCCTCGGCCAATCCAGCCGAAGCACTGCAACAACTGGGTGGAGCAAGGGTCATCCTGGCCACAGCTCCTGACGGCAAAGGGATCTCGGCACTATTGGAGGGGTTGAGCCCCAGCGGCACGTTGTTGGTCGTGGCAGCCCCAGGCGACCCCATTACGGTCAACGCCGCCACGCTGATCCTGAAGCGCACCTCCATCCAAGGTTGGCCCTCCGGCACGGCCAAAGATTCCGAGGATACGTTGCGCTTCAGCACACACGCTGGAGTGCGCCCCATGATCCAATGCTACCCACTGGCCCGGGCAGGTGAGGCCTATCAGCAGATGATGAGGAGCGAGGTGCGGTTCCGTGCTGTCCTCACTATGAATGCGTAACGCTTGCAGGATGTCTGGCCGAAGCGTTCCGCTTCGGCCAGACGCGCGCCCGATTTATAGACTGCTCAATACCACGATCATGATGCAGTACAAGATGACCGTCCCGCCGTCGGCTTATTCGGGAGGTCTGTGATCAACTCCCCATTGGTGCATGGCCTCTACGACGGGTTTGAGACTTAAACCCATGGGCGTGATCGAGTACTCGACTTTGGGAGGAACTTGGGCGTAGACGGTCCGTGTTACGATGCCATCCCGCTCCATGTCCCTGAGCTGTTGCGTCAATACCTTCTGCGTAATTCCGGTGAGCGCCCGTTGCAGCTCGGAAAAGCGTTTGACGCCCCGGAAGAGGTACCACAGAATGACGATCTTCCACCGGCCGCCGATGAGTTCGACCGTCGATTCCGCCGGGCATGTCCGTTTCTTGGCCATCGGCTCTCCATTACACCGCTCGGTATCCAGTTGGTGCCTGCCGCACCGAATGGTGCCGTCTTGTTTTGGTCGCGATCCGTCTTATACAGAATCGGGTGTGACGAACCAAGATCAAAGTGGCGATGCAGGGATCGCCGGAAAGGAGCGGGGCCATGATCAGAGATACGCGGGCGACGAAGACAGCGGTGAAAATCCGTCGCGGACAGGAACGCTTCCATACTCAAGCAGGCTGGTTGGATTCTCGGCACAGCTTTAGTTTCTCGCATCATTACGATCCGACCAACACGCACCATGGCTTGCTGTTGGTGCACAACGATGATGTGGTCAAGCCGAACACCGGGTTCCGTACTCATCCCCATCGAGACATGGAGATCGTGACCTGGGTTCTGGACGGAGAACTGGAGCATAAGGACTCGGAAGGTCACAGCGGGATCATCTATCCGGGGTTGGCCCAGCGGATGAGCGCCGGAACCGGAATTTGGCACTCCGAGATGAATCCGCAAGGCGAGAAGGACGTCCACTTCATCCAAATGTGGGTGCCACCTGATCAGGAGAGTATAAAGCCTGGCTATGAGCAGCTCGACATCAACGGACAGTTGAACAAAGGAGGGCTCGTTCCAATCGCCTCCGGACGAGGGCACCAAGCCGCCATTTCGATCAGACAGAAAGGAGCCGTGCTGTGGGGCGGAAAGCTTAGGCCCGGAGAGGCAGCGCAGGTTCCCGATGCCCCGTACATTCATCTGTTTGTGACAAAGGGCTCTGCGGAACTGGAAGGCGCAGGGCATTTGGAAGCCGGCGATGAAGCGCGGCTCACCGCAGCCGGAGCCAGACGGCTGACAGCCGGGAAGACTCATGGAGCGGAAATCTTGATCTGGGAGACTGATCGGGCGCTAGAGGTGTGACCACAGGACTCTCGAATGAGGGCTACGGCGGTTGCACTGACTGTGTGTGCCCAAGGCACTATGCCGGAGACGGGAACGCAGGCCGCTGTCTTTAAGGAGCACCGCGATGGGAGGGTTGCATCAAATTGAGACTATCATTCTCCTACTGACGGCGGTCCTAGCGCTGACGACGGCTGCGCATAAGCTCCTGATTCCGTATCCGATTCTGCTCGTCATCGGCGGTTTGATACTGGGTTTGATACCGGGTCTTCCGGCCGTCCACCTGGATCCCGATCTTGTATTCTTGGTCTTCCTGCCGCCAATCCTCTGGGCGGCCGCTTATTTTACGTCCCTTCGTGAATTTCGAAACAATATCCGCCCGATCTCAATGCTTGCGGTCGGCTTGGTGTTGGCGACGACAGCGGCGGTCGCCGCCGTGGCTCACGTCGCGTTGCCGGGAATAGGCTGGGCGGAAGCTATAGCCCTGGGAGCCATTGTTTCGCCCCCGGATGCAGTCTCGGCAACGGCCATCGCCAAGCGTTTGGGCATCCCCAACCGCCTCGTGACGATTTTGGAAGGCGAAAGCCTGGTGAATGATGCAACCGCGCTGATCCTCTACCGGACCGCCGTTGCGGCAGCGGCAAGCGGAACATTCATCCTTCGCGACACGCTTCTCCAGTTCGTGTTGGCCGGACTCGGTGGCATTCTCGTCGGTCTGGCGGTCGGTCTGATGGCGCGATTGGTCCTTAGACAATTGACGACCGACAGCCTCACCGAAATTGCCGTCACACTGTTGGCCCCCTACATAGCTTGGGTGATGGCCGAACAAGTGCACTCCTCCGCTGTATTGGCCTGCGTCGCTGGCGGGCTGTATCTGCGGCAGCATTTTAGCGCGGACGTAGCGCCAATCACCCGCATTCAAGGACGGGCCGTTTGGGAACTGCTGGTGTTCATCTTGAACGGCGTCATCTTTATTCTTATCGGGCTTCAACTGAGAACGCTGAGCGAGACAATCCCAGCCGATCAGTTTGCACCCCTCGCCTTTACCGGGGTGGTGATCAGCGTCACCGTGATCGTGGTTCGTCTGCTCTGGGTTCCCTTGGGAGCCATCGTGCCGCGACTCGTCAGCCCGTCGCTTCGCCGTCGCGATCCCATGCCGCCATGGCCACATCTGCTGATCGTAGGATGGACCGGGATGCGTGGAATCGTTACGTTGGCGGCCGCTCTTGCATTGCCCGTGACCACAACCGCCGGAACTTCCTTCCCGTACCGAGCGGAAATCATCTTACTCAGCTTCTCGGTGATTCTTGCCACGCTCGTTCTGCAAGGTCTCTCCCTTGCCCCCTTGATCCGCGCCTTGAAACTGGAAGAAGACCGGAGTCTCGAACATGAGGAAATGGGGGCACGCGCGCACGCCGCTAAAGCCGCATTGACTCGTTTGGAGACATTCGCCGATGATGATCGAGTCATGCCGGATCACCTTGACCGGTTGCACACACATTATCAGCAACGGCTTCAACGCTATGAGCCGACCGGTCCGGTTGATTCCGATTGCACCAACGAAGTGGCTGAGGCGTTTCGACTGCTCCGGCATGAAACCATAAGCGCCGAACGACTCGCGTTGATCAAGCTGCGCAATGATGGCACCATCAGCGACGAGGTGCTGCACCGATTGGAACATGAGCTCGATGTAGAATCGGTCCGCCTGGGCTTGGGAGATCGGCGCTTTGCCGGCTGATGCGCCGGAACCCTTGGGTTTGACATGAGGTTGTCTCACGCCGAAATGAGAATGTTACCCGGCTGCCAGGAACAGAGAAAGGAGAATGTTGATGAGGACCGATCTTGAGAAAGTAAAGGCGCTGGCCAAAGATCTTCGCAAAGGCTATCCCCGCAGTCCGCGCGAAAAGCTCGGCGGCTACGTGATCGCGGCCCGTTCCGTCGACAAGTGCCGGGCGTTCTTGCTGGGCATGAACGGCGAATACAACTATTGGCCCTGCTCATTGGCCGGACAGTGGTTTGCGTTCACCGGCATCACGCCGGAGCAGCTCAAAGACGTCGTCGCGACAGGAGCCGCAGATAGCGAACTGGCCGACTGGATCGGCAAGCACTCCAAAGTGCAGAATCCCGATGACGTTCTGAAATGGAACAACAAGATGCGCGACATGCGGCTCAGCGAGATGACGCTCCAGGCGCAAGAGTATTTGGAGGACTACATCCCCAAGTTTGTCCCCAGCCATCGCCCTGTCTATGTCTGGTTCGATGTATACGACTTGGAAGAAAAGCGGATGTAAACGAACGGTGGCCGCGGGTTGACGATCAACGACCTACCGGCGCTCTGTCCGGAGTTGACCTGGAGCCAGGTCTTCCTTACCATACCGGCGGCTATTTTGAGTATCCCGGTAAGGCTACACCGCCTGCTTCTCAACGCTCCGAACAGGCAACCACGTCGTCGCTATGAATGAGCGATTACCAGGGGCCATCATCGGATCTGAGCCGGCTCAGTATCGCGCCCTCCTCGAAGTTACAGAGTCCATCGCGGTACACCACGACTTGGCCGGGCTGTTCCGCGATCTTCTCCAACGCCTGCCTCGAATCATCACTTGCTCATCCATTTCCATGGCGTTGCATAACCCTGATCGTAATACGCTGCAGATGCATATCCTTGAGCACGTGGGACCAGGCCCGCTCGCTCCAGGAATGGAACAACCCGTCGAGGATGTTCCAGGTGGGTGGGTCTTGCAACATCAGGAGCCTCTTGTCTGCACGAACGTCGACCAAGAAACTCGATTTCCCAAAGTGATGCCGATGGTTCGGCTGGCTGGCATCAAATCGTTCTGCGTGGTTCCGCTCACAACCGCACGCCGACGGCTAGGCGCGATGGGAGTTGGGAGCAAGGAGGAACATCACTATGAAGGAGCGGAGCTCGACTTCCTGCAACAGGTCGCCAAGCAAGTCGCCGTTGCGGTTGAAAACACTCTGAACTTCGAGCGTGCGCACCAGGCAGAGGAGGACGCGAGACGCAGGTTCGAGCGTGAGCGGCTGATGTTGGAAATCAATAACGCTGTCGTCTCGCAACTCGATTTGCGAGAACTGGTACGGGTCATTTCTTCTTCCCTCTGCGAAGCTTTAGAAATCAATGCCGTGGGCCTCTCGCTTTATGAGCCAGAGTCGGCGTGTTTTCGAGTCTATTATTACGACTTGCCGGATACGATACCGCCGATGGAAGCAGGGGCGACGATTCCGGCCGAAGGCAGCATCGGCGGCCTGGCTCTCACTTCGGGCCGACCCATCCTCATCAATCGCGCTAGTGAGGCAGAGGCCTTCCCTGAATCCAAACGACGTTTTTATGATCACGGGTTCAATGCCGGCGGCTGTGTGCCGCTGATCATGCAGGGCCGCAAACTCGGCGTGCTGGGTCTTCTCAGTTTTCGGGAGGACGCGTTCCCTAAAGAAAGTCAGCAGTTGCTCTGTCAGATCGCAGACCAGATTGCCATTGCGACGGAAAATGCGCTGAGCTTCGAACGTGCACACCAGGCAGAGGAGGAGGCACAACGCCGATTTGAGCGTGAGCGGCTCATGTTGGAAATAAACAACGCTGTGGTCTCGCAACTCGATTTGGGAGAACTTCTCAAGTCGATCTCAGCGTGCCTCCATCGCGTCATCCCTCACGATCTCGCAGCATTTTGTATTTATGATGCCGCCACCAACCAGCTGCGAGGCCATTCATTGGATTTCCCGAGCAATCAAGGGTTTGGTGGGATCGGCGATCCTATTCCGCTAGAAGGAACCCCGGAAGGGATGGCATTCACTTCTCAAAAGCCGGTTCTTATCAAGAAATTGAGCCTTGTAGAGTTTTCTGCGGAGGTCGTCAAACGGGGGGCAGCTGCAGGATTAAAATCCGGCTGTGCGGTTCCCCTCCTTGCGCACGGGCGAGCATTGGGTACGCTCAGCGTGGTGAGTCTTAGCGAGAATGCGTTCAGCGAGCAAGATGCAGAGTTGCTCGGCAATATCGGGACGCAGGTCGCGATCGCGGTCGAGAACACGTTGAATTTCGAGAGCGCACAGGCTGCGAAACGGCAATTCATGAAAGAACGCGATCGGCTGCGGTTGCTCATCGACGTGGCGAACAATTTGACGTCCAACTTGGAACTTCGCGATCTCCTTCAAGCGACCGTGGCCGGTGTCCGCCGGGTCATGCAATGCGATCTCGTGACAGTTCATCTGCCTAATCCGGAACGGACTCAGCTTCAAACGTACGTCATGGATTTTTTCGACAGCCGCTGGACCCTGCCGGACAACCAGTGGCAACCCGTGGAGGGGACACTTGAAGGCAAGGTGTTTCGGTCAGGGACACCTATAGTCGCTGCCCGGCTTGACTCAAGCGAGTTTCCGAGGGAGGCAAAAGTTCTGCAGGACCTGGGGATCGTCGGCGGCTGTATCGTACCTCTGCTCCACCGTGGGCAAGTCCTCGGAAATATGGGATTGGGGAGAAAGGAGGAGATCGCCTACACGGCGGAGGAGGTCGATTTCTTGATGCAGTTCGGCACGCAAGTGGCCATTGCAATTGAGAATGCCGTCGCGTATGGCCAGATTGCCGACTTGAAGGATAAGCTTGCGCAGGAGAAGCTCTATCTCGAAGATGAGATTCGAAGCGATTTTGAAGAGATCGTCGGCGAGAGCGCTCCAATCAAGCAGGTACTAAAGCAGGTGGGAATTGTGGCGCCCACCGATTCCACGGTCCTGATTCTGGGCGAGACCGGTACAGGCAAGGAATTGCTCGCCCGAGCCATCCATGATCGGAGCAAGCGGCGGGAAGGAACCTTCGTCAAGCTGAACTGCGCGGCAATTCCCACGGGATTACTCGAAAGTGAGTTATTCGGTCACGAGAAAGGCGCCTTTACCGGAGCAATTGCCACGAAAGTCGGGCGATTCGAACTCGCGGACGGTGGAACCCTATTTCTCGATGAGGTGGGAGACATTCCCCTGGAACTGCAGTCGAAGCTGCTTCGCGTCCTGCAGGAACAGGAATTTGAACGACTCGGCAGCACGAGAACCATTAAAGTCAAGGTCCGGTTGCTTGCAGCCACCAACCGCGATCTTCTGGAGATGGTGGAGCAGAAGCAGTTTCGCAGCGATCTCTATTACCGCCTGAATGTGTTTCCTATCGTGAGTCCTTCGCTTCGTGAGCGAGCCGGAGATATTCCACTCCTCGTCCGCTACTTTACGCAGCGGCTCTCACGCCAAATGGAAAAGCGCGTCGAACGGATTCCCTCCGATACGATGGATGCCCTCTGTCGGTATCGTTGGCCAGGCAACGTTCGTGAACTGGAAAATCTCATCGAGCGCGCCGTGATTCTCTCCCAAGGCACCGAGTTGACCGTCCCGCTTGGTGAACTCAAGATTGCAGCACGCGAGAGTCCGTCAGCGGTTGCGACGCTGCACGAGGCGGAACGCGATCATATTCTGCGTGCCCTCCAGGAATCCAATTGGGTGATAGCCGGTCCATCCGGTGCAGCGACCCTGCTCGGCATGAAGCGATCCACTCTCCAATCGAAGATGATCAAGCTCGGAATCTCTCGCCGGCCCTAGTACCGACATTTCGGTAATTACCGATATTTCGGCACTTCGGCTTTCGGCACCGCGACGGCTTCAGTCCATCAAATCTCCTAAATACTCACATATTCAGTCATACTTTCAATCATTTATGAATGAGTCTGGTAAGCGCCGCCATACTGGAATGCCTCCTGCTATGACCCTCCACCGAAGACAACAGCGACATCGGCACTCAACATTCGAACTCATAGAAAGGACAGATCATGGTTCCCACACAGATGATGCTCTTCGGTGCGTTGGCGGTACTCACGACAGGTTGCGTCTCCACCATGCATGCACGCGACGTTCAACAACACGGTCCCATCACTGAACATCAGGCGCTGCTTACCGATGTGAAGGACGATCGTGCCGCACTCAAGGGATACCGCAACCCGGTGGCCAACTGGCGCGCATACGACAAGATTCTCATTGAGCCGGTCGTGATCAGTGACGACTTCGTGTCGACACTCAACGCCGAACAACGCGACGACCTCAAGAAATTAACAGAGAGTTTTTACGCCAAACTCCGAGAGAATCTGTCGAAGCAATATCAAATAACCGACACGCCTACCGCCGGCACCATGCGATATCGTGTGTCGATTACGCACGCCGAGCAATCTTGGATGACGCTAGCCGTACTCACCAAAGCCGTCTGGCAACTCCAAGCAGCGAATACCTTGTGGGCGGTGACACGGGGGAAACCTGCATTCGCAGGAGAAGTCACGGCCGAGTTCACAATCACCGACGCCGTCACGGGAGAATTACTCGAAGTGGGAGTGGACCGGCGAGTCGGCGGGCAAAACCTGCTCGATAGAGAAGTGTTCAATTCATGGGGCGATGTAAAAAACAGCCTAAATTATTGGGCTGACTCCTCCGCTTATCGGCTCTGCGGCACCCGTGGTGACGCGAACTGTGTCGAGCCAAAGGCCGGCTGGATGGACATACTTCATTTCTGAAACCAAACAACTCAAGGCGATCGATGATCGCGATCAAGGAGGTCACAATGGAACTGAAAATGCCGAATCATGAACAAGCGTACTGGGGGTTGCGCGCCATGAAAACGATTGCCATGGCGGACGGAGTGCTGAATGAATCCGAGCGACACATGCTGTCATCAGTCCAGCAGGTCATCGGTACGACCTATGACATCGAGGAATTGATTCCCATTACACCCATGGAACTGGCCCAGGCGCTTCCCGATCCCCAACTGAGAAAACAACTGGTGCAGGGATTGATCGTGGTGTCCCTGATCGACGGAAAACCGGATGAGGCGGAGGTCAATCTGGTCGAGCAATTTGCGCAGGAACTGGAGGTCAGCGCTCTCGAGATCAAGAACCTTCGGCATGTCCTGAACCGAGAGATTGTTCAATTGCGCCTCGATCTGGTGCGCCGGTTCTGGTTGCGGCCAAAAATCAATGAGCTCTGGAACAAGGAGGGGATCAAGGGGCTCTACAAGTTCGTCCGCGGGATGATGGGAAAGTATGAGAACAAGGAGTTGGCTGCCCGCTACCAAGCCCTGGAACACTATCCAACCGGTTCCCTGGGACGTTCGTACTATGAGTATTGCCGGACGAACGGTTTTCCCTTACCGGGGGAAAAGGGTGGCTCGCCTGAACAGATCCTCTTTCATGACTGCGCTCATGTCTTGTCCGGTTATGGAACGGCTCCGGAAGAAGAGGTCCAGGTCGCCTGCTTCAGCGCAGGTTTTCAACGGCGTGAGCCCTGGCTATTCGTCTTCTTCGTTTTGCTGCAATTTCACGTCGGCATCCGCATGACGCCCATTACCACGGCACGGACAGGCATGTTCGATCCGTTGAAGGCCATGGTCGCCGTCCGCCGTGGGGCAGCGATGAATATCGATCTCAATAACGGCTGGGATTACTGGCCCGTGATGGGTGAACAGGTCGAAGAGCTTCGCCGACGATATAACATTCTGCCGATTGAAGCGTTCATGCCGGCCAAGCAACAGATGGTCGGGAGCGCGGCATAGTCGATAGGGCGTGATGCAGGGCCGGCTGCTTTCGCGCAAACAAGTCAGGGAACACAAGCTAGAGGAGACTGATCTGTATGCTGAAGGTTACGGCACAGACAACTGATGGAACGACAGCCTTGCATCTCGAAGGAAAACTGACGAACCCATGGACGGATGAATTGAACCGGTACTGGCGAGACGTCCCGGGATCACAGAGGAAACAGGTTCTTGTTGATCTCGCTGGGGTGACCTTCATCGATTCCGACGGGAAAGCGCTTCTGACTGAGATGTGGGAACAAGGGGCGACGTTTCGCTCAGCGGGATGCCTCAACACTTCGATCGTGGAAGAGATTACAGGCCGGGCCGATTCGTCAGGCCCGACCACAACCAAATAGTGAAACCGACAAGACGACTGATGGAGTAGGAGCCGTGATGACGCTCTCACATATTCGACAACTAGCGTTCTGTGTTTTGTTTGGTACGGGGCTGGCGGGCTTAGCCGGCTGCAAAGAGGCGGTGGAACCCGTCGAACCGCCACCGCTTGAAGTCCAAGTACAGAAGGTCGAACAGGAGGATGTACCGATCTTTTTCGAATGGATCGGGACAACGGACGGACTCGTGAACGCAAAAATCCGGGCACAGGTCACCGGATACCTTCTCAAGCAGCACTACCGGGAGGGGGCCACCGTTAAAAAGGGCGACCTCCTCTTCGAGATCGATCCGCGCAAGTTTCAGGCTGCGCTCAAGCAGGCAGCGGGTGAGCTCGATCGGGCACAGGCCCAGCGCATCAAGGCCGAATATGATGTGGTCCGCAACGAACCGCTGGCCCAGGAAGGCGCCATCAGCCAGAAGGAGTTTCAAGACTCCGTCCAGACGAGCCGGGCTGCAATCGCTTCGGTAGAGTCCGCCGCAGCCTCGCTGGATCAGGCGAAACTCAATCTCGAATGGACGAAAGTCGTCGCTCCGATCGATGGTGTCGTCGGAGTGGCCAAGGCGCAGATCGGCGACTTGGTGAATTCCAGCGACGAGCTGACGTCCATGTCCCAACTTGATCCGATCCGAGTCTATTTCCCCGTCAGTGAGCAGGAATATCTCAGATTTTCTTCGCTCGTGCAGGAACGATATCGTGCAAAAGAGGATCCGAGAATAATACGGGACGACGGCCGCATCGAAATGGTCCTGAGCAATGGCGAGGTCTACCCGCACAGAGGATGGTTCTTCCTCGCGGATCGTCAAGTTGATGCCAAGACCGGCACAATCCGCATAGCGGCTCTGTTCCCGAACAGCGAAAACGTGTTGCGCCCCGGCCTGTACGCCAAGGTTCGTACCGCACTCGCGGTGCGCAAAGGCGCCCTTCTGGTCTCTCAACGCGCAGTAAGCGAAACACAGGGGCGTTACCAGGTCGCGGTCGTCACGCCGGAGAACAACGTTGAAATTCGCTCAGTCACTGTCGGTGAACGCGTGGGATCACAGTGGATCATCGCACAGGGACTTGCACCGGGCGAGCAGGTCCTCGTCGACGGGCTGCAGAAACTGAAGCCCGGGGTGCCGGTTCACCCTGTCCCATTTTCCGACAACTCATCCATTGCCAATCTACAGTCCCTCCCGAGGAGTAAATGATGGCCAGATTTTTCATCAATCGTCCGATCGTCGCCATGGTCGTCTCGATTCTGATGACGCTCATCGGCGTTGTCGCCATGGTCCAGCTTCCCATCGCCCAGTTCCCGAATATCGCGCCGCCTGAAATCCAGCTGCAGGCGACCTATCCGGGAGCGGACGCCGTCACGCTCGAACAGTCGGTGGCCACGCCGATCGAACAGCAGATGAACGGTGTCGACAACATGATCTACATGTATTCGGTCAACGCGGGCACTGGACAGACGACACTCCGTGTGAACTTCGATGTGGCGACGAAAGCGAACGACGATCAAATTCTGACGCAGATGCGCTACTCGCAGGCCGAATCTCAGTTGCCCCAAGAAGTGCGGAACTACGGCGTCACCGTGAAGAAAGCGACCACCAGCCCGCTGGCCCTCTTTTCCCTCTATTCTCCCAACGAAACCTACGACAACATCTGGCTGGCCAACTATGCGTTCATTAACATCAACGATCCGATGTCGCGTGTACCGGGCATCGGGCAAGTCACCATCTTCGGCGCCGGACAGTATGCGATGCGGTTCTGGGTAAGGCCCGATGTGCTGGCTAAGCTGGGGATCACGGTTCCCGAAATTCTGGATGCGGTGAAGAAACAGAACACCGTCAATCCAGCCGGCCAGGTGGGGGCTGAGCCGATTCCAGCCGGCCAGGAATTCACCTACAGCGTGCGGGCGCAGGGACGCCTGCTCACGCAGGAAGAATTCGAGTCCATCGTCGTGCGGGCGAACAACGATGGTTCCTTGGTGCGGCTGAAAGATGTGGCTCGGGTCGAGTTGGGAGCGCAGTCTTACAACATGATCGGTCGCATGAACGGCAAGCCCGCAGCCATCGTGGCCATCTATCAGCTGCCGGGTTCGAACGCCATTCAGACCATGGACCAAGCCAAACAGCTGATGGAAACACTGAAAAAGCGGTTCCCGACGGATTTGGACTACGTCATCTCCCTGGACACGACGCTCTCGGTTCGGGAAGGCATCAAAGAGATCGTCGATACGCTGTGGGAGGCGCTGCTGCTGGTCATCATCGTGGTATTCATTTTTCTTCAAGGCTGGCGCGCGACGTTAATCCCGCTTCTGGCCGTTCCCGTCTCGCTCGTCGGCACCTTCATGCTGTTTCCGCTGTTGGGATTCTCGATTAACACGCTCTCGCTCTTCGGGCTCGTGCTGGCCATCGGTTTGGTCGTGGACGATGCAATCGTGGTCGTGGAGGCGGTCGAGCATCATATCGAGCACGGCCTCTCTCCCAAGGAAGCGACTCTCAAAGCCATGCAACAGGTTTCGGGGCCGGTCATGGCCATTGCACTCATCTTGGTAGCCGTATTCGTGCCGACGGCATTCATCCCCGGCATTACCGGCCGGCTGTACCAGCAGTTTGCGATCACCATCGCGGTGTCGGTGATCATCTCCGCGTTCAACGCCCTCACGCTAAGCCCGGCCCTTTCCGCGCTGCTCCTTCGGAGAAAGACGCAGCGCCGAGGCCCATTGGGGTGGTTTTTTGGGTGGTTCAATCGCGTCTTTGGCCGTGCAACTGATTGGTACGTGCGCGTCTGCGGCGGACTCATACGCAAAGCGGCCTTCTCGATGCTCTTCCTGGTGCTGGTGGCTGTGGCGTCAGGTTGGTTCGGGTCGAAACTGCCCAGCGGGTTCCTGCCGATGGAGGACCAGGGCTACCTGTTCTTGAACGTCCAATTACCGACGGCGGCATCCCTGCAGCGTACAGATGCGGTCTGCGAGAAGATTCAGGCCATCCTGAAGGAAACGCCCGGCGTTCAGTACGCCACGTCCGTGGTCGGGTTCAGTCTGCTGAGCACCGTCAGCACGACCTACAACGCATTCTTCTTTGTCACACTCGCCCCATGGGAGGAACGGCATCAGCCGGAAGAGAAGCTGCTCGGGATCTATCAACACATTAAGGGCAAATTGGACGGACTATCAGAGGCGCAGGCCTTTGCATTTCCACCGCCCGCCATTCCAGGGATCGGCACCTCAGGCGGTGTCTCGTTCATCCTTGAGGATCGTGCCGGAAAGGATGTTGCGTTTCTCGCGCAACAGACACAAACCTTCATGGAAGGGGCACGCAAGCGTCCGGAAATCGAAAGAATCAATACCACCTTTATTCCCAACGCTCCGCAGCTCTTCGCAAAGGTGGATCGCGAGAAAGCGTTGAAACAGGATGTCAACCTCGGCGATGTCTACCAAACCGTGCAGGCCTTTATGGGCGGTGTGATGATCAACTACTTCAATCGATTCGGTCGCGTCTGGCAGGTCTACGTGCAAGCCGATGGGGAGTTCCGAACCCGCTCCGAAAACGTCGGCCAGTTTTACGTGAGGAACGCGTCCGGTGACGCGGTGCCCCTTTCCACCCTCGTGTCCATGGAACCGGTGGACGGACCGGAGTTCACGATGCGCTACAACGGATACCGCAGCGCCCAGCTCTTCGTTGGCGCAGCACCCGGCTACAGTTCGGGCCAGGTGATGCAGGCGCTGGAATCGGTGTTCAAGGAGACGATGCCCGGCGAGATGGGCTACGACTACATCGGCATGTCGTTCCAGGAGAAAGTCGCGGCGGAAGGCGTGTCGGCCGGTGTGATCTTCGGCTTTTCACTCCTGTTCGTGTTTCTGATTCTTGCGGCGCAGTACGAAAGCTGGACGCTTCCCTTCAGCGTCTTGTTGGTGACACCGGTCGCCGTTTTCGGGGCATTGGGAATCTTGTGGCTGCTTAAGCTGATCGCGCCGCAGGCCAGTGAGAACGACGTATTCGTCCAGATCGGCCTCGTCATGCTGATCGGCCTCTCCGCGAAGAACGCGATTCTCATCGTGGAGTTTGCAAAGGCGGAGCTGGAACAAGGCAAGACGGTCATGGAGGCTGCGCTGACCGCAGCCCGTCTGCGCCTCCGGCCAATTCTCATGACGGCGTTCGCCTTCATTCTCGGGGTGGTGCCGCTGATTCTCTCGTCCGGTGCCGGCGCTCACGCTCGCGTCCTCCTCGGCCTTACCGTATTCGGCGGTATGACGGCTGCGAGTCTGATTGGTATCTTTCTCATTCCGGTATCATTCTATGTCGTGGAAACGCTCACTCGACGAAAGACATCTCTGCTCCGGCCCGCACGGCAAGAGTATGAACCTCTGGAACTTGGCCCCCAACCGGACATGCATCAAACATCAGTGGCGACGGTTCACAGTCGCATAGAGGGAGGGTCCTGACATGACAAGACTGCTGATCGCCGCGCTATTCATGGTCTCGCTGTCCGGTTGCCTGATGGGGCCGGATTACAAACGACCGGACACCCCTCAAGCCGAATCCTGGCGCATGACAGAAGCATCATCCGGTTCGATTGCGAACTTGCCCTGGTGGGAGTTGCTCAAGGATGAATCGCTGCAGCAATTGATCCGCACGGCATTACAGGAAAACCTAGATCTTCAGATGGCGGCCGCAAACATCGATGAGTATCAAGCTCAACTGACCATCTCCCAATACGACTTGATTCCATCCCTTTCCGCCTCGGGCACCGCGTTCGGATACCGGAACACGAATAACAATGTCCTGCCGATTCCGGGCGCCGGCGCCGTTCCCATCTCATCGGGGCGTGACGGCACCACGCTGTCCCAATTTTCGGGTGTCGTTGGTCTCAAGTGGGAAGTGGATCTCTGGGGCCGCATCCGCCGCTCGGTCGAAGCAGCCAGAGCGCAGCTGCTGTCGAAACAGGAGAATCAGCGAGTCGTGATACTCAGCCTGGTCGGTAACGTGGCAGAGAGCTATTTCGATCTCCGCGCGTTGGATTTCCAGGTGGACATCACCAAACGAACACTCAAAGCCTGGGACGATTCTGTTCGGCTTTCACGGCTCCGCTATCAGAAAGGGGACATCCCCAAGCTTGACCTTGACCGGTTCGTGGCGGAACGGGAAGGCACAGCGGCACAATTAGCCGATCTCGAACGGCAGGTCGTTCAGCGAGAGAACCAGATTAGCGTGCTGCTGGGGCACAGACCCTCGGCGATTTCCAGGGGACGGGTCCTCACTGAACAACCTATCCCTCCGGAAGTTCCGCCGGGTCTGCCCTCCGAGCTGCTCCAGCGGCGACCGGACATCATCCAAGCCGAACAGGAGCTGGTGGCTACGACAGCCAACATCGGCGTGGCCCAAGCCATGCGCTTTCCCCAATTGGCGCTCACCGGGCAGACTGGAGGCGCACAGGTCAACATCTCCGACATGTCCTTCAACCCCTACGCCACATTTGTAGGAGCGGCTGCCTTAACCGCTCCCCTGTACAACGCAAGCGCACTCGGATATCACGTTAAAGTCGCAGAAGCGCGGGGAAACCAAGCCATTGCACACTATCGAAAGGCGATTCTTCAAGCGTTTCAGGAGGTGGAGGACGCGTTGATCTCGGTTCAGAAAACCCGGGAGCAGCGGGACGCGCAGGAACTGCAAGTCCAAGCGTTGGAATCGTCTTTACGGCTGGCTGAACTCCGCTACCAAGGAGGGCGAGCCAGTTATCTCGATCTTCTGACGGTTCAGCGCTCGCTGTTCGATGCGGAATTGGCGCTGGCAAAGACGCGTCGTAATCAGCTCGTCTCGGTCGTCAAGCTCTACAAGGCTCTGGGAGGCGGCTGGTCTCCGAGCGGCGCGGGAGAAAACAATTCCTCTTCGACGACACAACAACCAGGATAGGCGTCGTTCAAAGCTACGGTTTAGTTTGGAGGTCGTTATGGCAAAGTACAGTATCGTCATCCTCATGGTAGTTCTGGCAGGCTGGCCTTCGTTTTCCATGGCCGAGAGTCCGAAGTCGCTTCGTGAGGTGTTCAGACAAGTGGATCCATCGGTTGTCGTGGTCGAAACCAACAACCGACACGTTGTGACAGGACCGAAGATGCAGTTGGCCACCCTACCGGGCCTCGGCTCAGGCGTGCTCATCTCGTCTGACGGAAAGATCCTGACTGCCGCGCACGTCGTACAGACGGCCGATGAAATCAAGGTTCAGTTTCTCAATGGAGCCGAGTCACCCGCCACTGTACTCGCATCGGATCCGGCGGCGGATATCGCGCTGCTGCAACTCAAAGAGGTCCCAGCAGGCGTCACAGCGGTCAAACTTGGCAATTCAGAGGAGACGGAGGTCGGTGACGAAATCTTCGTCGTCGGCGCCCCACTCGGTATGAGTCATTCATTGACCGTCGGTCATATCAGTGCCAGGCGAAAACCCCGTACGATGTTCGGCGACATGTCCAGAGCGGAATTCTTTCAGACTGATGCAGCCATCAACCAGGGAAATTCAGGCGGGCCCATGTTCAATATGGCGGGGGAAGTGGTCGGCGTCGTCAGCCATATCATATCCAAATCGGGCGCTTCCGAGGGATTGGGATTCGTCGTCACGTCAAACCTTGCGCGCCGGCTCCTTCTCGATCAGCATCGATTCTGGAGCGGCGCCGAGAGCTACATGCTGTCCGGCGATCTGGCAAAGGTATTCTACCTCCCGCAGAGCGCAGGGATGCTGGTCCAGCGAGTTGCATCGAACTCCCCTGCCGCACAGATAGGCCTGAAGGCTGGAACCATGATGGCCGTGATCGAAGGGGAACAGATGCTCGTCGGTGGAGACATCATTCTCGAAGTCCAAGGGATCCCGGTTACCAGTGACGGTGCAGGATACCTGGTCATCAGAGACCGATTGAGCAGCCTCCGTTCGGGCGACACGATCACGGTTATCGTTTGGCGTAACGGCAGAAAAGAAACGCTGACGGCAAAACATCCGTGATGAGAGCAAGGGCCGTAACGTGGATCCCATCGGCAACCATTGGAAATCTGTTGTCGAACAGCCTCTAGATCATGGGTTCGGACTGCCCTGTCGATTTTTGCCCGTTCCAACGACTACATGGTAAAGCAGTCGAACGAATGTAGGAGGAGAGGCCGATGAAATACATCTGTTTAGGATACCTGGACGTCACGCAATGGACTACGTTGTCCGTTGATGTACAGAACAGCCTGATCGATACGTGTTTCGTCTATGATGATAAGCTTAAGAAGGACGGGCACTGGGTATGGGGAGAGGGGCTTCAGAGCCCCGATACCTCCACGACCCTCCGATACCAACGTGGGAAGGTGGCCGTCACCGATGGCCCCTTTGCCGAGACCAAGGAAATATTGGGAGGACTTTTGATCATCGAGGCCAGAGATCTCAATCATGCCATTCAGCTGATGTCGAATCATCCGGGTGTGAAAATGGGCCCATGGGAAATTCGTCCGGCGCAGGATCTGACCGAGATGATTCGCGAAAGTGAACGGCGGCGCGCTGTTGCCAAATGAAGGGGGATCGCGGATTTAATGCAGAGTCCGAGGGGCGTCGCGCCGGGCATTCATGCCCCGTTGGCCTGATGAAGGAACACCACGCAACGTAATCATCCCATGAAACGAGTCTGTAACCTGTACCCCCCTTGAGCCGTAACATCCGTTGCGCCATACTGAAAGACTATGAATTCGGCGGCCGTTCGGTTGTATGAAACGATGGAAGATCGGTACCGCACCTTGTTGGAGGTGGCGGAAGCGATTTCCGCGCATCGCGATTTGCACGAGCTTTTTCGAGATCTCGCCCAGCGACTGCCCCGCGTCGTACATGTCAATTTCGTCGGCCTGTCTTTATACGACCCTGTGCGTCATACGATGCGATTGCATACCATTCAGGCAAACGTGCCGGCCGATCTTGTGGGCGGGCATGAAGGACCGGTCAACGAGAGCCCTGCCGGATCGGTGTGGCTGACGCAGCAGTCGATCCTGGTGTCCGATCTTGCCGAGGAACGTCGCTGGCCCACCGTCACCGAGTGCATGAAAGAAGACGGAACGAATTCGTTTTGCTTCGTTCCTCTCACCACCGCCGTACGACGCTTGGGAGCCATGGGATTCTCGAGTCTGCAGAAGGCGGCCTACGATGAAGCAGATCTGGAATTTCTCCAGCAAGTCGGTCAATTGGTCGCCGTCGCGGTGGACAATGTGTTGCATCACCAAGACCTCACGCTTGACCGGGAGCGCCTACGGCTCTTACTCGAGGTATCCGAATCCATCGCGTCACACCGCGATCTGGCCGAGCTGTTCCAGGATCTCGCTCGACGACTCCCCCACGTGGTTCCGTTCGACTTCATCAATGCGGTGCTGCATGAACCGGCGCGCGATGTCATGCGCTTGTGGCTGTTGGTCTCCTCGGAGCCCTGCACGATTCAAACAGGTCTGGAATTGCCGGTCGATGAATCTCCCGGAGGATTGGTGTGGAAGACGCAGCAACCGATGACCGTCGATGACGTCATGGAGGAGAGCCGCTTCCCCAAGTTGATGACATTATTGCGGGAGAATGACGTGCGATCCTTCTGCGTGGTACCGCTCACCACGGCACAACGCCGTCTCGGCGCCATGGGATTCGGGAGCCTGCAGCGTAGGGCTTATCAGGACCGGGAAATCCAGTTCATGCAACAGGTGGCCAAGCAGGTGGCCGTGGCCATCGACAATACACTGAATTCCAAGACTGCCCTCGACTATCAGGCACAGCTCACTCGTGAACGCGACCGGCAGCAGCTCCTGTTGGACGTGAACAATGCCGTGGTGTCCCATCTAGATCTGGATGCGCTCTTCACCGCCGTAAGCACCTGCTTGCGGAAAATTATCCAGCATGACGGCTCCAGCCTCCTGCTCTACAACGGCGAGACCGGCCAGTGGCGCATTCATGTCTTGGACTTCGAACGAAATGAAAGCTTCGTTGAGGAAGGAGAAGCCGAGGAAGGTGCCGACTCCCCATCATGTCGCGCAATCTCATCGGGTACGGTCGCATTGTTCAGGGAATCGGACTTGAAAGAAATGGCGAGCTCCTCACCCTGCGCGCAGGACCTGCTCAATCGTGGCGTCAAGTCCTTCTGTTCCTTTCCACTCCTTGCTCATAAACGCATGCTGGGCGCGCTGAACGTCGGCCGTCGACAGGATGATGGTTTTGCGCCGGAAGACGTCGAGCTGCTCAGCCAAGTCGCGCAGCAAGTCTCGATCGCCGTCGAGAACGCCATAGCCTACCGGGAAATCGCCGCGTTGAAGGATAAACTGACGAAGGAAAAAGTGTATCTCGAGGAAGAAATCCAGACGAAGTACAACTTTGAGGAAATCATCGGTGATAGCCGATCGCTCAAACAGGTTCTCAAGGAAGTTCAAACGGTCGCCGCGACCGACTCCACCGTGCTGATCCTCGGGGAAACGGGCACCGGGAAAGAACTGATCGCGCGGGCTCTTCACAATCACAGCGATCGTCGAGACCGAACATTCGTGAAGCTCAATTGTGCGGCCATACCGACAGGCCTGCTTGAGAGCGAGTTGTTCGGACACGAGAAAGGGGCATTCACCGGGGCCATCGCCACAAAAATGGGCCGATTCGAACTGGCCGACTGCGGTACGCTCTTTCTTGACGAGGTCGGCGAGATCCCATTGGAACTGCAGGTCAAGCTCCTGCGGGTTCTCCAAGAACAAGAATTCGAACGGCTCGGCAGTACACGCACGATTCGCGTCAACGTGCGGGTCATTGCGGCAACCAACCGCGATCTCAGTCAGATGGTAGAAGAACACGAATTCCGGAGCGATCTGTATTACCGGCTCAAGGTCTTCCCGATGACCGTCCCACCGTTGCGCGAACGGCCGGAGGACATCGCGCTGTTGGTGCGACACTTCGCTCAGAAATTCGGGATGCGGATGAAGAAACGCATCCAAACGGTTCCTGCCCAGGCGATGCAAGCCATGCAGGCCTACGCTTGGCCGGGGAATGTGCGAGAGCTGGAAAACTTCATCGAGCGGGCGGTCATCCTGTCGACGGGCCCTGACCTTGTCGTCGCACTGTCTGAGCTCAAGTCAGCATCCACGGGATCTGCTGAATCGGCTGTGACGCTTGAAGCGGCGGAGCGCGAGCACATTCTGAAAGTCCTGCGAGACTCGAGGTGGATCCTCAGCGGCTCTGCGGGTGCCGCAGTCAAGCTGGGGATGAAACGGACAACCCTCCATTCCAAGATGCGAAAGCTCGGTATCGTTCGTCCATCATAGCCGTACTTCCCGTCCGGCGTTCCCAGACCATCCTCTGTCGATATTTCGTCATCTGACGAGTGAACGACTTCGTCACGTCAATGACTCTGCGTTGGTCTTCAATACCTACTCTTCGACAATTCATAATTATATCCAATAGTTAAGTGAAATTATTGGATTCCAACCTGACTGGAACGGTCATTGCTGTTACCGTCGAAGCAAATGCGATTGCAAAGATTCGGCATGGTGTTCGATATAGGGAATTTGGAGGGCAGCTCTCATGAATCGCCGTAATTGGATCGGAACAATTCTACTTCTCGCATCGGTGTTGCTGACGGGCATCGGGCTGGTCGCATGGAAATATGAATCCATTCAAGATTCCAGCGCAGCCTCCGCAAACCAACCTGAACCGATGGAGTCCGTCACTGTTACCGTTGCACGCGAGATGGATCATCGCCAGACCACCACATCAATCGGCACGGTTTTGGCCTTACGTTCGGTCATGCTGAAGAACGAGCTCGCCGGGACTGTCCGTGAAGTGCGTCTCACGCCGGGACAGATCGTGGAAGCCGGTACCATGCTGGTCGCGCTCGACGTGTCCGTCGAAGAAGCCGAATTGAAGGCACAGGAGGCCCAAGCCGCTCTTACCAAAACGGTGCTCAATCGCCGGCAGAACCTCAGTCAGGAGCTGGCGACCACTCAGGAGGAAGTCGACCGGGCTCGTGCCGACCTGGATATTGCCCAAGCTCAGATTGCCCGCACCAGGGCGATCATTGCCAAGAAGACCATCCGTGCGCCGTTCCGGGCGCGCGTCGGTATCGCCGATGTTCACCCCGGCCAATACTTGGACGAAGGAACCTTGCTTACGACGCTGCAAGGCGTCGCCGAAGCGGTACATGTGGATTTCACGGTGCCCCAGCAAGTCTCGGCCGGCTTACGGGACGGCGAGACAGTCGAGGTGTTCGCGGCCGGCGATGCTTCCGTCATCAAGGCCAACATCGTTGCGCTCGATGCGCGCGTCGATCCGACGACTCGGAATGCCATGGTGCGGGCACGGATTGACGGCTCCCGCCATGCTCCTTCCCCCGGTGCGTCGGTTCGGGTTCGAGTTCCCGTTGGTCCCTCGCGCAAGGCAGTCGCCATCCCGGTCAGCGCGTTGCGCAAAGGACCCGGCGGCGATCAGGTATTCGTGATCGCGCCGGACCAGGATCACAAGAATCGGGCACACGTGCGGCAAGTGGAAAGCGGGACGATGATCGGTGATCAGGTCGTGATTCAAGCCGGGCTTGATGCCGGTGAGACCATTGCCGCGTCAGGGTCGTTCAAGTTGCGTGAAGGCGTGCTTGTCGCTACCCAGGATGACGCCTCAGAGAAACAGGCCCGAGCACAAACTGTCAGCAAAGACTGAACCGATCACTCGTCGAAGAAGGATCAAGGACATATCATGCGTTCATTCACCGACATCTTCATCAAACACCCGGTGCTGGCGGTCGTCGTCAATCTCGTGATCGTGCTGGCAGGCTGGAGGGCACTGATGACCCTGCCGGTGCAGCAATACCCGAAGATCGAAAGCTCCTCGGTCATCATCACGACTGTCTATTACGGCGCGAGCGCCGAGACTGTGCGCGGATTCCTCAGCACGCCGATCGAACGGGTGGTCTCCGCGATCAGCGGCGTCGATTACGTGGAGTCGACCAGCCGGGCCGGTGTCAGCACCGTGACTGTGCATTTGAAGTTGAACCACAGCAGCACGGCAGCCCTGGCCGAAGTGACTGCGCGACTCCAGCAAGTCCGGTCCGAACTGCCGACTCAGGCCGAACCGCCGGCGATCGAAGTGCAGCGGGCCGATCGGCCGTACGCCTCGTTCTACCTCAGCTTCACTTCCACGGACCGCACTGTCCCGGCTCTCACTGATTGGCTCTTGCGTACACTGCAACCGCAATTCTCGACGCTGTCCGGTGTTCAGAAGGTGACCATTGAGGGCGGCCGTCAGATCGCCATGCGCATCTGGATCGATCCTGATCGCCTCGCCTCATTCAACCTTTCCCCCGGTGATGTGCAAGGTGCGCTTCTCCGTAACAACTACCTGGCTGCGGTAGGACGGACGAAGGGCAACTCCGCCCAGATCAACCTGCTCGCAAATACCGATCTTCGTTCGGCACAGGAATTCGAGGAGCTCATCGTCGCCGACCGGGGTGGGGCCATCGTCCGGCTGAAGGACGTCGCGAAGGTCGAGCGTGAGGCTGAAGAAGCGGACATGGTGGCAAAGTACAACGAGGCGCAAGGTGTGTATCTCGGGATCTGGCCGGTACCGGGGACGAACGAGATTGACGTCGCTCATCGGCTCCGCGACGAGATGGACCGCATCCGGCCGACTCTGCCAACGGACATCGACATGAAACTCGTGTGGGACGGCACGATGTTCATGCGAAACGCACTGGCCGAGATTACCAAGACGTTGTCGGAGACGATTCTCATCGTAGCGGTGGTGGTGTTTCTCTTCATGGGTTCGGTGCGCACGGCGCTCGTGCCGCTCGTCGCCATGCCCGTTTCGCTGGTCGGGGCGGCTATTTTCATGTTTGCGTTCGGCTTTAGCCTCAATTTGTTGACATTGCTCGCGATCGTCCTCTCGGTCGGGCTGGTCGTGGACGATGCGATCGTCGTCGTCGAGAACGTCGAACGGCATGTCCGTCTGGGGCAATCGCGGATTGAGGCGGCGTTGGCCGGCGCGCGCGAGCTCGTCGGCCCGATCATTGCAATGACGATCACGCTCGCCACAGTCTATACACCCATTGCCTTTCAGGGTGGCCTCACCGGCTCACTGTTCCTGGAATTTGCCATTACTCTGGCGGTCGCCGTGGTCCTGTCTGGTGTCGTCGCGATCACGCTCTCACCGGTCATGAGTTCACGGTTCGTGCATCCACAGGGCAAGGAAGGTCGGTTGACCGCCTTTGTCAATCGACGCTTCGACGAGGTGCGCCGTATCTATGCCCGGCTGCTCGACGGGGCGCTGACGATGCGCTGGGGCATCGTGGCGGCGGCGCTCTTAATCATGGTTGCAGCTTGGCCGCTGTATCTGTTTTCGCGCCAAGAACTCGCCCCTGTGGAAGATCAGAGCCACATCAGCCTCTTCTTCGAAGCTTCACCTGACTCCACATTGGCTGCCACAAACCGTGAGCACCTGCAGATCGTACGAGCGATCACGGCATTTCCCGAAACGGAATTCACGTGGGGGCTTACCACTGCATGGGGCGGATTCGGCGGGTTGGTCGCAAAAGACTGGCACGCTCGGACACGCTCGACCGAGCAAATGTACGGCCAAGTCTATGGCGCCGTATCGCAGGTGCCGGGCCTGCGCGTATTTCCTCGATTAGATCCGCCGCTGCCTACCCCCGGCCAATACGATGTCGAGCTGGTATTGGAAAGTGACTTGCCGGCCGAGCAGCTGCTCAACACGGTCGGCGCCGTGCTCGGCGCCGGCTGGCAAAGCGGCAAGTTCATGTATGTGGACACCGACCTCAAGATCGATCTCCCTGAGGCGCGCGTCATCCTCGATCGCGAACGTCTGGCCGACTTGGGGTTTGATCTGGCAGGGGTCGGCCGGGAGCTCGGCACGATGCTTGGCGGGGCTTACGTCAACCGGTTCAACTACTTTGACCGCAGTTATAAGGTCATCCCACAACTCGGGGACAGTGATCGTGCAACGGTCGGTCCCCTGCTCGACTTGAAGATCAAGACACCGGGAGGCCAGCTGGTGCCGGTATCGACGTTCACGCACATCGAAACGAGTACCGCCCCGCGCACCTTGAACCGGTTCCAGCAGCGGAACGCCGTCCGGATCTTCGGCGGCGTGAAACCAGGTGTCACGAAAGAAGAAGGATTGCGTGTGTTGGAAACCGCGGCGGCAACAGGTGGGTCACGCATCACCCTCGACTACGCCGGCGAATCGCGACAACTCCGCCAGGAAGGAGCCGCTCTCACGGTCACACTGGGTTTTGCGGTGGTCCTGATCTATCTGGTGTTGGCCGCCCAATTCAAAAGTTTCCGTGATCCATTGATCGTTCTATTGGGGTCCGTGCCGCTGGCCATCTCCGGCGCTCTGGTGTTCAGCTTCCTGGACCTGACGACGATCAATATTTACTCACAAGTGGGATTGATCACACTGGTCGGGTTGATTGCGAAGAACGGCATTCTCATCGTGGAGTTTGCCAATCAGTTACAGACTCGCGGGCTCACCAAGGCACTGGCAATACGGGAAGCCACGTTGACCCGGTTGCGGCCGGTGCTCATGACTTCTGCGGCCACGGTCTTTGGCCATCTCCCTCTTGTGCTGGCGACGGGACCCGGTGCCGCCGCCCGCAACAGCATCGGCATGGTTTTGGTCACGGGGATGACGGTCGGCACATTCTTCACGCTGTTCGTTGTCCCTGTGTTCTACTCGTTGATCGCTGCGCAACACCAGCGGGATCTGGAGCCTGAAGCGATCGCGATCGATGCCCAGGATGAGGAGTTGCTCGCAGCGGGAGCTCACAACTGAAGGACGGTTCCACGGATACCTAGCATGCTTAAGATTACTTCCGAGAACCATCGCAATTCGATCCGACTCAGACTGGAGGGCAGCCTGACCGGACCTTGGGTCGGTGAACTCGAGCATGAGTGGCGATCCATCCGATCGGCAGGAGCGGTTCCTCTCGTCGTGGATCTCACGGGCGTGACCTTTGTCGGAGAGGATGGCAAGGTTTTATTGAAGCAGCTGTGGCGAGAGGGGGCTCAATTGATCGCAACAGGCTGCTGCATCGGTCATCTTGTCGAGGAAATTGCCGCATCAGAATCTGCCACGTCCAGCATCCGATACGGGACGAAATGAGAGGAAGCATCATGCGCACAGTGAGTCTATTTATCGGGGCCATCTTCCTGGCCGCCTGCGCCGTTGGACCGGACTATTCCCGGCCCGACCTGTCATCACCGGCGTCGTTCAGGTCGGCTGCTGCCCAGGCAGAAGCCGAATCGTTCGCGAACTTGCCATGGTGGGACCTGCTCCAAGACCCGGCGCTTCAAACACTGATTCAGACGGCGCTCAGGGAGAACAAGGATCTCAAACGCGCGGCCGCCTCTGTCGAAGAATTCCAAGCTCGTCTTTTGGTCGCCAAGATGGACTTTGCCCCGAAGGCCGACATTACGGGCAGCGCCCCCCTCATGGGACGGAAAGCGCAATTTCTGTTTCCTGGCTTTCCGAACGCGTTCAACTATTACCTCCAAGGCAATCTCGCCTGGGAGCTCGACATCTGGGGCCGCATCCGGCGGTCCAATGAAGCGGCACGCGGCGATCTCCTGGCACGCGAGGAAGCCAGGCGCGCCGTGGTCTTGCAGCTCGTCAGCGGCGTCGCTGAATCCTATTTCGACCTGTTGCAGTTCGATCGACAACTGGAGATCGCCAGACGCACGCTTCAATCATGGCAAGAATCGGTGAGGATTGCGCAGGCACGTTTGCGGGAAGGGGTCATTGCCAAGCTCGATCTGGATCAATTCACGTCGGAGCGGGCCAACGCGCTGGCGCGGGTCGCCGAGTTGGAACGGCAGATGGTCCAGAAAGAAAATCAGCTGGCCGTGCTGCTGGGGCGAGACCCGGGACCCATCGCGCGGGGACGGTCGTTGACGGATCAAGTCCTACCGCCTGCGATCCCCGCCGGCCTCCCCTCTGAACTCTTGCAACGGAGACCGGACCTCGTGCAGGCCGAACAGGAGCTGGCGGCGGTGACGGCGAGAATCGGTGCGGCCAAGGCAGACCGATTTCCCAAACTCACCATCACCGGCATTTTGGGCGTCGCCAGTCCCCAGTTTTCCCGGCTCATTGCAAACGAAACGGCATTCGGCGTCGCCGGTCCCAGCATCGCCGGCCCGTTGCTCAATGCACAAGCCCTCGGGTTCCAACAGAAAGCCGTCGAGGCGCAGGCGAGGCAAGCGCTTGCCCAGTATGAACAGTCGGTTCTTGTCGCGTTTAGAGAGGTTGACAACGCGTTAGTCGCAGTGCGGACTACCCAAGAGCAACGGAATGCCCAGGCCGAGCAGGTCGAGTCGCTCCAGTCTGCCTTTCGCCAAGCGACGCTCCGCTACAAGAGCGGGCTCGCCAATTATCTGGACGTCCTGATCGCCCAACGCAATCTGTTCGAGGCCGAACTGTCATTGATGAGCACTCATCGTCTCCATCTCGTCTCGGTTGTGCAATTGTACAAAGCCTTGGGCGGCGGCTGGTCGCCGTTGGACCCAGCCCAGCAGATGCCGACGGCAACAGTCGCAGAAGTAAGCAAGGGTTAAGGAGTCACAAAGGCCGAACAAGCTAAACAGTTCTCTATTTTCTGGACCACATAAAGAGAGGATCTCGCATGAAGACTCGTGACGGTCTGCTTTCCTCAGTGCGTGTCGGCCCTTATACGTTGCACAATCGGTTGGTCATGGCGCCGATGACGCGCAATCGCTCCAGCCGCGCCACCGTTCCGCAGCCGATGAACGCGTCGTATTATGCTCAACGCGCCTCGGCTGGTCTCATTGTGACCGAAGGAGCGCAGGTATCTCCGCAAGGTGCGGGCTATCCTTACACCCCCGGCATTCACAACGCGGAACAGGTACAAGGCTGGCGGTCAATCACAGAGGAAGTACATCGAAACGGCGGCCGCATCTTTCTGCAACTGTGGCACGTCGGACGAATCTCACATCCCTCATTGCAACCGAATGGCGCATTACCGGTGGCGCCCTCCGCCATAAAACCCGAAGGTGAGGCTCATACCTATGAGGGCCGAATGCCGTTCGTCACGCCACGAGCCCTTGACCTGGAAGAAATTCCAGAAATCATCGCACAATTTCGGAATGGGGCCATCCATGCACTCGACGCCGATTTTGACGGGATGGAGATTCATGCAGCCAACGGGTATCTGATCGATCAATTCCTTCGCGACGGCACGAATCGGCGCACTGACGCCTATGGCGGATCGGTAGCCAACCGCGCTCGTTTCCTCATGGAAGTCGTCAAAGCGGTTGCACAAGTTTGGGGAGCCAACCGGGTCGGGGTGCGGCTGTCGCCGGTCAATCCCTTTAACAATATGTACGATTCGGACCCCCAAACGACCTTCGAATATGCGGCCGAACAGCTGAGCCCCGTCGGACTCGCGTACCTCCACGTTGTCGAGGCTGACGAACACGGAGAAACAACACATCCAACGGTCAATTTTCGCCGAATCCGTGATGCATTCGAAGGGACCTATATCGCCAACGGAGGCTTTGACCACGAGCGGGCAAGTGCATATCTCGCTCAGGGACACGCCGACCTGATTTCTTTCGGACGGCTGTTTTTAGCCAACCCGGACTTACCGGAACGTTTTGCTCAAAGCGCCCCATTAAACGTGCCGAATCCTGCTACGTTTTATGGAGGTGATGAACGGGGATATACAGACTACCCCTCGTTAGAAATGAGATCCGTTTGTTGCCATGGTTAGGCAGAAATCCAAGTCGGCGATCAACACACCCAGCCTGTCGTGGTTTTCACACCAAGAGAAGAGATGATGACCGTTTCTTGTCGCGGCCATGGCCCGCGGGTTCGGACTCTCGTGATCTCCCCAGGGATGTGACGAAAAGACAAAGCTTTTTTGTGAATCGGAAAATTGTGACTCGCTGTCGATTGATGGCCCACCTGTTCGACTACTAGGTAGGCACAGGTAACAGAAACAAGGAGCTCATCATGCAACAACTCACGCCCTGCTTGTGGTTCGATGATCGGGCCGAAGAGGCGGCACAGTTTTACGTGTCCATCTTCAAGAATTCCCAGTTAGGACCAATCACGCACTACGGTGAGACGGGCGCCAAGACCTCGGGAAGGCCGAAAGGGTCTGTCATGACCGTGACGTTTATGCTTAATGGCCAAGAATTCGTGGCGCTGAACGGCGGACCGCTCTTCAAGTTTACCGAAGCGGTCTCCTTCATGGTGAAGTGTCATTCCCAGGAAGAAATCGACGAGATGTGGGCCAAGCTGTCGGAAGGTGGAGAACCGGGACCGTGCGGCTGGCTGAAGGACAAATACGGGCTCTCCTGGCAAATCGTGTCCCCCGAGTGGGACAAGATGTTGCAGGATCAGGATACCAAGAGGTCCGAACGGGTGATGGAGGCCATTCTCCAAATGACCAAGCCCGATCTCGAAGCGATTCAACGAGCGTATGCAGGATAACCGGCGACAATGCGGTAACCCAAAGGAGGTTCGTCATGCGGTTCATGGTCATTGTGAAAGCTACCAAGGAGTCGGAAGCCGGTGTGATGCCGAGCACGCAACTCTTGACTGATATGGGAAAGTTTAATGAAGTCCTCGTGAACGCCGGCGTGCTCCTCGCCGGCGATGGGCTGCATCCCAGTTCCAAAGGGGCGCGCGTAAGGTTCTCGGGCACCAAGCGTACGGTGATCGACGGCCCTTTTGCCGAAACCAAGGAACTCATCGCCGGCTACTGGCTCTGGCAGTGCAAATCGAAGGAAGAAGCGATCGAATGGGTCAAGCGCTGTCCGAATCCCCACAACGAAGACAGCGAAATTGAAATTCGTCAGGTCTTCGACGCCGAGGATTTCGGGACCGAGTTCACGCCAGAGTTGAGAAAACAGGAACAGCGCGTATTCGAACAAGCGAAGGCGAACGCCCGGTAGCCACAGGAGCAGGAGGCTGTCGTTCATTGCCGGAAGCATCGCGTGCTGATCAGCACCTCCTAGGCTTGCTGCAAATAAGGCCACTATATTTCGAATAAGAGGAACTGAGCAGAGGGAACATGGTGGACATTATTCATAGAATTGGAATCAAGGCACCGATATCGAAGGTGTACGCCGCGCTATCGACGGTCGAGGGCATCGCCGGTTGGTGGACCAAGAAAACATCCGGATCATCCAAGGTTGGGGGTACGATCGGGGTTCGGTTCCTTTCTGTGGGTGGGAAAGAAATCGGCTGCATGAACATGGAAGTCATTGCGCTCGATCCCAACAGGAAGGTGCATTGGCGCTTCAATGCGGGGCCGGAGGAATGGATAGGAACGGACGCGGTATTCCTTTTATCCCAGGAAGGTGATTACACGATCATACTCTTTGGTCACAAAAACTGGCAGGAGGCGAGCGAGTTCACCGCTCATTGCAGTACGAAATGGGCCACGTTTCTATTGAGTCTTAAAGGTCTTGCCGAAACCGGTAAAGGTATGCCCTCACCCGATGATCTCAAGGTGGACAACTGGAATTAGCCATCAGCTGAAGAGAATGAGGGGGCTGGTACACGGCGAAGCTCATGAAAGCCGAATGTCGATTTTCCAATCACGGAGCGACTATCGTATGACAGTCAACAGCCGAACCAGAAATCAAGGCTTGATACCTTACAAGGAGGCCACTATGCGTTTCATGTCTCTTACCGTTACGACGTTGTGCATCACGTTACTGGGCTTGCCAGTTCTGGCTAAAGAGAAAAAACACGCCGCGCCTATGGATGAAAAAGCCATGATGGAGATGTGGCAAAAACTAGCCACGCCCGGAGAACCGCACAAGCAATTGGAAAACCTGGCCGGAAGCTGGACGACACAGACCAAGGAATGGATGGAGCCCGGTAAACCGCCGATGGAATCAAGTGGCACCGTCGAAATGAAGGCCATCTTAGGCGGGCGGTTTCTTCAACAGGAATATACCGGCAGCATGATGGGCCAGCCGTATTCGGGTGTCGGGACGACCGGGTATGACAATCTGCGCAAGAAGTATGTGTCGACCTGGATCGATTCGATGGGCACGGGAATTTTCTTGATGGAAGGTACGGCCACCGCGGACGGTAAGACGATCACGCTCAAGGGAGGGCATGACGAACCGGGTGGCGGGCACATGACCCATCGCGCAGTGTGGAAGCTCGTCGATCAGAACACCCAGATCTTTGAGATGTATGGGGCCCACAAGGGCGAGAAAGAAATGAAGGGAATGGAAATCACCTATACGCGGAAGCAGTAGTCGGACGACGAGTGGACAAAGCGGCTGGTGGCCGGCCGCTAAAAACCGGGGCATAGCGAGAAAGGAGTCCTACATGAGCAGGGTACGGCTGCTGGTCGGCACCAGAAAGGGAGCGTTCATTCTGACATCGGACGGCTCACGCAAACAGTGGGACGTGCAAGGGCCACACTTCGGAGGATGGGAGCTCTACCACATCACGGGTTCGGCGGTCGATTCGAATCGATTGTATGCCTCGCAGACCAGCAGTTGGTTCGGGCAAGTCATTCAACGCTCGGATGACGGCGGGAAAACCTGGAACGCCCCCGGCACCAAACCCGAAGATCTGATGGGGTCCGACGGCATGCCGAAGGGTGAGAGCAACATGTTTCGCTACGACACGTCCGCGGAAACAGGGAAACCGCTCACGACACACCAACATTATGACGGCTCGCAGCGCCCGTGGGAATTCAAACGAGTGTGGCATCTCGAACCGTCATTGACCGATCCCGATACGGTGTACGCCGGAGTCGAGGACGCGGCCTTGTTCCGGTCGACCAACGGTGGGCAGACGTGGCACGAGCTTGCCGGACTACGCGATGTGAAAGGAAATCTGTGGCAACCGGGTGCCGGTGGGATGTGCCTGCATACGGTTATGTTGGATCGGACGAATCCTCAACGTATGTATATTGCCATCTCCGCGGCCGGCGCGTTCCGCACAGATGATGGTGGCCAGACATGGCGGGCGATCAACCGCGGTTTGAAATCGCAGTATGAGTTGCCCGATCCGGATGCAGATGTCGGGCACTGCGTGCACAACATCGCCATGCATCCATCACGCCCGAATGTGTTGTTCATGCAGAAGCACTGGGACGTGTTGCGGAGCGACGACGCCGGCGAGTCCTGGCACGAGATCAGCGGCAACTTGCCGAGCGATTTCGGATTCCCGATCGCCGTCCATGCCCATGAACCGAACACAGTCTACGTCGTGCCGATCAAGAGCGACTCCGAACACTATCCTCCGGAAGGCAAGCTGCGCGTATATCGCAGCCGCACGGGAGGCGACGAATGGGAGGCGCTGACAAAGGGCCTGCCGCAGGAGAATTGCTATGTCAATATTCTGCGGGACGCGATGACCGTCGATCGGCTCGATCCCTGTGGCATTTATTTTGGAACGACCGGCGGCCAAGTCTATGGCTCGGCCGATGGCGGCGACAGCTGGGCGCCAATTGTCCACGACCTACCGGCGGTCTTGTCAGTCGAGGTGCAGACACTCCAGTGAGACGTGAAGCGTATTTCGTAGGAGACCGCGGTCGTCTGAAACGAGATACGAACGACGGAGAAGAGATGGTTCGTGTGATTCTTCCGCAACATCTGCGAACCCTGGCGCACGTCAACGGTGAAGTGACCCTTGAGGTCAACGGTCCGGTGACGCAACGTGCAATCCTCGACGCGCTTGAAGCCCGCTATCCGATGTTGCGCGGGACGGTGCGCGATCATGTGACGCGCAAGCGCCGGGCGTTCGTGCGCTTCTTTGCCTGCGAGCAAGACCTCTCTCACGAATCGCCCGATACCCCGCTGCCCGAAGCCGTCGTGACGGGAAACGAGCCGTTCCTGATTGTGGGGGCAATGGCCGGCGGATAGCGGCGAGTTGAGGCGCATGGCCTACAGCTGATTGCAAGAATCCGAAAACGAAGCGCCCTTACTAACGTCAAAGGAGAAACACATGAGTACGCAATCCAAAGCCAAGTCGACAACAAAGCGGAAAGGTACGAAAAGCATCCGCGCCTCAGCGAGCATCTGCTGGTTCGACGTCCCGGCGGACGATCCCCAGCGTGCCAAGAAGTTTTACAGCTCGTTGTTCGGGTGGAAGATCGAGCAGTTTCCCGGAGCGGAGGATTACTGGCACATCGACACAGGTGGCCTCGACGGGACACCGGATGGTGGATTGATCGTGCGCAAGCACCCCAAGCATTCCATCACCAACTATATGGCGGTGTCCTCAGTGGACAAATCAGCGGCGAAGGTCGAGAAGCTTGGCGGCACGATCTGCAAGCCCAAAACGGCGGTACCGAAGATGGGCTATTTCGTAATATGTCGAGACACGGAAGACAATGAATTCGCGCTGTGGGAACCGAACGACCGCGCCAAGTAACGCTCCGGCTATCGCCGTGGCACAGCGAGAAGCGCATCGCTGTGCCGCGCTTCGAGGCGGTAGGCCTCCCGTCCAATTGAGCGTCGCCCTAACATTGAGAGCCAAGAAAAGGTAAGACGAGCCGTTTCAACCGAAAGGAGAAAGCCATGAACAAGCAGGTCAAGCCGATTCCCGATGGGATGCGTACGGTAACCCCGCACTTGGTGTGCGCCGGTGCCGCGGATGCGATTGAATTTTACAAGAAGGCCTTCAATGCGGTGGAGCTGGGAAAGGTCCCCGGACCAGAGGGAAAGCTCCTGCATGCCCTGATCCGAATCGGGGACTCTCCCGTCATGCTCGTCGATGAATTTCCCGGTCATAACTCGTTCGGGCCCAAGTCGCTCAAAGGTTCGCCCGTTACCATCCACCTCTATGTCCACGATGTGGAGGCGGTCTTCAACCAAGCCGTCGCTGCCGGCGCGAAAATCACGATGCCGGTCGCCGATATGTTCTGGGGAGACCGGTACGGCCTGCTCGAAGACCCCTTCGGACACCACTGGTCGATCGCCACGCACGTTCGCGATGTGAATCCGACCGAGCTTCAGGAGCAGGCGCGGAAGGCTTGCGGCTAGCCGATGGCATTCAACACACAAACGGTGCGGGAGCGAATATCTATTCGCTCCCAGCCAGTTACACGCAATCAAAGGAGGTCCGTATGGCCCGCTATGTCGATGGATTTGTCTTGCCCGTTCCGAAGAAGAAATTGAACGCCTACCGCCGTCTGGCACAGAAGGCGGGGGAAATTTGGCGCGAACATGGCGCGCTCGACTATAAGGAGTGCGTCGGTGACGATCTCAACATTAAGATGGGCGTTCCATTCCCGCGTCAAATGAAGGTCAAGTCCGGCGAGACGATCGTGTTCGCCTATATTCTCTACAAGTCGCGGGCGCATCGAGACCGCGTCAATGCCAAGGTCATGAAAGACCCGCGCCTGGCAGACATGTGCGACTCCAAAGACATGCCGTTCGACTGCAAGCGCATGGTCTACGGTGGATTTAAGGTTCTAGTCGACACCTAACGCACATTATTCCAGCAACATCTCACCTACTGGACGGAGAACATGCACACCCCGATCGTCATCGTTAATTTTCGCTCGTGTTTTGATCGTTCTGTATCACAATTGAACAGCTAGTAACTTGCCGAGTGGCCCCACACGAGTGAATGCAGTAGCGTGAACAATATCCAAATCACCTAGCCTGGAACCGATCGCTCGTCCTCACACGTTCGTCCCGCGACCTTTCCAGTCTATATACGAACCACTTCTCACAGGAGGTTAGCCTATGAGACATCCATATCTATTGTTTCAAGCGGTGTGCGGTTGGTGCGCGGTTCTATTGCTCTCGGCCGTTTTTGCTTCGGCAGGAGAGTCCAAGAAAGGGGCATACGCAATGACTGTCTCACATGGTAAGCAAGTCACCTTGGAGTACACGCTCAAGCTGGACGATCAATCGATCGTGGATACGAACGTGGGTGGGGAACCGTTGAAGGTCACACAGGGCAGTCATCAACTCATTCCGGGTGTCGAAAAGGCGATTGAGGGCATGGCGTCCGGAGAGAAAAAGAAGTTTACGGTCCCCCCCACCGAGGGCTATGGCACCATCGACCCCAAAGCGTTTCAAGAAGTGGACAAGAAGATGGTACCGGCTGATTCCCGGAAAGTGGGGACACAGTTGGAGGGGAAAACCGCCGATGGACGAAAGGTTTTTCCGCGTATTTCTGAGGTAAAGAACGATACCGTCGTGCTCGACTTCAACCATCCCCTCGCCGGCAAGACACTCTATCTCGACATCAAGGTCCTGGACGTCGCGATGGCACCGATATCAGAGTGATACTCCTCGCGTGCGGGGTGGTCACACGCCCCGCACGATCGACCCCAGCCATAGCTTTGGCGGCGGTAGCGATTTCAAGCCGTTCATCCAGCTTCACCACCCAAGAATCTCCTCCACATGTCCACGAGACTACGAGGCGCTTGTGCCGTTCTTCTTTGACAGGGCGATCAGTTTCGCGGTGGCTTGACCGTAGTGTTGATAGGCGCCCCATGTCGACCCACTCATAAGGATAGCTGCTCTGGCCTTCGATAGAGAGCTCCCAAGATCATTGCCGGACAGCGCTTCCGTATAAAAGACCTTCGCAAACTCTAATGCCGCTGCGTCATCCACAGGCCAACCGGTCCCAATGTAGTTCTGGACGCCTCGCTCAAAAAAAGCTTGGGCCAACCCCGCAAGGCTTCGATTCGATTCCTGCAGCGTAAAGGGCTTCCCGGATCGAACGACGCCGGAGAAGCAGGCGTTGGCAAAAATCAGGCGCGGCACGTGCCGCGCTCGAAACACATCCCTCGCGGACAGCACGTTCTCTTTGCCGAAAATCCATCCGCTCTTGGAAGGATTTTTTTCGTCGAAGTCGCCATGCCCCGAGTAATGAATCAAATCGAACTCCTCGCTCAGGATCAGCGCAAGCAGTTCGACCGGATCACATTCATTCGCCCCGATCCGTTGCTCGATTGAGATATTCAGGCCCTGTCTCTCCTTCATGCTTTGCAGAACTTTCACCACAGTGCGACCTTCCTCCCGCGCTCCCGGCAATTGCAGGTCGACCTCCGGAGCCGGGTCAGCGATGACCAGCACGCGCAGGCTGTCGGCAGTCGTCGTCGCAACCAGTCCCGGCGGGCCAGACAAGGTGGTGCGGAATTGCCGCGTCAGTTGCCGGCCAGGCCCATAAAAAATGGCTTTCCCGTGTTGTTCGAATGCAGCCATCTCCCACGGGAATGCCGCTGTGGAACGGTCAACCATGAGGGTGAGCGGCGTGATATCGACCATATCCTGGAAGTCTTCCGGCATGAGGTAGCTGTGTAAGAGCTTTCCGTATTTCTGCTGATCCTCCAAACTTCGAGACTCCTTCAGGAGTTCGGCCGCTCCTTCTGCATACGAGGATTGAATCGTGATTTCTCGGACTGGAATAACCGCCTGTTCCCTGATGGCTGAGAACCGGAACACGTCATGGTCGCGTTCGATCGTAATCCGGCTCCCCTTCATCGTATCCTGGTTGGCCGGCTTCGATTGTTGTCTGCGATGCGTACGCTTCGGCAACTGCCGCTCCATCACGCGCAATTTCAAGCCATCGTTCTGGTTCTGTGAGATTCTATTCAACAGCTCCTTGATCACCTTCAAGCGATTTGTATCGTACTCCACGATACGCAGGGTCTCGAGATGCCCTTGGTCCTTCAGTTGTCTGAGCGCTGACCCTACGCCTTGCAGCATGCCTTCGATCGCCTGCTCCAAGGACAAATTACCTTCCCCCGAGCCGACTACAACCGTGGCGAATTCACGCCATCCGAGCGCAGTGACGCCATAGGTGACATTGGCGAAGAGGAGATCCAGGTCCTCCCGATTGAAACGCCCGTATTCGCCCATGCCGGCGAGGATCACGGCATTGGCAGCAAGAGATTTGCGCACATTGGGGATGAGAAATACTTCGCCGAGCCCGCCACCGATGATGCCGCGTTTGACGGCCTTGGAAATCCAGAACTCCAGCGCCTGGTCCAGCGCTCCAACCGCACGCACGGGTGGTACCCCTCTGTAGTGCCCGACCACGACCGCCGTCGTCTTGATATCGCGAATGTCACCCTGAACGATTTCAACGTTTAGGGAGATAGGCTTCTCTCTTTGTGTCTTCTTTTTCCGCACTGCGTAGGTTTCGGCCGGGACTGAATCCGTCACCGCCCGGACCTTTGAAGAGGCCTGCACCATGACAGCTTGCCTGAGCAATCGCTCTGCCCGACGGCGCTCTGCGGCGCTGCTTTGGTTGGCATTCGTCGCTTCCGCGATTTGGCGAATCTCCTCGGCATCCTGTCGATCTTGCACGGCACGAACACGCGAGGACGGCACCGAGCGGACTGCGCGGGCGGTGACTGGTTCCGTCGCCAATACGCCGGTCTTGCCGGTTCGCAGGATCTCATCGATGGCCTCAAGCACCTGTTCATGCTTCTGCAGGTCACCATGGATCTCGTCGACATAATATGTCGGCACACCGGGAAGCAGCCCCAGTGCGTGCGTGACGCGACCATCGCCTTTCAAGGTGATGTCAAACTCGAACATGCCGGGCGCATCGATCCTTACCCCGCACACCGTTTCCTGATTGCAACCGGCGATATAGGTCATCCGCTCCGGATCGGTCGTCGCCGACACATCGAGGTCCGTGTGGAACTTGCGCGCCCGATTGAGGTGGGAGGTCAGGATGGGATACCGGCCCCAAGTGCCTCGATCGTAGAGACTTTGTTCTGGGACAGAGAGCTTTGCGTATGCAGGGAGTAGCTGGTAACTCCCCACGAATCCATTCAGGACGTCTAGCACTTCGTCCAAGTCGTGTCGTAGATCTGCCGCTGCCAACCACTTCACAAGCTTGTCTTTCGCCACCATCGCTTGCGCAATGGCATACGAACCGTAGTTCGGCGTGCCCAGCATAATGAGGCGACCGCCCTGTACCTTCTTCGGCTCCGACATGGCTTTCCACGTCTTGGGATACAGCCGAATAAAATTCCGGGACACGAGACCTCCCATGGAATGGGCGACAAGGTGGACCGGTTGGTCTTTGAACTTCGATTCCACGAGACCTTTCAAGCCTTCCGCCGCCTGATCCAGATCTTTTCGCCAGTCGTAGGCAAAGGGCTCAACGTTCCAGTTCGCTTTCAGCCACAAGATCGCCTCTGCATAGCTATCTTTGTCGAGCCCACTGGGATAGACACGCAAGGTTGAATCGGCTTCCCGCGAACCGTCCGGAGCTAGTTGTAGCTTTTTGATTCCCCCTCCCATGAGCCGCAAGAAACTGACCCACACGGTGTCATCATCGCCATCTTCCGTGACGGTCAACTCGGACCCCATGATGCCGGGGATAAAGATGATATTGCCTCGCAGTACGTCGCGCTTTTGTCGAGCCGATCTCGCACGATCGGCTAGACGTTGCAGCCGTTCGAGCTTCTCGGACCCGAAGTGCTCCCTCAATGCCTGGTCCGATACTGTTCTAGACTTGCTTCGGCGCGCGGAACCGGAGAGCTGAGTTTCAAACTCCTCCCAATCCATGTCATGGATCCGACGGTCCGGCTCGCGCTGCATGATCCGTTTCTGTCTTATGCTCATCGCCGAATCCTTCCTTAGAGAGAACCGGTCGGGTAGCCCAACACCATGTTTGAAAGTGACGGCGGCCCGATGGCCGCCCTCACCGTCCTGGTCTCACTAACTCAGAAAGAATCGATCGAACGACGTGCGTTGCCCTTCGAGCTGGGGTACTTGATCGAAGTCGTTCTTCTTCAGTTTCGCGACGGTACGTTGATGCAGCTCTCGGTAGGTCAGCTTGCCCTCGGCCTCTTTGATCGACTCGACGAGATAATAGGTCAAGGCCCCGTTATACGAGCCACCGATGTGGGCATCGGCGGACGTTTGCGTATCCCGGCACCCGGTGATGAGCAGCTCTTGGATATCGGCATTGACAATATCGCTCTTCCGCTTACGCCCGCGAGGCGCTTTTCCTAGTTTCCCGCTAACCGTCCCACGCAGTTTTCGACCAGACTCGGTGCCCATGAGATCCAACGGGCAAGGAAGGAATCGCTCTTTCCTGGGAGCATTCGGCGGGATAATGGCACGCGTGATAGTGCCGGAATGGCAGCAGTCCATAATAACAGTCAGACTCACGCCCTTGCGAAGCTTGTTCAAGGTCTTTCGGAGCCAATCATCCCTGAATGGATCGTTCCAATCTAGATCAGTGGGACATAAGATCTCGTCGCGCTTATCCGCTTCGTCACCGTTATCATCCGGCACGTTCGACCCATGCCCCGAATAATGGAGCAGCAGAACATCGCCCTTCTTCCCGCCTCCAATCAGCTTTTTAATGGCGGCTTGCATCGCCTTCTTCGTCGCCTTCAGATCGGTGAGCGTCGTCATGTCCTTTTCGGTAAATCCATAGTAGGTTTTCAGCGCCTCACTCAAATTTGTCACGTCATTGACACACCCACTAAGATCCGCCCCGGGGATTTGGTATTTGTTGATCCCGATCAGCACCGCTCGCTTTGCCATAACAACTCCTTTCTGTGGTGGTGTCGACTAATCAGGCCATGGCTACAAACGTGCCCACCAATCTTGTTGCCTTGGCCCTCCTATCTGCGTGCAATGCGCGCAACAGATACGGGCAATGCCCGAAAGACGTGTTGACAATGCGCTGAGCAAACATCTTGCCACTCAGGATTTGGATGCTTCCACGGCACGATGTCATTGCTAGGGCGTATTCCGGCAGGAAGAATACAGTATTTTCATGTTTCCGGATAGATCGGATGAGTCAGCGGAGGGCTATATGAGTGCTTGATCAAAACCGATGGAGAATCTAAACCGATACAGCACTGTATCGAAATAGGCTAGGGTCGGTGTGCTCCCAAGCTACAGAGTCCGGCTATCGATCCAGGTCACCTGACCAGTCCGACGGTTCACTTCCTGATACATATGCGCTGTGCCACCACGGCCATCACCTCCACCACCGTCCCAGAGACAGACAAACTGAACCTTGTCGATGCCATAGGACAGGGCAGTATAGAGGAGCCAGAGGTTACAGCGTTCATAGGGATCAGCATCTTTCGGAGGAGGGCCAAGACTTTCCGGAGTTGAGCGAACAGTCGCCATGAGCTTGGCTTTGGCCTTGTAATATCGCTCGCGCCACGATTCGCCGTGACAGACCACCGACTTCTGGATAAAAGTTGGTTCGTCGAATGGCTGGAGCCACTGAACCTTGACCCCTCGCTGCTGACAAGCCTCGGTAAAGAGCAGATCGCCGCCACACGCACCTTGCGTCAGAGCCAGGTCTTCCGGACCGGCGTCGAGGTTCTGCAAGGCCTCGGCAATCTTCTGAGCCGCAACCGGTTCTTTGGAGGCAGGAAACCGAGGCGGTTGCCGTCCCGGTTTATCGATCATGTGTCCGCTGAAGAGGAAAACCCGTCGCGGCGAAAACGGCGGGGTCGCTCGCCGGATCTCGGCCTCAACGATTGCCAGTGCGGCGGCGGTCTCCTCAGACCTGAATTCGAGATCGCGCAGCAGTTCCAACGTCTGCCGGGATGAATCGAGCGCAAACCAGTCTCGGTCGGCAGCGGCCATCGCGGCGCGGTACTCACGAATCACTGTGTCCCTCGGGTTGACCAGGAGGCACACCTCGGCGTAGCTCGCCCGCGCCCAATAATCTTTCTTGTCTCGTTCTTGCGCCGTAAGGCTCGCCCATAGTACGCCGCCAATCAGGTTGTCGATCACGGTTCGGTTCGGTTGTCCGCCGAGATGCTCAAGCAGCAGATGCAGCGTCAGCGAATTGATGCCCGAGTAAAAGTGGGAAGGATCGGCAATGAACGCTTTGTGGTACGGCTCGATGGCTTGTTCGAGGCTCGCCTGCTCAGCCGCCGCCGCGGCACGCATCTGTGCGGGAGTGCTGTCGGGCCTGCGCCAACGCTGGACCCAGTTGTCCTTCTCCACTCGCCCCGCCAACGCCCAGACTTCTGAATCAGAGGGGTAATTCTCCGTGAGCTGACGCGTGTACTCCCGTGCCTCTTCGTAGCGGCCGAGTCGCCCCAGGCACACGGCTTTCTTCTCGCGGCTTGGCTTGTCCTCGGCATCGAGCTTTAGCGCCGACTCGAACTGCTCCAGCGCGAAATCGAACTGCCGTAGTTTGATCAGGCTATTCCCGGCAGCGCGGCGCGATTCTATCCACAGCGCCTGCGTCGGCGTTTCGTCGGCAAGCACCAGGATGTCGCCGACGTGGTTTCTCTGACGCGCCACTTCCATCCGGCTCTTCCACGCCTCATAGGCCATGCTGAACTCGTTGCGCTTGGCGAGCAGGAGATCTCGCCACTGAGGCTCTTGCAAGTGATCGAGCAGGGAATACACCGGGCTGACCTTGCGTCCCTGCCACGATTCCATTGTGGCCTTTACCATATTGGCCAATTTCGATCTCTCTAACTCCAAGGCCGCCGGGTCCGGTCCACGATCCTTGATGGAGTAGCGCAGTTTGCGATCGGTATAAAGGTCAAATGCCGTCGGCACCTGTCCGCCGCTGATCAGCACGACACCGCGTGCCCGCAGCGCATGTCTCACACCGAGCTCGTACCAGACATTGGGATTGTCAATCGTCAGATCAGCAACAACGAGGTCGGCAATGAGCAGCTCCTGGAACATATCGGGCAAAATCCCTCCGGCGCGCTGCTCTTCATCTGCCCGGAACACCTCCAGCCCCGCCGACTCCAACGCCGGCTTGATCAGCTCCGTATAGACGCGATTGAAATCAATGTCGTTGCCTTGGCTGTCCTTCTTCACACCAAACGGCATCGCGACAAATGCATGGGGTTTCATACACGTTCCTCTTCTGATCAATCCGTCTTACTTCGTCCTGCCACGGAGGAGGCACTCTCGTCCTTCTCCTTTTTTTCTTTCACCACCTGCGTCGTGTAAGTCTCGACCTCCTCACGGCTGAGCTCCTCGACTCGCGCGGCAAATCCCGGATAGGCCTGAACATGGCTCAGGTTCACGTAGGGTCCACTGAGCTGGAAGAACTGCCAGCCTTCGCTCTTGAGCGATTCGACCGTGCGCCGATAGTGGCGCCAGCGTTCGCCATAGTGAAAGAACTCTTCCACGGCGGCACTCAGCGCCACCACCAAACTGACCGCGAACGTGATCATTTTGATCGCACCGTCGGCACCGTTGCCCAAGTTCAGACTGACCAGCGCCGGTACGATGACGCCCCCGATAATCGTCGTGAGCCGCAGAGTGTAATACCACCGGACAGAATCCCACGCCTTGTCTTCCATCCAAATGACCTGTTCCAGCCACCGCGCTCGAAGGAACTGTTTGTTCAGGTCCGGCAACTCCAGCGCCACAATGAGCTTGTTCATCTCGGCCCGCATGTGCTCATGGTCTTGCGGCTTTTTGAGCATGGGTACCTCACAGCAAAGAGTTCAGACGCTGAACGCAGCGGTTTGAACTCTATACCTAGCAAATGGAATGATCAACGCGTTTGGACAGGAAGGATAACCTAGTTCCGAGCCCGTCTCACCATCAGGATTCCGTCCCGAATCGTGACCAGTACCGCGCTCACACGTGGATCCGCCGAGACCGTCCGGTTCAGCTCCTGAATGGCGGCGGTAGACTCATCCGGCGGCTGCTGCTTCAAGACCTCTCCGCTCCACAGCACGTTATCGATCAAGATGACACCGTTTGGAGCAAGCAGCTCGAGCGAACGCCGGTAGTAATTGAGGTAATTCGCTTTGTCCGCATCGATGAAGATCACGTCGAACGGGCCGGTCAGTGTTCTCATGGTATCAAGGGCCGGGCCCATTCGAATGTTGATCTTGCTTCCAAACGGAGCGTTTGCAATATGGCGCCGGGCCAATGCCGCGGACTTTTCGTCGATCTCGCACGTAAGAACAGCTCCATCAGGGGGTAGGGCTTCCGCAAAACACAACGCGCTGTAGCCCGTGAACATCCCGATCTCGAGTACCTGTTTTGCGCCTACCAGCTGCGTCATGATTTTCAGAAATGCCCCTTCCAGCGGGCCGACCAGCATCTGGGGATACGCCATCGTTCGATGGGTTTCTTCACGGAGGGCCCGACAAACAGAAGACTCCGGGATGGAATGCGCTTCGGCGTACGCTTCGATCTCGGACGGAACAAGTTTGTTCATCAGAATGCCTTTCGATCGTTTGAAAAAGATTGCTGTGCTGCGTACACTGCGAAGGTCCGCGCCAGCGGATTCGGATATTAACATACGTGAAACGAGAAGGAGGCCGGATTGAAGACCCTCGCCACGCTAGAACCTCTCACGACCAGACTCCTGGAAATTCAGCGTATCAACAGCGCTGCGTCGGTCCTTTCATGGGATCAGGAAACGTACATGCCTGCCGGTGGAGGCGAAGCGAGGGCTGAGCAGATCGCGGTGCTTCAGGGTTTGGCCCATCAGAAGCTCGTCTCCTCGGAGGTTCAGGACCTCCTGTCACAATGGGTGGATCCTGCGACCGGCCAGGCAGCCGACCAGGCCGGTGAAATCTGGGATGGGCCGTCGCGGTCGCTGTTGCGGGAGATATGGCGGGATTTCAGCCGTGCGAAGAAACTGCCGTCTGATTTCGTCGTGACACTGAGCCGCGAATGTTCCCTCGCGCAGCAAGTATGGGTCGAGGCGAAAGAACAAAACAAATTTTCCCTGTTCCTCCGGAATCTCCGGACCGTGCTCCAGCTCAAACGCGAAGAAGCGCACTATCTCGGCTATCAGGAGTCACCCTATGACGCGCTCTTGGACGTCTATGAACCGGGTGCGACCATTGCCGGCCTCCAGCCGGTATTTGCTGCGCTCAAATCCCGTCTGGTGCCGTTGCTGAAACAAATCACTCAGAGCCGGGTTCACATCGATGACAATATCCTGAATCACTCCTACGATCAGGATCGGCAGCTGGAGTTCGGCCGACTGGTCCTGATCGCAATGGGGTATGACTTCAAGCGGGGTCGATTGGATCTCTCGGCACATCCCTTCACCACCTCGTTCCATCCGACCGACGTACGTGTGACAACCCGCGTGCATGAACATGAATTGCAGTCCTGCCTTTTCAGTTGTATCCACGAGGGTGGCCACGGGCTATACGATCAGGGCCTGGATCAACAGTACTTCGGCACGCCGCTGGGCGATTCGGTTTCCCTCGGCATCCATGAGAGCCAATCCCGTCTCTGGGAAAATTGCGTGGGGCGATCCCGCCCCTTCTGGCGATTTTTTTATCCAATTCTGCAGCAAACCTTTCACCAGCAGCTGCAGGGAATCGATGTCGACCGGTTCTATGCCGCGATCAATCGTGTGAAACCGTCGTTGATTCGCGTGGAAGCCGATGAGCTAACCTACAATCTGCATATCATGCTGCGGTTCGAGATCGAGCGAGACCTCGTGGAAGACAAGACTCAACCGGACGATTTACCGGAGATCTGGAACGACAAGATGAAAGAATACTTGGGCCTCGTTCCGCCTTCCGAGGCCGAAGGGGTGTTGCAAGACGTGCACTGGTCGTTCGGCGCCTTCGGGTATTTTCCGACCTATACCCTCGGGAATCTCTATGCCGTACAGTTCTTTGAGCAGGCCAAGCTGGAGATGCCCCATTTGGAGGATGAGATTGCGGCGGGGCGATTGATGATGTTGCGCCGGTGGCTCGAGCAAAAAATCCACCGTTGGGGCCGCATGTTCACACCGGAGCATCTTGCCGAACGGGTGACCGGTTCCACGGTAAGTCCTGGGCCTTTCCTGAAGTATGTGGAACAGAAGTACGGCGAACTCTACCAACTGTGAATGTCCACCGCCGGCCGGCTATCGTATCCCAGCGCGGCATTCAGCTTCGACAAGCTTGCCGTGGTCAAGGTAAATTCAGCCTGCACGTCGATCCGATGGGGTACCAGCAGAGTCGTATGGAAGACAATGTCTCGAATGGGGATCTTGAATTCCGGATCCTGCGGCGTACTGAGCTGGACTAATTCCACCGAGTTCGTAATCGTGCTGCTATCTTGAGGGCCATATGTGGTCACAACAGCATCGATAATATCTTTCACCTTCTCGTTGGCCTCTACCCCTTCGATCCCCTTTAACAACAAGGGAATCGCCTCGTCCTTGGCTTGATCCGACACGATGAAGTTTTCGACCCTTCCTTTCCTGCGAAGGGACGTCAGGTCGTTATCGAGATCTTTACTGAAGGCGCCATAGGCAAACCGAAAGAATTCAAAGTGGAATGCGCGCACGCCCTTGGCAAAGGTTTGGAGCTCGCAGAGAAAGCAGAGTTGCTGCAACTTGACATCGCTCAGTTGGCCGTGGCGTTCCGCAAGCTGCAGGACATACAGCAACAGCGCCCGGTCGACGGTAATCTGATTGGGTGTTCGCAACGTCGCTCCACCAATGAGTTTGACGGCTTTACTATAGACAGCCGGAGAGCAGCCGTCAAAGGCAGCTGAACTCCTGGATAAGTTCGTATGAAACACTCTTGACCGGCTGCTCCATTTCGTCTTTAATCCCGGTCTAGGAGGCGGAGTCTCATGGCGATGTCCAAACATACCAAAGAAATGGGAGTACTGAAGGACCATCTGGGGAAACACCAACTCAAGTTTACTCGGCAGCGTGAACTGATCCTGGATGCGTTTCTCAAGCAGGAGCACATCACGGCCGAGGAGATGTACCACCAGCTGGCACGAAAAGATCCGCACCTGGGTTTGGCAACGATTTACCGCACGCTCAACCTGTTTTGTGAGGCCGGTCTGGCCCAGGCCCGGCACTTCGGCACGCAGACTCAGTACGACAACATCTCACACAAAGGCCATCACGACCATCTCATATGCACCGGCTGCGGGAAGATCGTCGAATTCGAGAACTGCGACATTGAGCGCCTGCAGGAAGAGGTTGCATCACGGAACGGCTTTACCATCCAAACTCACCGCCTGGAACTCTATGGTCTCTGTTCCCGCTGCCGTCATTGATCCCCACCTCTTTTTTCTGGTATTTTTTTGAGGCAGCTTATTCATTTCAACTTGCCTCCCTCTGAAATAAGGATCCTTCATGTATCGATGGCCCAGACAATGCTCTCGCACGATCGGCGTTCCTGTACGCCTCAACTTTGCCGGCGTGTTTGCGGCATGTCTGCTGGCGGTCTTATGGCTTCCAACTCCCCCTGAAGTCTCCGCCGCCGATAAGCTGATCGTCTATTCCGGACGATCGGAACGCTTGATCAAGCCGGTCCTGGATGCGTTCACGGCAAAAACCGGCATTCAGGTCGACTTGCTGTCATCCGGCACGACCGAGTTGGTGAATCGGTTAAAGGCGGAAGGCGGCCGGAGTCCAGCCGATGTGTTTATCAGTAATGATGCCGGAAGTCTGGAGATGGCACGCACCGCCGGACTCCTTCGTCCCTTGAACATGCCGGAGGTTGAACAGGCGATTCCCCCTCAATTTCGCGCGGCGGACAACAGCTGGATCGGCTTGTCGGGTCGGTTTTGGATCATCGTGTGCAACACCACGATGGTGACGCCTGACCAGATCACATCATTGCTGGACTTGGCCGATCCTAGGTGGAAGGACAAAATTGCCATTCCGAACGCCGGCAGCGAATACTTGCAAGCGGGCGTCTCGGTCATACGCGCCAGTTTGGGCGACGATCAAACTAAGAGGTTTCTCGAGGGTCTCCGGAATAATGCCGGAACTCACGTCTACCAGAAGAGCTCGCAAATCGTCGAGGCGGTTGCGAAAGGTCAGGTCTCGGTGGGCGTGGTGAACCATTACTATGTCTATCGACATCTCGCCGTTCAACCGACCGCACCACTTGGTGTGATGATGCCCGATCAACAGGCAGGCGGGATGGGGGCCATCATGAACGTGGCAGGGATCGGCATCTTAAAACACACGTCCCGCTTTGACGCCGCCAAGCTGCTGGTGGAGTTTCTTGTCGCGGAGGTTGGTCAAAAGATGTTCGCTGACCTCGACAAAGAATACCCGCTCCATCCTGAGGTCAAGGCCGATTCGTCGCTTGTCGAACGGAAGCGCTTCCGGACGGCCTCGGTGCCGTTGACCAAACTCGCCGAACTTCGAGAGCCTACGCTTCTACTCATCGAGCAAGTGGGGATGCGGTAGATCGCCGCGTAGATTTGTGATTGCCGTACGCCGATTATCTGTCTCATCTCTGCAACTCGCAGTACTGGCGAGTACCGCGCTGATTCTTTTACCGTTGGGCTATGTCACCGCCCTGGCCTTATCGGCCGACTCCACAATCTGGCACCGTCTCTGGACAACTCGTGTCCCCGAACTCCTGCTCAATACGGTCTCCCTGGCGGGCGCCGTGGCCTTGCTCGCGCTCGTGCTCGGCGTATCGACCGCCTGGATGGTCACACGATTCGAGTTCCCAGGCCGACGTCTCTGGGAAGTCGCCCTCGTGCTTCCTCTGGCGATGCCGACCTATGTCTTGGCCTATGTGTACAACTACCTCTTGGGTTACGGCGGTCCTGTGGAACATCTCTGGCAAATGGTCACAGGTCCGCAATCGAGAATCCTCTCTCCCCAAAGTTTTTGGGGAGTCACCATCGTCATGACGCTCGATACGTTTCCATTCGTCTACCTGCTCACACGCAGCGCGCTTTTGAGCTTCAACGTCTCGTTTGAAGAAGTGGCTCGGACGTGCGGCGCATCCCAGCTGCGCACCATGCTACATGTGACTCTGCCGTTGTTACGCCCCTCGATTGTGGCCGGCGTCGCACTCGTCGTACTCTATGTCGTTTCGGACTTCGGCGCCGTCTCCCTACTGCGCTATCAAACATTGACCTACGCCGTCTTCCAGCAAATGACCGGACGCTCGGACAATCAAGCGGCGAGCATCCTGAGCATCTTGCTGGTCGTGCTTGCGCTGCTGTTTTTGTTGACCGAACGCTGGTTTCGCCGTAAGAGTCGGTTTTACCAGACAACAGGGCGCTATCGAGCGCCTCAACGAATCCAGTGTGAATGGTGGCACGCGACGGCACTGACGGCCTGTCTGGCGACCGTCACCGGCTTGGCCTTTGGGATCCCTGTCTATCTGCTGGCGATGTGGAGTCTGTCCTCGGAAGCCCAGGCGATTCTCGATGCTCGTTTCTTCGGTTTTATTTGGAACAGCGCTCTACTGTCCAGTCTGGCCGCGACGGCTGCCGTGTTGGGTGGACTGCCGCTCGCGTATCTCGCCAGCCGGAAACCGACCTGGCTCAATCTCGGTTGTTTGCAGGCGGCCTATGCCGGCTATGTTCTGCCGGGACCCGTCGCGGCGCTTGCGGTACTGGTCCTGTTTTTAAACGTCATGCCGTTCTTGTATGGCACTGTGATCGTGTTGATCGTCGCGTATGTGCTGCATTTCCTGCCCGCCGGCCTCCAATCGCTCGAGCCGTCGATCCAACAGATCACCCCCAATCTCGAGGAGGCCGCCCGTACTTTAGGACTCGGAGTCCGGGAAACTTGGCGACGTGTCACGCTGCCGCTGATCCGTAACGGGATGATTGTGGCATGGGTCCTCATTTTTCTGCAGACGATGAAGGAGCTTCCTGCGACGTTGCTGCTGAGGCCTGTGGGGTTCGACACATTGGCCATCCGTGTCTGGCTGGAAGCAAGCGAGGAGTATTATCAACTGGCGGCTCCATCCGCGCTGTTGATTGTGCTCGTTGGCCTTCCGGCACTGTCCCTCCTGCTATCGCGCGATTGGCGGGCCGCGTAGAACACGATGAACTCACCATCACACATGACTCAGAAAGAGACTGGTCAGCGTGACGGGCAAGCCGATCTGTACCAACCGACGTCTTCTATTTTGGAGCTCCGTTCCGTGTCCTGCGCGTACGACCCACGCCGGCCAGCAATCCAGGGTATCTCGTTTTCGGCGCGAGAAGGTGAAATCCTCTGTTTGCTCGGTCCGTCAGGTTGCGGTAAGACGACCGTATTGCGCGCCATCGCCGGATTTGAGCCGGTGCGATCCGGAGAAATCTTTTTGTCGGGCCGGTCAGTTTCATCTCCCTCCGAAACCGTTCCAACCGAAGAACGCCGAGTCGGCATGGTCTTCCAAGAATATGCGCTGTTTCCTCACCTGCGTGTGGCTGACAACATCGCCTTTGGACTCCATCACCTCTCGCGGGCCGAACGGACGGGGCGCATCCAAGAGATGCTTCGTTTGACGGGGCTCGAAGGGCTCGAACGTCGCTATCCGCATGAATTGTCAGGAGGACAACAGCAACGAGTGGCCCTCTCGCGAGCATTGGTACAGAACCCGGTCTTACTCCTCCTGGACGAGCCATTCAGCAATTTGGATCCCGACATGGCCGACCGAATGCGGCAGGAGGTTCACGCGCTTCTCCATCGGACGAAGACCACAACGATATTAGTGACCCACGATCACGAGGAAGCCTTTGCAATGGCCGATCGCATCGCTGTGCTGAATCACGGATACCTCGAACAACTCGATTCACCCGAACTTGTCTATCACATGCCGGCTACCCCATTCGTCGCGGACTTTGTGGGACAAGCCGACTTTATTCCTGGGCAAATCCGACAAGGCATGGTCCATACCGAACTCGGAGAGTTCCCTAATCCCCTCAACCGGGCGGAAGGAACCTCCGTCGCGGTCATGATTCGCCCGGACGACATTCACCTGATCCCCGACCAATCGGCGGGTCCCCGGATCGTGGGTCGCCAGTTCCGAGGCTCTGAAAATTTATACACCGTCCGACTCCCCTCCGGCCAAGTTATCCACAGTAGCGAAGACTCGACCAGTGTCTACCAGGAAGGAACACCGGTTGAGGTGCGGGTGTCGGCGACGCATACCGTCCTGTTTGATGCCGCCGCTCTCCCGCACTCGCCCAACATCAGTCTCCCGGGGGATTCCAAACCAGACTGAATTTTTCCATTGACAGAGTCGAAGAACGGGTGGTATTGAGAAGCATTATCAAGAAGATAAGAAGGGGAGGCATGTCGTCTTGGACGCGCTGAAAGAAATCGTGGATTACGGAGTTATCGGCCTGCTGCTGATCCTCAGTGTATGGGCAGTAGCCGTGGCTGTCGAACGGTGGCAGTTTTACCGGCGAATTGACCCTTCTCTCTACCCCAATCAGCAGCTTTTCGAAATCGCCCTGACGAAGCGATTGGTCATTATCGGAACAGTGGCAGCTAATGCGCCATATATCGGGCTTTTGGGAACAGTCCTCGGAATCATGCTGACCTTCCACACCATGGGAACTTCAAAAACCATTGCCGTCAGCTCCGTCATGGTCGGGTTGAGCCTTGCACTCAAGGCCACGGCTGTCGGGCTTCTAGTGGCTATTCCCTGCGTGGTGATGAACAACGCCCTCCGGAGACGCGTCGCTGAACTGATCACCCTCTATAAAACCCAGCAGCATGGATGAGGAGTTGAACCAAATCAACGTCATCCCCTTGGTTGACGTCATGCTGGTCTTGCTGGTGATCGTGTTGACGACGGCCACGTTCATCAGTACCGGCCAAATTCCTGTCGATTTAGCCAAAGCGACTGAAGCTTCCGATAGGAAAGACGTCCCGCTCGTCATCACGTTAACCTCGCGCGGAGAGATGTATCTGAACGATTCCGCCGTTCCTGAAAATGGATTGCGAATGGTGCTTGAGCAGCAACCGAGGGAGTCGCTGGTGGTCGTCCGTGCCGACAAAGTGACGATCCTGGAACGGTTCGTCCAGGTGGTCGATGAACTAAAAGGCCTCGGCTTTGGACAAGTCAGTCTTGAAGTAGTGAAATCGTGACTTCGCTCTCCTCTCACTATCCGGACCAGACTCACCTGCAACGTCAGGGTTGGGTGTATTCTGTAGTTTTCCATGCGCTGATGGGCGCTGCCGCTCTCGCGCTGATGCCCGTATTCACATCGTCGCTTGAACCCGACTCATTCAAGTGGAACGTGGCACTGTTGGAATCTCCGAGCTTCCAACCAACATCGGATCCTCCCGCCCCGGCAATTCCGACTCTTCCACCGAAGCCACAGTCGATGAAATCCCGATCGACACCGGTGGGGGCAACAACGAAGCAGATTCAGCCACAGACGGCTCAGCATGGGCCCACTCAAACCATCCAGGAGGTTACCCCGGTCAATCAAACCGCCTCTACTGCTATTGCGAACACCGTCGAATATCATGAAGTCAGCCGAATTGAGACGCCGGTAACACCTCAGGAAAGGGTCGTCGAAGAACCGGCTCCCGTAAACGAGGAAGCCTTCAATGAACCCGTGACGCCGGCCGCGACACCGGTCCCCAGCCAATTGATCACCGATTCAGTCGTCCAACGACCCACCATCGAGACGGCAAGCGAGACATCGGCGCAGCTCCAGCAGCCTGCGACCGAACAGATCGTGGCTTCCGCAGCTCCCCTAACGGCGGCGCCCGCAGCCAAGGCGGACTATGGGTGGCTGATGAGGGCATTGCAAGGGCGAATCAATGAGCTCAAGAACTACCCCGTCATGGCTCGAATGAATCGCTGGGAAGGCAGAGTGGTCCTCCGCGCCGTCATCAGAGACGATGGTCAAGTGTTAATGGTCAACGTGCAAGAAAGCTCCGGGCGGTTGATTCTGGATAATGACGCGATTGAAACTCTGAAAAAGGCCTCTCCGCTAAAACTGGACCATCCCTTGGGGAAACCGCAAGTAGCGATCTTGATGCCGATCAGCTATTCCCTTCGGTAACGTGCAACCGACGCGTTCCTTTGAGATCGCGGCCCCCTTTGATAGGCGAGATCGATGTCTGATTCATGTGATGAGATCGGGGTGACTCATTTCCCCCTGTCCTGCCCGGCTGTCACCGGTACCCCGTCAACGGGCGCATCCCGTCTCGACTCACTTGTGGAATTTGCCAAGACCGAACACACCGAGCTGCTGCACTTTCTCACGCGAAGAGTACGTTGTCCTTCGGCTGCGGCTGATTTGGTTCAAGAACTCTATTTGCGTATCGTTACCCTGACCAGGCCGGAGACGATCCGCGACCCACGAGGCTTTCTTTACACCACTGCCAAAAACCTCGCGATTGATTATCTGCGGAAGAAAGATCGCGCGATGCCTCGTTCAGAACCGCTGGAAAAAGCGCTGACCGTGCCGATCGCCACTCCTGATGCCGAAGCGGCCGTCGACGCAAAAAGGCGCCTGGCTGTCGTGCTCAAGGCGATCGACGAACTACCCGCTCGGCGTCGCGCCGCATTCGTCATGTTCAAGTTTGAGCATAAAACCTACGAGGAAATCGCCAGGGAATTACAAATATCCGTGAAGACGGTAGAGCACCATCTCAGCAAGGCCATCGCTTATTGCCGGGCCCGTTTTGAAGCCTTCGATGGCCGGTTGTGAAGAAGCAGAAAGATTTCCATTGAGTCGGCACAACACTCCTGACTATCATAGTGTGGGTTCCTTCCATGTACCGGGTTGGTTGTCACACGATCAAGCGGATATGTCGACGCAACATACCTCTTCAGACCACAACAAGCACTCGTGCGTATCGGACGAAGCCAATACATGGATTCTGCGCGTCCATTCAGGCCTCATGTCTGCCGAGGAACAGCGAGAGTTTGAAGCCTGGCATGCGCGAAGTCCTATGCACCAAGCACAGTTCCGGGATGCCGAGCGGTTTTGGCACGCCCTTGATGGATTGACCGGCCAAGTCACACGCGAGAAACATGAATCGGCACCAGTCGGGTTCGCTACACGCCGTGTGTCCTCTCTGATCTTTGGATCGGCCACTCGATTGCGCTGGCCCGCTATAGCCGCTACGTTTGTCGTCATTATCACCACTATGTTACTTTGGTCCACGCTCACTGTCGGGTTGAGCGACTATAAGACTGCGACCGGCGAGCAGAAATCCGTCGCCCTCGCGGACGGATCGACCGTCTTTTTGAATACACATTCGGCATTCTCAGTGAACCTATCCGAACGCCGTCGATCCTTGACTCTCACACAAGGAGAAGCGCTTTTTGAGGTCGCCCCTGACGCCGCGCGACCATTCGAAGTCACGGTGGATGGATGCGTTGTACGGGCGGTCGGCACGACATTCAACATTGACCATCATGCGGACAACATGACGGTCACGGTGATCGAGGGCGCCGTTCGACTGCTTCACGATGATCATGCGTGGGACATACCGGCGGGCTACCGGATGACCTATGACGAGCATCAGATCCTGAACGAACCGGAACCAGCGGATGTGCTCAAGATTACGTCCTGGCGCAAAGGTGAATTTTCATTCACGGACATGCCCCTGAGCATGATTGTCGAGGAATTGAATCGCTATCGACCCGGCCGGATTGTGATCGCCACTACCTCATTACGAGACCTTCGCTTATCTGGCAGCGTTTCCCTAAACGACCCCGACCAGTCTCTCAAAATGCTCAAAAGTGTCCATCCGTTTCGAGTGACACCAGTTACCTCATACCTCACCGTAGTTTCCTAATAACGCATTGATAATATAGATTTTCTATCGAACCGGCAGGTCCAGGTCTCAATATGAGATCCGTCCATTTTGAGATTGATTGTAAAAATTATTCATAACTAATAGGGAATTCCTCTCCTTCGTTTCGTCCTTCTTCATAGAACTCACTCCTGCACTATTGCCGACGATGGAAAAGGAGATACACATGGGTCGAATCAAGGCGTCATGTTTCGTTCTCGTTGGATTATTATTTCTGGGATTGGGGAATCTCCCAAAGGCGGCTGCTGAGATCCCGGTCGAGTTGCCTCCTGAGGCTGTGACCTTCGATATACCGCGTCAACCGCTTCCACAGGCGCTCGAATCATTTCGAAGCCAAAGTGCCGTCCGTTATTTGGCGAGAACGGACCTTATTCAAGATCAACAATCCGCTGCTGTGGTTGGCCAATACTCCCCGGAAGTCGCGCTGAGACTACTCCTTGTTGGAACAGGCCTGACTTATCGTGTTGTTGGACCGGATTCCGTTACCATTGAAAGTGCGCCAGCAGCCCAAGCTCTCGCTGAAGAAGTGCTTCCACAGCCACCCATAGAGGATCAAAAGCCGCTGAAGATTCCATTGACTGAAATTATCGGGACTGCACCGACAGCCCTGGACCATATCCCCGGTTCGGGGAAGGTGATCACGGCAGAGTCCATCCAGAACAACCACCGATTTACGATCAACGAAACCTTGAGAGAGGTGCCGGGCGTTCATGTGCGCGACGAGGACGGCTTAGGCATCAGGCCCAACATCGGTATCCGTGGCCTAGATCCGACCCGTAGCCGAAAGGTCCACATCATGGAGGACGGCGTCCCAATCATGCTCATGCCGTACGCCGATCCGTCGTCATATTATTTCCCGCCGATTTTCCGGTTTGACCGAATCGAAGTCCTGAAAGGCAGCGGCCAATTGCTCTATGGACCCCAAACGATCGGAGGTGTCATTAACCTCATTACCCGTATGCCTCCGAAGACTCCAGAAGGTCATTTTCAGGTCTGGGGCGGCAATCTGAACTACTTGAACACGCACTTCGATTACGGAGGAACCTGGGGAAGAGGCGGCTACCTGGTCGATTACACCCACTATCAAACCGAGACGCCACGATTTACCAACATCCGCGCCAGGGTGGATGACTTGACTCTTAAGACAGTCCAGGAATTGAGTGATCGGACACAAATTCTAGCCAAGTTTAACTACTATCGCGAGAACTCGGGGATCGGCTACCAGGGGCTCACGCAGGCGGATTGGGCCACCCGAGGCGGAGAGCGGCAGACCCCCTTCACGAACGATCACTTCGACTTTCTGCGACTCGGCTATCATGTAGCGGTGAACCACATGTTCTCGGCAAATTTGACCTCGACCACCAACTTTTTCGGGCATTACATTCAACGGGACTGGTCTCGGCAGTCTCAGCAAGGTGTGAACGCCAACGGCGCTGCGGTCGGCGGCATACAAAACGGTAACTCTCTCCCGGCAGACTCCTTCAGTGTTGTACCGGCAAACCGGCGTTTTACGAATGAGCGGGAATATTGGGTCTGGGGCATCGAACCCCGATTCCACTATCTGCACTCATTGTTGGGAATAAAAGGCGAGGCAGATTTTGGAGCTCGGTATACCTTCGAGCAATCCGACCGCAAGCAGCTGCTCAATAACCTATCGGGTACAGGATTACCTTCAAGCTGCGTCGTCCCTGCCCCTGGGACCACTTGTTTGGGAGAAAATAACTTCCGCACGACGAACGCCTATGCTTTTTTTGCTCAAGAGCGGTTGTTCTTCGGCCCATTCACGGTGACACCGGGATTCCGCGTCGAACACATCAGCTATGATCAAACAAATCGCCTGGCGAACAGCGGCCAGGGAACATACGGAAAAACCAACTTCACCGAAGTTTTGCCGGGAGTCGGCGTGACTTACTCTCCCTTCACGAACAACACGATCTTTTTCGGTGCCCATCGCGGCATGTCACCTCCACTCATTTCAGACGCCATTACCGGCACTGGACAAGTAGTCGACCTTGGACCGGAACTGAACTGGACCTATGAATTGGGGGTGCGGGGTAACCTGACGCCGTGGTTCGGATATTCAATTACCGGGTATCAGATGGACTTCGACAATCAAATTATTTCTCAATCCGTTGCCGGTGGCACCGGCGCGACCTTGACCAGCGCCGGGAAAACGCAACATCGTGGAGCCGAAGTTGCCGCGCAGCTGGATATATTGGACGCCGTGACCGGACGGAATGACGATCAAGATATCACCCTCGATCTCAACTACACCTGGGTCGCTCAAGCCGACTTTAGAGGAATACGTAATAGCTCCCTCGCGGCTTCCGCCCTGCTGCCCGGTGAATCGGCAATCTTCAATACCAGTGGAAACCGCCTGCCCTACTCTCCGGAACACTTGATCTCAGCCGGGATCGGTTATGCCAACCGAGCCTTCAGCCTCGGGGCGTTTAACGCCAGAGTAGAAACCCAATGCGTCAGCGATCAATTCGCCGACGACCGCAATACCGTCATTCCGACCCCAAACGGACAACGTGGTATTGTGCGGGGTTGGTGCATGCTCAACGCCTCCGTCAATCAACACGTCAAGAGGATCAATACGACCTTTTTCTTCACGGGGAAGAATATGCTCGGACAGGACGTCATCATGGACCGTACCCGAGGTATTTACCCCGGCCTCCCGGCGCTCTGGCAAGCCGGAGCACGTTGGACATTCTAATGGATGGACCGTCGGGCAGCCGCAAGCATGTGGCTGCCCGGTACGAACCTGCGCCGCTATAAAATTTCAATCACTTTCCATCACGGATGGGGCTCATGCCCTCGGGGAGGTTTACGGTCTCTGCAAGCAACCGGTTGGATGCTTTTATTGTCCTATGCGGACATAGACCCATTTTTCATGGGGCACGCAGCCTGTCTTGAAGCCCAGACGATACGGTCACCCTTCCTTCACCATCGATAATGATAGCTTCAACGTCCGGTAAGTGCTCCACCAAAGCCATTCCTCGCTCAGGGCCCAACACAAAGATCCCCGTATCCAGTCCATCGGCCATCACGCCTTCCTTGGCAATGACCGTGACGCTCTGACAAGCACGTGCCGGTTGCAACGTGTGTGGATCCAAGATGTGATGATAGCGGACTCCATCCCGTTCGAAGAACCGTTCGTAATCACCTGCCGTTGAAATCGCTTCATCCTTTAAGTCGATGACGGCGATCAATGTACCTTCTTCACGTGGGTGCCTGATCCCTACCGAAAACCCGGCTCCGTCCGGCAAGCTGCCGAAGGTCTTGATGTCTCCCGATAAGGCAACCACGCCGCCCCTGGCCCCTACCCGCTTCATCTCCTCCACTGCCCGATCGGCCGCATACCCCTTGCCAATCCCGCCGACATCGATGCGCATCCCCTTAAGCGGCAGATAAATCGTTCTTCGCTCTCTATCAAATTGAATACTGGTCCAATCGACGAGCAGCTTCAGCTGTTGCAACTCCTTATCACCGGGAATGCGTTGCTCCTCGGTCACACTCCAGGCTTCAACCGCAGGGCCAAGAGCAATATTGAACCCACCATGTGTGAGCGCTGCGATATCCAGAGCTTTGAGCACCAATTGGAATGTATCAGGGCTCACCTGCACCGGCCGATGGCCCGCCTGTGCATTCACCTGCGAGAGTTCACTGTCAGAACGCCAGGTGCTCAGTAACTGTTCAAGCCGCTTGATTTCATCGAATGCGGCCTGTACGGCCCGATCGCCCACGTTTTTGTCGGAAGCGACAGCCGTGACTGTAACGAGAGTGCCCATGTGCATCTGGATACGTTTCGAGACAATGGGCGGGGACGCGGGTCGTATTTCTACACAGCTGGCCACCATAGGAATGATGAAACAGAGCATGCTTACGGAAATGGTATGAAGATGAGGCATTTTCATTGTGACCTCGTCCTTACCACCAGTGCCGGCGGAAATATCTCGAATACCGAGGATAAGGCATGACCTCGTAAAGCCGCGCTTCCATCTGTGACGGCTGCGGAAGCGTTTCGACCATGGAACGCTTATCGAAGATCGGATACTGATCATCGAGAAAATCCCGCACCCCTGCCGTTTCTGCTTGATCAGCAACCACAGAGACCGTAACCATCCGCCCGTAGCGTGGCGAATCGACTCCGAATCGCCAGGTCCCAACATACGTAATAGCACCGGCGTCAACGGAAAGTGCCATAGACAAATCGGCCATGGACATGAACGGGCCTTCCCTAATCTGGACTCGGGTGAGTTGATACCTTCCGGGAGGCAAACTGACCGCAAAGCGTTGATCTGGAGACTCGATCTCCACCTGAAAGCGCTTTAAAGAATCCTGGTTTTCCAATTCAAGAAACCGAACTTGAGGCATATACCGACGAGACCGTTCCCCTGTTAGGACAGTAAAGACCCTCCCCACAACCAAGTTGCCCGTGACCTGATCTTGATGGACCAGTGAAGGCAATTCCGTCGCGCAGCCTGCCACACTCAGAATTAAGCCCCCGAGTAAACCTCTTTGCAACATCGGGATCGTCTTCATACGAAAATTATAAGACAAGCTGCCAGGGAATGGCAGGTCGCTCAATGAAAATTAATCACTTGACAGACGAATACTGATGGAGATATTAATAATCGTTCTCAATTTAGGGGCGTCAGTCACCGCGCACGATGGCTATCACAAAAACTCCCTCACTGGAATGCAATCACGCTTTGGAAACACGCTGTGAGTGTGGACAATTGATCGCCAAGGTTTGCGGGCAAGGGCTGGAACTGAAATGTAAACGTTGCAAGCGTATGGTCATGATCCCCTTTTCATCCATCGAAGGATGGGAGGCTTTTTCAGCCTAGTCCCAAGTTGTTCAAGGAGGCCTATGTAGCTGCTCCAATCATTTCATTCCGCTATTGCACAAGACCAGAGACCACCGAGTCCCGAGTCACACCACAACTTTAAACACGCTGGAGGATACCGATGAAGATGCGGTCAATCCTCGGGACTCTCGTGATCATCTGCTTACCGGCTATGCCGGCACTAGCGGAAAACTTGACCCCTGAGGAAATCAAAAAAATGGTCGACGAAGCAGTGGAAAAACGTTTGCAAGAACATGAACGGCGGGAAGGATCTATGGAACGCCGAGAAGGGCCGGCCGCACCAACCGCTGAACCCGGAATCGGTGCCCTTCCAGAGGTTGGCAGAGAACGCCGGGCAGATCAGCCACAGCCCTTATCGTTTGGAACAAGCGGATCTGGACGGCTCATCTACGCCAAACCATTCGTGTCGTTCCCGAAGGCCATCGTCGGCGGCTATTTTGACATTCAATATCGTGCCCACCGTAAACCGGTGCTTGAATCAGGATTTGAAGACATACGAAATAGTCAGGGGACAACGAATGGCTTCGATCAGCAACGATTCGTTCCATTCATCTATGCGGACATCACCGAACATGTGAAATTTGCTTCTGAAATTGAGATTGAACACGGGATCAGAGCGACGAATGACGTTGAAATCAGCTTAGAGTTCGCCCACATCGACTACTTGATCCATGAAAAGGTCAACCTGCGAGGCGGGATCATTCTGATTCCCCTCGGCAAGTTTAACTTGCTGCACGATTCACCGCTAAACGACTTGACCGATCGGCCGATGGTCAGCCAATTCATCATCCCATCAACTCTGTCAGAGACGGGCGCCGGTCTCTACGGAACGTTCTATCCCGGTCGAACCGGCAAACTGGATTATGAGGTCTATGTTACGACCGGTCCCTGCGGCTATGGCAATGATGGGGAGCCGAGAGTAAACGAAGAAACCGGCACAAAAGAAGCCCGCCAGCGAAAATGTGGCTCCGCCGATGGACTGGACATTAATAACGGGAAAACGGTTTCCGGTCGTCTGGCTTTTAGCCCTGTGCTAGGGGTCGAAATCGCTGGGTCCGGTTATTTTGGAAATCGATCGCCCACCAGCTACAACCCGCTGAGTATTTTTGCCATAGACTGGACTCTTCAAAAGGGACCGTTTGAACTCATCGGTGAAGCAGCCTGGGCGTATGCGAGAAATAACACGCGAGCTATTCCGGGAAGTACGTTCCAGGGTATTTCTCCAGGAAGCTTACTGACTGGCGTGGGCACACTGAACCCACTGGGCACCCCCCCTGAAAGGCTGCAGGGATTTTATGTCCAAGGCAACTACCACTTCATGCCTTCGTTTTTGACAAAACTCTCGCCAAAGCGTTTCGGGGAAGGTTCGACATTCACCGGTGTGATCCGATACGACAGAGTCAATTTGAACTTAGGGAACAAGGGAGAGAACATGGGTGAGCTCGAGCAAATTTCGTTCGGCTTGAACTACCGACCGGTCGAAGATGCGGTGTTCAAGATAAGTTATCAATACCTGCCCAAATCGTTTAATCCAAACAACGGGCAACGCGTTCATGACAGTGCACTTGTCATTTCGGCAGCAACATATTTTTAAGAACTCAGGGAGGCCGGCCCGTACCGGCCTCCCCTAACCCGAAATCATGAGAATTGATCCATGCGAGTGATTGTTCTCCTTCTGTGTTTAACGTTCGCAGCCTGTGCATCCTTAAGCGGTGGGCGGGATCAGTATTTTGTCTGCCCATACGACACCGTCTGGGAAGCGACTGCGGAAACGATGAAGGGCTATTCGGTCACGTCTGAAAATAAAAGCAATGGAACGATTGAGACCGCCTGGGTCGAAATGGAAGGGAAAAGACGACCCTATGGAATTTTTGGACGGGAGGGATTCGGCAACCGCGAACGGGCGCGGCTGACGATCGCCGTCAAGCAAGATCATGACGTGTCTTCGGTGAATGTGCTGGAAACCCGTCAACGATGGCATGCCAGGGGCGGGGTATCTCAGCAGGCAACACGATGGTGGCCGGTCGAGCCATCGGAAGAAGTGATGGAAGAGGTCACTGAAAAACTCAATGTGCGTCTCAAAGAAAAAGGTTGCGCGGTGTCACCATGATTATCGGCTTCGTCTGCTTGTTCATCACCTTGTCCCTGATGCCGACTCCATCGATCGGTGCCGAACGGATTTGGGACAGCGATCTTAAGCGCTATTTGACCGACCAAGAAATGAACATGGCTGAGGTCTACTTAAGGGAGGAAGAAGGCATCAAGCTCATGCTGCCGAACTCCGAACGGATTCGGAAGGATGTCATCAGGCTCGGCTCCGAGAAAAAGTCTCTTATCCAGGACCGGATCGGCTGGAAGTTTCCGGAAGAGTCTTTCGAGATCTACATCGGTGAAACCGGAGATCAGGTCGACGGCTATGCGGTCGTCCAAAATACCATCGGCAAACATAAACCGATGACGTATATGGTCGGTGTCGATAACAAGGGTTTGGTATCCGATATTGAGCTCCTTGTGTTTCGGGAAGCGCGTGGGAGCGAAGTTCGTCAGAAGCGATTCAACGCCCAGTATGAGGGCAAATCCGTTCTCGATCCGGTTCGGATCAACAAAGACATCATCAATATCAGCGGCGCCACAATGTCCGTGCGTTCAATGAGTGCAGGCATTAAACGCGTCCTTGTGTTGATCGATGAGTTCTACTTGAAGCCGGCCGGGATCGGCAGCGACACACTGGCCGCCAAAAAAGACAGGGGTTTGTTGCCGTCCATATTTGGGAACTAGATCGAGCGGACCCCGCGTCCCTGCATGCGAAACTTCAACCAGAAATTTAAGCTGCGCGATTCCGATCGCCATATTCGGTTGCTGTACACATTGTTCTTGCTCTTGATGTTCGTCGGGTTTTGCTTTTCCTTTTTTTGGGCCCATAGCATGACGGGATTGTCACCTCAAGGCATCGCTGAGCACTATCGAGGGTCCGATACGACATTTGGAGAACCCATGTCGTTTCGAGAACTCGCGGAAATCACCCACTTCCATCTCTTTACGATGCCGGTCGTGTTCATGATCTTGATCCACGTCATGTATCTGACCGGTGCAAGCCATACGTTGAAAGCGGCAATTACTTGGGCAGGGTTCGGCGGCGTGATTCTCGATCTCCTGTCGCCATGGCTGATCAGCTATGTCTCACCCATATTCGTCGTTTCGATGCTGATAGGGGATACGCTGATGACCATCAGCTTTCTGGTCATGATGGTCGTTCCATTGTATGAAATGTGGGTACTTGGGCAGCCGCTCATGGGAGGCAAACCACCGCAAGAATTGTAACCACCGAAGTCACGCACACGTTTTCAGCGGCCAGAGGTTGTGTACACCCAGAGCCCAGGATCACACAGAAGGTCCTGGGCTCTGCCGTTTTTTTACGGAGGCAAGTCATGCGTATCGATGCTACAGATCATGTTGAGCCGGCGAGCTTGGCACTCCAGACCATGCTCCTCAAGATTGCCTGGCTTCATGTTCCCGCGTTGCCCCCAGGAAAGGACGAAAACTGTAACCTTGCGATGAGTATTTCACTGGCAACAACTCCAGCGTGCGACCAACGCCGGAATCGAAACGGGAGGTTCGCCTCTCCCACTTTATCGGCGAGGGCCTTCACCTCCCGAAGACCCTCGCTGCCTATTGACGTTCCATCAACAGAAAGTGATGCACCATGAGTCATACCCACATCCTGAGCCACACGCGAACCTCTCTCAGTTTTCTCTCTTCCATTCTTATCCTCATCGGTGTGGCTGCCTGCTCAGGCGGTGAAAGCTCGCCTACACCCTCCACCATCACTGGTACGGCAGGTGCCGAAGAAGCAATCGGCGAGCGGCTGTTTCTTGAAACGCGATTTGCCCAGGCGTTCAAAGTCTTCATGGACAATGGGGGCGACGTCAATAATTCCAAAGCCGGTGATGGCGTGGTCGATACGGTTGAAACCTTAGGAGCACCGATCAATCCTGGACCGTTCAAAGGGCTGTCGATGAATTGTCGGGCCTGCCATTTGGTGGACGATGTCCTGTCGTCTCCCGGCGGCGGCATGCGAACCTATGCCGACTTTGCGCGCCGAAGTCCTATCCCTGCACGAGCCGACGGTAAGACGCACGCGCCGAGAAACTCTCCTCCTCTGGTTAATGCAAGTCTGAATCGGCCCGGAGGCGTTTTGTTCCATTTCGACGCGGAATTCAATTCTATGGAGGAACTGGTCACGGCGACATTTACCGGCCGCAACTTCGGCTGGCTTCACGGCGAAAAAGCTCAAGCGATCGCGCATGTCGCAAAGGTGGTCCGAGGAGACGATGGTTCCTTTGACCTAACCGACACCGGCCTGCCTTACCGAGTCTTGTTCACCGGCACCGACCCGAACATTCCTGAGGAGCTGCGTCTGCCTCCCCAATTTCGCGCGTTCGTCGGATCGGCCAGCGACCAAGAAATCTTCGACGCGGTCGTGAGAGTGGTCTCAGCTTATGTGAAAGGTCTTCTCTTTTCACAGACCGAGGACAGCGGGGCGTTGATTCGGTCACCATTCGATGTCTTCTTGGCGATCAACGGCTTACCTCAGCGGCCTGATCCAAATGAATCTCCGCTAGCCTATAGCCGACGGCTCCGGGCGCTCATCAACGCACCGGGCTTCTCCGCTCGATTCGTGACGTCCAATCCTAACCGATCGAATGGACAGTTCCAGTTTCATACTCAAGTGTTCGAGTTCGGCGCGACAGAGTTGGCCGGTTTGAAGATGTTCCTAGCGGAGCCGGCGACGTTACCCGCTTCACCGGGCGAGTTAACCGCAGGCAAGATCGGGAACTGTCTCGCGTGCCATGCCGCACCTAACTTTACCGATTTCAAGCTGCACAACACGAGCACGACACAAAAAGAGTACGACGGCATTCACGGTGCCAACACATTTTCCGCTCTCGTGATCCCCGATCTTGCCACTCGTAATGGAAACTACGATGCCTTCCTTCCCGGCACGGAGAACCATCCCGCCGCCTCAGAACGTTTCCGAGCGATTCCTGTGCTGAGCAATCCTGCCTTAACCGATCTGGGCGTATGGAACATTTTCGCCAACCCCGATATGCCAAGTACGCAGACAAAAATCAGAGTCATTCTGTGCGATGACCAGGTGCCGTGCCCTCTATCCGATTCAACGTTGCTGGATCGAGCCATAGCCAGATTCAAGACACCAGGCCTTCGCGATTTGAGCCATTCCGCGCCCTACATGCACAACGGACAATTCGATACGCTTGAGCAGATCGTGGAGTTCTACCGAGAGGTATCTGATCTCCAACGCGCAAATAGTCTTCGGAATGGAGATCCGGAGCTTGGTGGAATAGCCGTGACCAGCCAAGATGTCAGTTCGCTCGCCGCTTTCCTCAAGGCATTGAATGAAGACTATCAATAGCCGGCGGTGATTCACCGAACACGGACCGTACTGAATACAAGGGCAGCCATGCAGGAATCGGCACCTTGGAACTGCCCTTATACCCACAATCAGATACGAACATAGATCTCTGGCAGTGCACGCAGTCGATGACGAATTTCTGATGGTGGAACCATCCTCCCACGTCATCGACTGTGATATTTCCGGACGATCCGACTCGTTCCACTCCCAAGAGTTTTCCGCTTGACAACCAAATACCTATTAAGATATTAATAATCGTTCTCATTATCATTTCATACTCCATCAGAACTATGGCTATTGCAAGAACTGCTTCGTTGGACCGCTCTCAGGCCCTTGAGACTCGTTGCGAGTGCGGACAATTGATCGCCAAGGTATGTGGACAAGGGCTGGAGCTGAAATGTAAGCGGTGCAAGCGCATTATCGTGATCCCATTTTCAGCAATTGAAGGCTGGGGGACCGGAACACCATGACTTATCTTGGAAGAAGGAGTGGCCGGGCTGGTGCTATCCCAATGCCCTTGAGCTTCCTGATCATGTTCATTCCCTTGCGTGCATGTGGGCGCCCGGAAGGTCTTCCGATGAGAGATACACGACCTCAAGAATAATAGGCACCAGCGCAAGTCGTAGACGTTTTGTGCGGCCAGCGGTTATTCACCCAGAGCCCAGGATCACGCGGGTGGTCCCGGGCTCTTCGTTCTTACGGAGGCGAGTCATGCGCGTGTACACGCCAGATAAAGTTGAGCCAGCCGTTCTGAGTATTCAAGGCATGCTCAGAAAGATCGATCATCTTTATCTGCCACATACATCCCGCCGCGACCTCGAAAGCATCCTCGTCCGGCAGGTAAGCAAGGAGCTCGATCTACTGCTCCCTTGGCAAGCAGGACATGGGCAAAAGACGGCCGACATCGCGCTTTTGATCGGGGAAGCCGCGCATCTCGATGCCGTGACTTTACACCAGCTGAAACTGGCCGCCCTGCTTCACGATGTCGGCCTTCTCATGTTGCCGCTCCACTTACAATCCGAGCAAGGGTCGCTCGATCCGGAATCCTACGTGGCGATTCAAAACCACCCGCGGCTCGGTGCCACGTTACTTGAACCCTTTTCCTTCCTCCGCGATGCAACCATGATGATTGCACACCACCATGAGCGTTGGGATGGGTCCGGTTACCCGTATGGTCTAAGAGGAGAGTTTATTCCCTTGGGAGCGAGAATCCTGGCCGTTGCGGATGCATTCGACGCCATTGATATTCCCGGTGTCGCTGATCAAGGTCTCCGGGATCACATCGCGCTTCGAATCCTCCGAGTAGCCTCAGCAACGCAATTTGACCCTTTTGTCGTCAGTCTTTTGGGTGAACTCTTAGGAAAGATCGAGACTACAGGTTTGAATGAAACTCTTCACCTCTAACACAGGCGGCCTACCGTATACACCGGTCCCGAAGTGGGAGCCCCCATCCCTCCCACTTTACAGGCAAGGGGCCTCACCTCCCGAGGACCCTTGCCCCCCTCACTCAACCGGCGGAATGTTGAAGAAGGACTCCCGAGAGGCACCGCACACGCATTCGACAGCGGACCGTGCTCTCCGTTGAGAGAGTGGAGCCGGTGAATCACACTTTCAATGCAGAAACGCTTATCATGATCTGCCAGCGATGCAACCAACCGACCGGGCATCAGATCCCCTCGCTGTGGTGCCTCAAGTGCCGCTCATTCCAGCGTCAACGAGGACAGGCACGGGGACTTGCCAGGTCGGTTCGAACGCGACGACTCAAAGCATGGCTGAAAACACTGGGCGCGTGATCGCGAGAGCTCCGCGATCATGCCGACTTGAGCATCAGGCATGTTTGACTTCATGGCGCCCGTAAGCAGCCGATGTTGTAAGCGATGGGGCTCTCGCCCTTAGGGCTTTTGTGAACCGCACGTACCGAACAGGATGGACGAGTCACTACTTCTTGATGTGCTCCGAAAGAAATCGATCGAGACCGACCTGCTCGATCGTCCGCAGTTGCGTTTCGAACCAGTCAACGTGCTCTTCCGAATCCTCAATCATATGCTCCAGCAGGTGACGCGTTGTGAAATCATTCACCTTGGCGCAATGTGCGATCGCCTTTCGGAGCAATTCAACATCTTCACGTTCGAACTCCAGGTCAGCTCGAAACAGGGCCACTGCATCCCGCCCCTGTGCGACCGTATCGAGCTGTTCCACATCCGGCGTCCCGTCTAGGTACAAGATATGGTCCATCAGCCCGGCTGAATGTTGCACTTCTTCAGTTGCCAGATGGCTGAAGTGCTCATGCAGCCGTTCATATCCCCAATTCTTGCACATAGCGGCATGCAGCAGATACTGGTGCACAGCCGTTAATTCGGCTTGTAATACCTGGTTGAGACGTTCAACGACCCCTTCTTTGGCTTTCATGCTGCCTCAGGATTCTTTCTTGATTTGTTCGGCGAGGTAATTCTCCAGACCGACTTGTTTGATGGTATCAAATTGGGTTTCGATCCAATCGATATGGGCGTCGACATCTTTCGCCATGTCTTCGAGCATGTGCCGCGTCGTGAAATCGGTGACCTTGGTGCAATGCACGATGCCTTCATTCAGTAAGCTCAGCATCTCCTGCTCTGCCTTCAAGTCCAATTTAAGCTGTTCAGGAACGGTCTCACCGACCTGGACAGCGTTCATTCGCTGCATATTGGGCACACCTTCCAGGTACAGAATATGACCGATGAGTTCATCGGCATCCTTCATCTCATCGATGCTCCGTTCGCGCACTTTATGCTGGAGGCGTTCATACCCCCAGTTTTCGCACATTTTGGCATGGACGAAATACTGATTGATGGCGGTCAAATCCGCCGTCAGGATTTTGTTGAGGATGTTGACGACCCCTTCTTTTGCTTTCATGATACGTTCTCCTTTCTTGCTACGCCCGCTGTCTTATTGCCATTATCACCACGTCTGATCGATATCGTCAACTCGAGAAATAGTTCCATTTCGAGTTTACTTCTCAGTTTCAGATGACATGAATTCTCAGTCTCACAGGCTGCGCCCATAGCAGAAGTGAGGCCGTCTTCTAGTGCGCACCAAGACGCGTGGTTCGACTACTTGAAAGAGCGGTCTGCAGGATGGTAAATTCCGTCGAATATCGACCGTCTGAAATTTGACACGACAGATGACCTCATGATCAAGCAGGCAAGACGTATCGGCCCGCTTCTTTTTCTATTCGTTCTCGCGGCGACATTGAACCCCGGCACCATCATGGCGCACGGAAACGTGTCGATCGAAGAGGACACCTGTGTGCGCAGAATCGGTGGCAACCTGGTGCACTTCAGCGCATACCAACCCCAAATTGAGCCGAAAGCTCAATACTGCACGGACATCCCTGATGTGGGCGATACCTTTCTGGTCGTGGATCTGGTCGACCCAAGCCTGCGGACACTGCAGGTTGGGGTCAAAATCGTCCAAGGGGTCAATGAAAACGAGCAAGACGAGGCCAAGACAGTGGCGTTTTGGAAGCCGGCTTCTCACCCGGACGGTGTCGTGAGGGGCGAAGCCAAATTGGACAAGGGTCTGTATAAGGTCATCATCACTGCAGAAGGGCTGAGCCCTTCATCGTATTTGCTGCGAGTGCAACAGGTCGACTATTCAAAACTCGGACGCGCAGCACTGGGGCCTTTGGCATTGCTGCTGGTACTCGGGATAGTCGGGTATGAGCTCTCGAAGTCGGTCAAAGTGCGGGGTTGGTTTGCCCGACGCCGCACATGAACAGCCGGGCATGACATGTCAATATCTAAGCATTCACTTTACCATTCCAGAGAGGGATCGTCATGAGGCCTTTCGTAAACCTAAAGCTGACGGTTGGATGTGCAGTATTTGTTATGGGTGCTCTCTTGTCTTCACAAGTCCATGCTCACGGTGGGCTATCCATGGCCGAGGACATGTGCAAACTCACGGTTGGGCCCTTTATGATGCACTTCAGCGGCTACCAACCTGAGAACACACAGGAAAAGCAATTTTGTGAAGATATCCCGGCGACTGGCCAAACGATTGTCGTCCTAGATTACATCGAACAAGAACTTCGCACGCTACCCGCCGAAGTTCGCATTATCAAGGACACCGGCTCGGAGGACAATCTTGAGGCGAATACGGTCTTCCACCTTCCAGCAAAGGTGTATCCCAATGGTTCCATCGATTTTACGTACACTTTTGACAAGCCGGGGAAATTCGTCGGCATGGTCACCGTGGGCGACAAGCAGCAGCATATCTCCCGGTTTCCATTCTCGGTAGGAGAGCCGAAGTTTTTTTCAAAATTCCTTAACATCTATATGGTTCCCGTAGCGGCCGTGATCATCGTAGTGGGGATTGTGTTTTTCATGCGCGATCGCCGCAAACCGTCGCAGATAGCGGTTTCCTAAGGTAGCAACTGCGACAGAGTCGCTACGAATGATAGGGACCAGAGAAAGAAGAGGTTTGAAAATGTCCCGTCACTTTCTGATTCGTGTATGGGTGTGTTGTTTGTTGATTCTGGTCGCAGCTCCGTTCTCGGCGCTGGCC